>DASQHL010000021.1:0-2515 GCA_035632115.1 Dehalococcoidia bacterium | reverse complement strand
GACTTCGAGGAGCACGCCGAGCAGAAGCTGGCGAAGCTGGAACGCTGGCTGCCGCGCGTCGACGAGGTGATCGTCGAGGTGGCGCACCAGGAGACGCGCGCGGCCGCCGACCGCTACGCCGTGCAGGTGACGGTGCACTCGGGCCCGGCGATCCTCCGGGCGGAGGAGCGCGCGGCCGACCCGCGGGCGGCTTTCGACCTGACGGTGGGGGTACTCACGCAGCAGGCACGGCGGCACAAGAAGCGCCTGCACGACCGATACCACCCGCACATCGCGAAGGACGCCGTCGCGGCGGCACTGGTCGAGCCGGTGGCGGAGGAGGAGCCGGAGGAGGAGTACATCGCCGGCAAGGTGGTGCGGTTGAAGCGATTCGATGCGTCGCCAATGTCCGAGGAGGAGGCGCTGGCCCAGATGGACCTCATCGGCCACGACTTCTTCATCTTCCTGGACGCGAAGACGGACGACTTCGCGCTGCTGTACAGGCGCAAGGATGGCGATTACGGCATGCTGGCGCCGAAACGGCGAGGGCGCGCGAACGAGTAGCGAGCGACCGCCACACCGGTCTCGCACGCATCACCGGAACATGTCGCGCTCGGCGGGCCGGATCAGCGCGGACGTGGCTGCTTCCACCGGCTCGTACTCCGCGCCACGGACGATGGCGACGGGCACGCGGGCGAGCTTGCCGTGCACCAACTCCGCCGCGGCCGCCAGCTCATCGACGACAGCCATCTGCGTGACGCGCAGCTCGTAGCCGGCGGGGTCGTGCTGGCCGGCGTAGTCGATGAGGGGCCCGACGCCGGCGATGCCGATGGCGAAGTTCAGGTGGCCTTCGCGCCAGGGCCGGCCGAAGGTGTCGGAAACGATCACCGCCACATCGACGCCGAGTGCGGCACGCAGGCCATCGCGCACGGCGCGCGCGGAGGCATCGGGGTCGACCGGCAGCAGGCAGACGGTGCCGGTGCGCTCGACGTTCGAGGCGTCGACGCCGGCGTTGGCGCAGACGAAGCCGTGGTGCGTCTCGCAGATCAGCACGCCGTGCTCCATCCGCACGATGCGCTTCGTCTCGCCCAGCACGACCTCGACCTGGCGCGCATCCTTCTCGAACATCGCGGCGTAGCGCTCGGCGAAGGGTGACGGCGTGACGGCGTCCAGGTCGACGATGCGGCCCTCCGCCTTCGAGACAACTTTCTGCGTGACGACGAGCACATCGCGGGCCTCGATGGCCACGCCGTCGGCGCGGGCGGCCTGCACGATGAGTGCCGGCAGGTCGTCGCCGGCGTGGACCTCCGGCATGCCCTCGAGGCCGATGATGCGAACCTCCGCGCTCACGCGACCCCCGCAATGCGGATGCCCGCCTGCGTCTTGTAGGCGCGATTCACGGCGACCAGCAGCACCGTGATGCCCTCGACGAGCTGCGCGTTGGCAAGCGGCCCGCCATCGATGCCGCGCACGCCGTCGATCGCGGCGGCCAGCGCCATGACACGTTGCTTTGAGCCGGCGTCATCCGCACAGACCACCACATCGGCTTCGATGGGTGCGCCCTTGAGCAGCTTCCTGGCGCTGAGGTTCTGGAAGGCAGCGACGACGATGGACTGCGGCAGCAGCGCCTGCTCCTGCTGCGCGGCGGAGCCCTCCGGCACGGGCAGCAGCGACGCCCGTCCGCCGGCGAACGCCATCGGCACGACGGTACTGACGACGAGCTTGCCGGCGAGGGCGCCCGCGAGCGGCGGCAGCGTGTCGGATTGCGCGGCGTACGGCGTGGTCACGACGACGATCTCGCCCGCTGCCGCGGCGTCCGCGTTGGTGGCGGCGGTGAGCGGCAGGCCAGCGTCCTGGGCGCGCAACTCCGCGACGGCGCCGGCCGCCTTCTCCGCGCTGCGCGAGCCGATGACGCAGGGGTGGCCCGCCTTCGCGAAGCGGAACGCGAGGCCCATCCCTTCTTCGCCCGTTCCGCCGATGAAGCCGATTGTGGTCATGCACTCCCCTCAGGGTGTCCAGTGTGTCAGGGCACCTGGCTCCCGGCCTCCCGTGATCAGTCACCAGCCGGCGGCTAGTGCATCTCCGTGCCGCCATTGACGTTCAGCGCGATCCCGGTGACGTTGTCCGCCTTGCAGAGGTACACGGCTGCCTGGCCCATATCCTCGGCTGTCTGCGGCCGGCCGAGGGGCACGCGCTGCTTGATGAACCCGTCGAACGCCTCGGCCACGGTCGCCCCCGTCGCGGCAGCGATCGCGGGCGACAGTATGTCGCGCCACATGTGCGTGTCGACCTCGCCGGGGCAGATCGCGTTGACGGTGACGTTCGCCCCGGCGAGCTCCGCCGCCATGGACTGCGTGAACCCGATCACGCCGAACTTCGACGTGCAGTACGCGGAGGTGATCGCCGAGCCTCGCTTGCCGGCGATGGACGACAGGTTGATGATGCGGCCGGTTCGCCGCTGCATCATGTGGCCGGCGACCGCCTTCGTGCAGAGGAACACTCCCTTGAGGTTGACATCGATCACCAGATCCCAGTC
>DASQHL010000020.1:0-4402 GCA_035632115.1 Dehalococcoidia bacterium | reverse complement strand
GTCAGCAGCGCCGCCCCGGCCAGCTGCGCTACGCCTTCGCCGATGTTGTCGCGCGCCACGATGTACGCGCCTCCGCCGTTCGGATACGCGAAGATGGTCTGCCGGTAGCTCAGCAGCAGCACCACCAGCATGCCCACGATCAGCATCGAGATCCACATGCTGTGGAAGAAGTAGGCGGCGCCCGCCAGCGCCAGCACCTTCAGGATCTCCTCCGTGGCGTATGCCACCGAGGACAGCGCATCGCTGGCGAAGACCGGCAGCGCGTACTTCTTCGCCAGCACCTGGTGCGGCAACTCGCGCCGCCGCCGCGGCCGCCCGAACGGACGCCGGATCACGTCAAGCGCGCCACTCATGGCCCCGCCCTGTCCACCACGACCTTGCCTGGCGCCCGCCGCAGCAGCTCCCCCACCACCTCGCTGCTCGAACTCGTCCCGTCAGCCGTCCCCTTGTTCGCAACCACGATCAGATTGCTGCCCAGCTCCTCCGCCGTCGCCAGGATCGATGCCGCGATCGTGCGGCCGCGGACCAGCCGCCGCTTGGCCGGCGGGAGCCCGTGCCGTTGCACGATGGCATCGCCCAGGCTCAGTGCCCGCTCGCCGCGCTTCACGAGGTCACTCGGTGGGTTCCCCAGCGAAAGCGCGTACGGCACGGGCACCACGTGGATCAGCGCGATCTCGGACCGTTGGGCCTCCCCGAGACGGCAAGCAAGTTCCACGGCCCGCGCGGACGCCACGTCGTCGTCCACGGCAACAGCGATACGGCGCATCTCCCGCATCGATTGCTCACTGCTCACCAATGCCTGAGAGAGCGATGGCGATAGCTGGCTTGCCCCACGCCCGAGATCGACGGCCAGCACTGAGAGGAAACCATGGATCGCGCCAAGCGTCTCGATGCCCCGTGCCGGCCGCACGACGCGTGCGTTCGGAAGCAGCGACGATATGCCTTCACCCCACCCGTGGAACATCGCACGTCGCTGCGGCTCAATGGCGAGCGCGGGCTGGAGTAGGAGTGGAAGGATCTGTCGGATGTCGGCGTCGGCGATCAATCTCCCAGTCTGTAGGAGCGCTCGTTCGCTCGCCGTCGTTTCCCATGCCTTGATGAGTTCGACAGCGTCTCCGATGCCAATGCCGAAATCCTCCATCATGGCGAGTGGGTGTCCCTTTGGCGCGCCCTCAGTGACGTCAAACCAATACCGCGTGCGCTCCGGTGGCACGCCCTCGGTCGCGGACGAAGCCGCAAAGGTGGGCGGCACGAAGTTGAAGATCATCCCGAGGACGCGATCAGGCTGCCTCAGGGCCGCATGAACGACGGTGTAGCCGGCGTTCGCGACACCATAGAGCACGGCGCGCTCGACGCCAGCTGCGTCTGCGACGCGCCAAAGGTCATCGGCGAGCTGCTCCCAACTGTCGGGCGCGTCGGCCGCGGCCGAGTCGCCAAAGCCGCGTTGGTCATACGCGACCAGATAGGACCCCGAGGCCATGGCGCTCAAGAATTGCGCCTGGCCCACGGCAGCATCAATCCCGTCAAGCGTGACGCCGTAGCTGAGCGGGTCAATGATTGCCAGCCCGGGGCCGGGCAGAGTGGTGTATGCGACCCGGTTCTTGTTATCGACGGTAGCCCAAGCCCGCCCTGATTTCCCGTACGCTGGTACGCCCTGTTCTCGCGGCGGCGGTAACACAGAAGCGCGTTCACCTGGTACGAGGGCCTCCTCTTGGGGCCGCGCCAGTTGGTCCATTATTGTCGATCCTCCGCGTGACGAACGTCGACGCATCGGTTCGCTCCGCCAGACGTCGAATGCAGCTCCGCGGCACACGGCGGAGACACCCGAGCGATCAACGCCGCGCTCCGGGCGAGGCGCTCGACTGTGCGAGCATCGAGAGCAACGTGGCGACGATGATGAGCGGCCCCTCGTCGCATGAGACGATGGCGGCGCCAAGCTCACTCACAGCTCGTGCGAGCGCGGCGCGCGGGGGCTTCGTCGGAGTGACCAACAGAAAACGAACGCTAGGGCACTGCTGCACGAGCTCGCGTAGCTCCGCTGCGTTATGCCAGTCAGTTAGGAACACGATCGCGGCATCCGTGTTGTCGCTGATCAGGCGAGGAACCGCGTCGAGGCGCGCCGCTTCAGAAACCGTGATCCCGAAGGCTCCCGAGGACAAGACCGCGTTGAGGATCGGCACGACGCGATCGTATGAGCCGACCATGACGACATTCGGTCGGGTCATCGGTTGAGCGTCACCGGACGTTAAGTCGCGAGGCCCGATATTCACCCGCTCACAACCTAGGTCGTGTGCGCCGTCTAGAGCGACGGCGCGTCGGTGTTACGTCAGAAGGTTAGCAGGCAGATATCAGGAAGTTGTCAGGAAAACGCGGCTCCACTGTCAGACGCCACGCACGAGCGGGCCGCAAGTGCAGGGCCGGCCATCCGATTACCCACCTGGCGGGCGGTGCTCAGCGACGAGGTGCGCGTCCAGGGTCGGGAGCGCCAGCATCAACTCGTCCACGAGTGAGCGCCTGAGCAGCCGGGCGAAGCCGTTGCGGCGCCGGTGCTGCAAGACCAGGTGGTTCACGCCCTCGGCCGTGACGAAGCCCTTCAGGGCGGTCGCCGCGTCGGCCGCGTCGAGCGAGAAGACGCGCGCGTTCAAGTCCTCCGCCAGCTCCAGCGTGCGCGCCATGTCCGTCTGCTCGCGTTCGCTCATATCGCACCGGAGGTAGGCGACGAGCAGATCGGCGCGCAGTCCCTGGGCGATACGCCAGCCACGACGGATCAGCGTGCGCGAGAACGGAGATGGATCGATGAAGACCAGCACGTGCTCCTCGACGTCCACCCGCTGCTGATGGACGGACTCACGCATGTACATGTCGAGCTGCTCATCGACCTCCTGCGCTGTCCGCCGCAGCGCCAGCTCCCGCAGCGCGGCGAGGTTCTCGGGCCGGAAGAAGTGCCGCAGAGCCGCTTCGGCCTGCGCCGGGGGATAGATGTGGCCGTGCTCCATCCGCGCCCGCGCGCCCTCCGGCGTCAGGTCGATGAGGATGAGCTCGTCCGCTTCGTCCACCACCCGGTCCGGAATCGTCTCGCGCACCCGCACGCCCGTGAGCGCCTGCACGGTATCGTTCAGGCTCTCCAGGTGCTGCACGTTCAACGTCGTCACGACATTGATGCCCGCTTCGAGAATCGTGTCCACATCCTCGTAGCGCTTCTCGCGCTCGGAGCCCGGCGCGTTCGTGTGCGCCAGCTCGTCCACCAGGCAGACCGAAGGGTGGCGCCGCAGCACGGCGTCTACGTCCAGCTCCTCCACCGTGACGCCGCGGTAGGCGATGCGCTTCCGCGGCAGCACCTCCAGCCCCGCAATCTGCGCTTCCGTCGCGGCGCGCCCGTGTGTTTCGACGAACCCCACCACCACGTCTTCGCCGTACGACACGCGGCGATGTGCCTCGCTCAGCATCGTGTACGTCTTGCCAACGCCCGGGAAGGCACCGAGGAAGATGCGCAGCCTGCCGCGGCCGGACGCCTCCCGCTCCTCGCGTTTGATCCGCGCGAGCAGCGCATCCGGGTCGGGGCGAGTTCCTTCGTCCATCAGGCGCGCACCATCATCACGGCATCGCGGCGAAAGGCTCCGACGACAAGGTAGCTCAACCCTCTCCTTCGCGCTCTTGCCCACCGTCGACGCCGTGGTTACCGAAGGAGCCGCCATGCAGACAATTGGAGGGCCAGCCGGCTTGGCAGTTGGCGTAGCTGCCGTCGCAGAAGGTGAACGGCGCGACAACGAGGTCGCCTGGTTTGATATTCGTTACGTCGGCACCGACTTCCTCGACGACACCGAGGTACTCGTGGCCGATGGGTCCTAGGGCGTGCGGTGACTGACCCCGGTAGTACCAGAGGTCAGACCCGCACACGCAACCGAACACGACGCGCACGACGGCGTCGGTAGATTCCTGGATCGTCGGGTCGGGCCGTTCGCCAACTTCGATGTCGTACGGTCCGTTATAGATCGCTGCCTTCATGGTGCGACGCCCTTCAACTCCCGTCCCGGTGGTGTTCCGAGATGCCCACGATGAGCAGCCAGGCGCCCGAGATCGTGAAAGCTAACAGCAAGACCATGGCGACCGCGGCGAGGTAGAGGCCAGCGCGGACGCCCGCGAGCAATAGCGCGGCTCCAGCGACCTCGGCGACATAGAGCGCGGTGCCGGCGACCAGGCGGTGATAGCGAAGTCCAACGGAGCTTCCGCCGAGGCGGATCGCTTGGACGTAGCCGTAGATGTAGACGATTGTTCCAAGAGCAGCGACAAGCAGCCACTCAAGACCGACGGCTCGATGATCCTGGCCACCCATGATTCCCAGCGAACAGATCATGAACACAGCCGTGAGCCCTGCCAGCGAGCCGATAGCCCGGTAGCGGTG
>DASQHL010000019.1:0-26233 GCA_035632115.1 Dehalococcoidia bacterium | reverse complement strand
TCAGCGCCGTCGCGTACCCCGTCGACGGCGCCGTCCGCCTCGCGGACACCCCTCAGCTCGACCCGGCCACACCAGTACAGCATCGGCCAGATCGCCGCGCTCTGAATCGACCTATCCGTCACACACACCGCCACCACCTCCGGCGCGCGGTGTATGCTTGCAGTCAATTCATGGCCGCGTACTACACATCCCAGGCGTACGACGCACCCGCGTCGCTCATTTGGTCGATTCTGACCGACTTCCCGTCGTGGCCGCACTGGTTCCCGAACGTGCGGCAGATCGACATAGAGGGAGACGGCGCGCCGCAGCGAGGCACGACGTTGCTGGCGAGCGGGATGGATCCGGAGGTGTGGACGCGCTGGGCAATCGTCGATTGGGCGGCGCCTCTGCGGCTGGTTTGCGAGCACGTTGAGTCGAATGCGCGGCTGGCGCCGGGGGTTTCGGCCGCAAGGCTCCAGTTCGAGCTGGCCGATGAAGCCGAGGGGTGCACGCTCGAGGTGGAGATCGGAGCGGACGGGTTCGGCATGGTCGGCGACTTCTTCGTGAGCATGTCGCTGGGGCAGGGGGCGCGGCGTCTCCTCCCGCAGCTCATCGACGCGTTCACGGCGCACGTGCTTGAGCGCGTGGCGAGCGGGAAATGACACTCCCAGCGGGAAAGCTGCGCGCAGATCTGCTCGCGGAGATGCTGGCAACCGTCCGATCTGCGGACTCGCGCGTGCTGCTCGGGCCGGGCATCGGGCGCGATGCGGCTGTGCTCGACGTCGGTGGCGGCCGGGCGCTGGTCGCGACGACGGACCCGGTGACGTTCGCCGTAGACGAGATAGGCCGATACGCGGTGAACGTCAACGCGAACGACATCGCCTGCATGGGCGCACAGCCGGCCTGGTTCCTTGCGACGGTGTTGCTTCCTCCAGGAACCGAGGAGGAGGAGGCACGCGCTATCTTCGGCCAGATCACTCAATCGTGCAGCGCCCTGGGGATCGAGTTGGTGGGTGGACATACGGAAGTGACGCTGGGGCTTACGCGGCCGATCGTTTGCGGCACGATGCTGGGAGAGGGCCGGAGGGACCGCATCGTCATGGGCAGGGGAGCGGCGCCGGGCGATGCGATCCTGCTCACGAAGGGGATCGCGATCGAGGGGACGGCGCTGCTCGCCCTTGAGTCGCCCGCGCAGTTGTCGGCAGCAGGCGTCAGTGCGGACGCAATCGAACGGGCAGCGGGACTTCTCCGCGACCCGGGCGTCAGCATCGTGAGCGACGCGAAGGCGTTATGCTCAGCCGTGCGTCCGCGCGCGTTGCATGACCCCACGGAGGGTGGGCTGGCCACAGCGTTGTGGGAGCTTGCGGAAGCCACGGGGGCGACGCTACGAGTGGATCCGGATGCAATCTACGTGTACGACGAGACCCGAATCGTCTGTACTGCGGTGGGGGTAGATCCCATGGGGCTGCTGGCGTCAGGGGCGCTACTGGCGGTGACCGCTGGCCAAGAGTCCGGTCGCGCGATCCAGGCGCTGGCTGACGTGAAGATCGCGTGTCGGGCTATCGGAACGATCGAGGCCGGGCCGCCGAGGGTTATACTAGGGGCTGGAGATTCGACACGTCCGCTCGGCCGATTCCCGCGTGACGAGATAGCGCGGTTCTACGAGGGCGACGCCGGAGAGTGGCGGCACTGAGAGGCACGGAAGGATCGTGACGGTATGACGCCGGAAGGAAAGCCCCGCACGTTGGGGGAGCTGAAGACATCAGGTTACAAAGTCACGCCCGTGAAGGAAGAGCTGCGCCGCAACCTGATCGCGCGGATTCGTGAGCGGAAGCCGCTCTTCGATGGCATCTACGGTTACGAGGACTCCGTTGTGCCACAGTTGGAGAACGCCATCCTGTCCGGGCAGGACATCATCTTCCTGGGCGAGCGCGGGCAGGCGAAGTCGAGGATGATCCGGGGACTGGCGGGGCTCCTCGATGAGACGATCCCGGTCATCGCGGGGAGCGAGCTGAACGAGAATCCGTTCGAGCCGATCACGCACGCGAGCCGGATGCGGCTCGAGCAGGAAGGCGACAGCGTGGAGATCGAGTGGATCGACCGCGCCCGCCGGTACGGGGAGAAGCTGGCGACGCCAGATATCACGATCGCCGACCTTATCGGCGAGGTGGACCCGATCAAGGTCGCCGAGGGGCGTTATCTCTCCGACGAGTTAACCATCCACTACGGGCTGATCCCGCGGACGAACCGAGGCATCTTCTGTATCAATGAACTGCCAGACCTCGCCGAGCGCATCCAGGTAGGGCTCCTGAACATCATGGAGGAGCGCGACGTGCAGATCCGCGGCTATCGGATCCGCATGCCGCTCGACGTGCTGGTGGTCGCATCAGCGAACCCGGAGGACTATACGAACCGGGGACGGATCATCACGCCGCTGAAGGATCGGTACGGGGCGCAGATCCGGACGCACTACCCGCGGAACGTCGAGCACGAGATCGACATCATGGAGCAGGAGCGGTCGGTGTTCGACGACACGAACTACAAGGTGGCCGTGCCGTTCTACATGAAAGAGATCGTGGCGGAGATCACGCGGCTCGCGCGGCGCAGTCCGGACGTGAACCAGCGGTCGGGGGTATCGGTGCGGGCCTCGATCGCAGACTACGAGAGCCTGCTGGCGAACGCGCTCCGTCGCGCAATTCGCCTAGGCGAACAGGAGGTCGTGCCGAGGGTGAGCGACCTGCCGTACGTGATCCCGACGATCAGCGGCAAGGTGGAGTTCGAAACTGTGGAAGACGGCAAGGAGGATCAGATCATCGAGAAGCTGATCCAGAATGCCGTAGTCGCGGTGTTCAACCGGTACTTCAACGTCGTAGACCTGGAGGACGTGGTTACGCGCTTCAAGGCAGGCCTGGCGACGGAGGTAGGCGACCAGATGCCTTCCGAAGCGTATGTGAAGATGATGAAGTCGATCGATGGGCTGGCGCCGTCTGTCGCCAAACTTGACACGGGGGAAGATCCTGCACTGATCGCAAGCGCGATGGAGTTCATTTTCGAAGGGCTACACCTGAACAAGCGGCTGAACAAAGATCGGGTGGGGGGGCGCGTCCAGTATCGTGGGTGATGCCACGGCATCGATATGCGCCGGCGCCCCGTGAGAGTCGCGGTGCGTCGTCCCGAAATGAGTGGCGCGCACCCTGAGAGGTGAGGCATGGTCGCTTTCCGCTACAGCGAATGGGACGGCACGCAGGAGGTACCGCCCCTCGACGCTGACGACGTGCTGGAAGCGCTCACCGATGACCTGATGAACTTCGGCGATCTACAGCACGCCATGCGGAACCTGTTGCAGCGGGGGATGCGCGGCAACACCTCCAACCGGCTCCAGGGGCTGCGCGACCTGCTCCAGCAGTTGCGGCAACAACGGCGCAGCACGCTCGACCGGTACAACCTCTCGTCGGTGATGGACGACATCAAGGGGCGCTTGGACGAGATCCTGGGGATGGAGCGCAGCACGATCGATCGTCGGTTGAGCGAAGCGACCGACGCTCGGCCGGTAGCCAACACCCCGGCCGACAGCGACGATGGACAAGGCTCGACGGACGGCGCCGGCGAAGCCGAGCGTGCTCGCGAGGGGAGTGCGGGCCAGGCTGATGCACCGGGCGCGAGCGAGCGTGGCGATGGCGGAGCGGCGGGCGGTACCGAGGCGGGTTCGAGCGGTGAACGCGACCAATTCGCCCAGATGCTGCAGAACATTGCGAACCGAAAGAAGCAGTTCCTCGACGGGCTGCCACCCGACGTCGCGGGGTCGGTGAAAGAGCTGCAGAACTACGAGTTCATGGATCCGGAGGCGCAGCACAAGTTCACCGAGTTGATGGACATGCTGAAGAAGGCGATGACAGAGACCTTCTTCAAAGACATGTACGACCAGATCGCCAACATGTCCCCGGAAGACATGGCCCGCATGAAACAGATGGTCAAGGATCTGAACCAGATGCTGAGCGACCGTCTGGCGGGCGGCGAGCCGGACTTCGACGGGTTCATGAACAAGTACGGGGATCTGTTCGGGCCGAACCCGCCGCAGTCGCTCGACGAACTGGTCGAGCGGATGCAAGGGCAGATGGCGCAGATGCAGAACCTGCTCGACAGTCTGCCGGGCGATATGCGGCAGCAGTTGCAGGAGCTGTTATCGGACAAGATCGGCGATCCGGATCTCCAGGCCGAACTGCGGGAGCTGCAGTCGAACCTGGAGTTCCTCTCGCCAATGCGCGATATGCGAAACCAGTACCCGTTCCGCGGCGACGAAGAGATTGACCTCAACGAGGCAATGGGGTTGATGGACCGGATGCAGGGAATGGACGACCTGGAGCGCCAACTGGAGCGAACGCAGTACGGCGGCGACATCGAGGACATCGACGAAGAGAAACTGCGGGACCTGCTGGGCGACGAAGCCGCGGAGACGCTGGACCAGCTGAAAAAGTTCCTTGAGGTGCTGGAGGAGCAGGGGTATATCCGGCGAAAAGGGAACGGATACGAGTTGACGCCGCGGGGTACCCGGAAGATCGGGCAGAAGGCGCTGGGCGAGATCTATTCACAGCTGAAGAACGATTCGTTCGGGAAGCATGCGGTGCGGGACAATGGCCGCGGCGGGGAGCGCGGGGACGACACGAAGCGGTACGAATTTGGCGATCCGTTTCACCTGGCGCTCGACAAGACGATCATGAACTCGCTGCAGCGTGAGGGGCCGTCGCTACCGGTGAAGCTGGACAAAGACGACTTCGAGGTCTACCGGTCGGAGCAGCTGACGCAAACGGCGACCGTGATGATGGTTGACCTTTCGTGGTCGATGGCGCTGCGAGGGTCGTTCCAGGCGGCGAAGAAGGTGGCGCTTGCACTGAACAATCTCATTCGCAGCCAGTTCAGCCGGGACAGCCTCTACATCATCGGGTTCTCAGCCTACGCACGGGAGCTGAAGGCGGAGGAACTGCCGTACGTGCGCTGGGACGAGTCTGTGCTCGGCACGAACATGCACCACGCGCTAATCCTGGCACAGAACCTGCTGGCGAAGCACAAGAACGGCACGCGCCAGATCATCATGATCTCTGATGGTGAACCAACGGCGCACCTTGAGCGCGGACGGTCCTACTTCGCCTATCCCCCGAGCCCGATCACCATTCGCGAGACCTTGAAAGAGGTGAAGCGGGCGACGCGGAAGGACATCACGATCAACACCTTCATGCTCGACCGCAACTACTATCTGAAGGAGTTCGTGAACCAGGTGGCCAAGATCAACAAGGGGCGGGTGTTCTACACGACGCCCGACAAACTGGGCCAGTACATTCTGGTAGACTATGTCCAGAACAAGCGGAAGAACGTGAAGGGGCAGTAGAGCACGCCAGCAGCAGCGATCTCCCACCGCGCACCGTCCTCACCCTCCCCGAATCACCCCTCGGCCCGCATGAACGTCCGGATCCACGCACGCCTCGCCCCCGCGAGCGGCCACACGCATCGCGCCTGAAACCGCGCGCACGGAGACCAGCCTTGTCGAAGCTCACCAGATCAGTCAGCCATCCATTCACGGGCGGCCAGCCGACCCTGCCGCCGACGGAGCACCGCACGATCCCGAGCAGGGAAGACATCGTCGCGTTCTACCGCACGCACGAGCGGGTCAGTTGGAGCCTCACCGAGTTTCTCGATACGCCGTGGCAGGCGATCCAGCTGGAGGCACTGACGCCGGCCGACGTCGCGGTGGTGGAGACGACGATGCTCGTCGAGAGCAACAGTCCGGAGTACGTCGCGAATCTCATCGAGTACTTCAAGGCCGATCAGGACGTATGCGACTTCATCATGATGTGGGGTATGGAGGAGTGGAAGCACTACTATGCTCTGCGCGATTACCTGACGAAAGTGCGCATGGCGATCGAGGCGGGCGGGGGTCGTGAAGCCAGCACCGCCGCGGAGCGTGCGCGACTCGACGAGATCGAGACCTCGATCCGGGCCGCGCTCACGGAGGACGTCGATGCCGTGCGCGAGGCGAGCATGGAGAACTGGGGGATCCCGGCGCACTTCATCCCGGCGCAGTTGGTGGCGAGCACGACGGTCCAGGAGTTCGTGACGGCGGACTTCTACCGAAATCACGCGCGTCATACGCAGGAGCCGACGCTCGCGAAGCTGGAGATGCTCCTGGCGAAGGACGAGACGCGGCACGAGATGTTCTACGAGAAGCGGCTTGAGGACTGCCTCGGCGCGGAGCCGGACGTATTACCGCTGGTGCTGGACGCGCTGAAGGAGTTCGGCATGCCGGGCGCGTACCTGCTCGACGACTACGGCGAGCGGCGGGCGGCGATGGAGCATGCGGCGTTCCCGACGCTGGCCGACAAGAAGGGCGCGTTCGTGCGGCTCTTTTCGAAGGTCGAGCGGATGGTCGGCCACGAGCATGCGCTGGCGATCTTCACGGAAGGCAACTACCTTTCGGACGGAGTCGACGACACCTCAAAGAAGAAGATGAAGCCGGAGCTGATCACGCGCCTGCTGACGCGGCGACTCGGGTAGGCGGCGGCGCCGCGACGGCGCCCGCCCGCATTCGACGAAAGGAGAGTGTGATGCGGAGCAGTCATGTCTCAGTTGTTTCGGTGCCAGCCAAGAACCACGACGGTTCAGGCAGTTCTACACAGACGTGATCGAGACGGCCGACATCGACGGGACGTACAAAGAGCTGGCGGGGGCGCGGCGTGACGTTCGGAGGACCGATCGAGACGAGCCCAGGGGCAGGTTCGCAGCGTTCAGCGACCCGGACGAAAAACAGCCTCCTGCTGGTGCAGTCGACCGCCGCGTGAGCCTCGACGCTTACAGAGCCTTGCGAACGACGGCGTAGAAGCCGGCGTCGCGGACGTGGGTGAAACCGGCATCGAGGTACATGTCGAGGCGGCCGTGGTAGGAGCGGGCGGAGGTGGTGGCCGCCTTCGGCGGGTAGGCATCGACCCAGCGGAGGCCGCGGGCGCGCAACATGTCGCAGGCACCATCGAGGAGGCGGCGGGCGAGGCCCTGGCCGCGGTAACGCGGCGAGATGACGTAGCAGACGATGGCGCCGGTCGCGTCGGGCTCGTCGGTGGCAAACTCAGGAGTCTGGTCGAGCAATGGCAGCGCCGTGCGAGGCGCGGCGTGGCACCAGCCAACGACGCGCGACCCGGCGTAGGCGAGGACGCCGCTGGCCCCGCCGCGGTCGATCATGGCGGCGCGCTCGGCGCGGTTCTGTGCGGCGGGGCGTTCGTCGTAGATCCCGGGAGGCGTGACGAGGCAGTACGAGAGGCAGTAGCAGGCGGCCCAGACAGGGTTGTCGGGGAACGCGTCGGCGTCGAAGAACGCCAGGTAGTCGTCCTTCAGGGCGGGGGTCAGGGGGCGCACGTCGACGTCGGCGGGGAGCGGCGCGCGCTCGCCGTCCCAGCCACCGCTGCGACGGATGGCAGCGGCAAGCGCTTCACGGCGGACTTCGGACACCTTGATCTGCGGGTGCTCGCCGTCGGTGTGGGCGAAGAAGGCGCGGACGAGCGCGTCGGCATCGTGGGCTTCGACGCGCTTGCCGCAGAGGCACGTGACGAGGGGCATGGCGGTCAGGAACCTCCGCCACCAGCGGTGCTCGGGGACGCGATCGCGAACTCGCCTTCGGGCGCGTGCGGGCGATGGGCGGGCACGCCGGCTATCTCCCGCATGGCGTTCTCTAGCATCGCCGTGGCCTCAGGGAGCGAGGTGACACCGGCGAGAGAGATGGGCGAGCCGATGCGGGCGCTGACGGGCGCCGGCCGCGGTTCGCGCTGGCCCTTGGGCATTACGGCGCGTAGCCCTTCGATGTAGACGGGGATGACGGGCACGCCCGCCTGCATCGCCATGATGGCCGGACCGTGTTTGAACTTCTGGACCTGACCCGACTTCGATCGGCCGCCTTCAGGGTAGATCAGGATCGACCAGCCGCTGTGGAGCAGCGAGAGAGGATACGCGAGCTGTTTGGTCCCGCCTCCACGGTGCACAGGGAACGTGTTATGGAAGAGCGAGTACCACCACGTGCGCTTCCGACGCGAGGCATAGAACTTATCGGCGGCGGCGGCGACGGCGGTCTTCGCGCGGATGCGTCCGGGGAGGGCACTGAGCACGACGGGCGTATCAAAGTGCGAACTGTGGTTGGCGATGATGATCGCGCCTCCACGAACGTGCGCGAGCCGCTCGCGTCCCTCGATATGCAGCGGGTGGCAGTAGCGGCGGACGTGGCGGTCGATAACCCAGTACCGACCGGCGCGGCGGACGATGCGAGCCCACGGGCTTGTCTGCCAGCGATGCGGCTCAGTCCGATACGGCTCGATGCTGAGGAGCCGAGCAAACTTCGCCAGGCCGATCGCCGGCAGGACGAGGCTGCGCGTCGTCCCGAGGCTGCTGATCTCAGCCTTGATGCGCTCCATGTCGGCGTTGTCCGTCGCCTCGATCACGCTCAGGAAGTCGTGCGGGCCCAGGACGGCGTACTGCGCCATGACCTTCCCACCGAGCCGTTCTACCTCACGTGCGACCTGGCGGACACGATCGGGATCTTGATGCACGCGACGGCGGCCATCGGGAGTGAGGGAGGTGAGCACAATGTACTCAGCCATGGGTCCGCCTACTTCTTGAGCATCTTGGTGAAAGCATCGACGGTCAGCGCGGGCAGAGTCGTCAACGACACTGTGCCGCGGGAGCCTAGCTCCACGCTGATGCGGGCGACCGTCTCGTTATCGGGAGCCTCCAGGATGTTGACGAAGTCGTAACCACCGAGGACGGCGTACTGCTGCGTGACGCGGGCGCCCATCGCCTCGATCTCGCGGTTCACTTCCTGGAGACGCTCGGGGCGCTCCTTGAGGGTCTTGCGCCCCTCGTCGGTCAGGGTGCTGAGCATTATGTACGTGGCCATGGCGAACTCCTTTCGCATCAAGCTTGGGAGTCGATTGTACACCCGCGGTCAAGGAGGAGTGCGTGCCATTCACCGATGCGGCAGGGATGGCGGCGGTGACGACCGGGCGCCGCGGCGTGGCTACTAGATCAGCGTTAGAAAAAGGCGCACAAGCTCCGCATCGAGCTGGGTGCCGGCCGCGCCCAAGAGAATCTGGCGGGCATCTCGCCGCGAGACGGCGCCACGATGCGGGCGCTCCGAGGTCAATGCGGCAAACACATCCGCGACGGCGAGAATTCTTGATTCGAGCGGGATGTCGTCGCCGGAGAGCATCTCTGGGTAGCCTTTGCCGTCAGGGCGTTCGTGATGACGGGCGATCCACAAGGCGATCTCCTCGAAGCCGTGGAGCTCCTCCAGAATCATCTCCGAGCTCGTCGGGTGTTGGCGCATGAGCTGCATCTCGGTGACGGACAGGATGTCCGGCTTGCTCATGATGCGTGCCGGGACGCCGAGCTGGCCGATGTCCTGCAGCAAGGCCGCGATACGCACCATCTCGACGTGACCCGCATCCAGGGAGAGCGCGTTCGCGAGCTGTTCAGCGCCCTCCGCGGTCCGCCGGGATTGACCGACCGTACGCCCGCGCTTGGCGTCAGAGAGGTCGGCGAACACTTCCGCGAAGCGTGTGACGCGCTTGCGGCTCTTCCGCGGCTCGGACGTCCCACGCAGGGCATCAAGCGTCTCGGTGAGGTTCTCGGCATAAAGGCCCAGCCAGAACTCATCCGATCCTGCAAGCTTGAGCAGAGCCGAGATCAGGGCCGGGTCATGCTGCAGGCCGCGCGAGTCGCCAAGCGCGGCGATGAAGTTTCGCCGCGCGGCCAGAGAACTGGGTTGCTCCGCGATCAGTACCTCCGCATAGTCGGCGATCGCGACGATCCGGCCCTCGATGGGAATGGCGTCGCCAGCGAGCCCATCGGGGAACCCCTGGCCGTCCCAACGCTCATGGTGCGAGCGCACGGCAACCGCCGCCTCGTCGGGAAGGTCGAGGGCGCGGATGGTCTCGTCGCCCAACAGGCAATGCTGATGAACGGCATCGAGCACGGCGCTGCGGTCGGCGAAGCCGAAGTCACCGCGCTGCTCCAGGATCTGGCGCACCGGCGACGGACCGAAGATGACCTCCTCATCCACCCCGGCGTATCGACACAGGTCTGAAGCCGCGAGTGTCACGCCGATATCGTGCAGCAGCGCGCCGAAGTACACGCCGGCTCGGCGGGCGGGATCGATCTCCAGCGCATCGGCCAGCGACGTTGCGATGTAACAGACGCGCTGGGCGTGGCCCACGAGCTTGCCTTCGGCGAGGTCCAGACCCTGGCTGAAGGCGATGCTGAGATCCGACGCCGTCAGGGCGTGGAGGCGCTCCGGACGGCGAGTCAGCGGCCGGGCGAGGTCGTCGAGGGTGAGGACGGGGCGGCGAGGGGGTGTGTTCTCGGTGACCAAGGTCGCTCCGTTGGTTGGATTCGGGCCGGGCACGGACTCTCTACGGTGATCATCGGCAGGGTTCCCCCGCATCTTCGGGTGCGTACCCCCTTCACCTGCGCGGGAACCCAGATTCAAACACAGTGCTTTGCCGCGTGACGCTGGCAGCGCGTTCACGCGAGCGAGGTCCGGTTAGCAACGACATGCTGCGCTGCCTTGACCGGGGGACGGCCGTTGTTATGATGGCGACGCTCCACCTCAGACGGGCACGCCGCACTTGGAGGGCATGGGCAACACGATGCGCATCCTGGCCGAAGGTGAGGCGCCGTACCTAGCGGTCGATCCGGACGGCTTCCGCGCGTTTGTGCGCGACCACAAGCAGCGCGCACTCAAGCCGAAGCTGATGAGCGCGCACGACGCGATCTCGCGATTCGTCGCGGACGGCGATTACTTCGTCTTCGACTGCAACTACTTTCAGCGCGGGCCCTCGACCCTGGTACGGGAAGTGATCCGGCAGGGGAAGCGCGACCTCTGGCTCTGCGGGAAGTTCTCGTATGTCGATGTGGGGTTACTGGTCGGCGCCGGCTGTGTCTCGAGAATCGACTGCGGCTTCTTCTGGCCGGGCGCGACGATTGACCGTGCGGTGGCAGACGGGCGGGTGCGCGTCTTCGAGTACAGCAACGTGGTCATGACGCTGCGGCTCCAGGCGGGCGCGATGGGCCTGCCGTTCCTGCCCGTGCGTTCGTTCGGCGGGACCGACGGGTTCCGGCATTCCGGCGCGAAGCTGGTGGAAGATCCCTTCACGGGACAGCCCATCACCCTGGCGCCGGCTCTGAACCCGGACGTGGCGATCATCCACGTGCAGCAGGCCGACGTGTATGGGAATGCGCGGGTCTTCGGCACCGGGATCGCGCACCAGGAGTCGGCGCTCGCCTCGAAGAAGGTGATCGTCTCCGCGGAGGAGATCATCGACACGGAGGAGATCCGCCGCGATCCCGGGCGCACGAGCGTCCCGTACTACGCCGTGGATGCCGTAGTCCATGCGCCATTCGGCGCGTGGCCGGGGAACTGCGGGGGCTACTACGGATCTGACACGCCGGCTGTGATCGAGACGTTCGCGGCGATCGCGCGAGACCGGGTCAGCGAGTACGTTGAGAAGCACGTAGCGCCGTTCGCTGACGATGCTGCGATGTTCGATGCCCTCGTTGGGCAGGAGCGGCTGGAGAAGCTGCGCGCGGCCGAGACGATCACTGAGGGCTACCGCCCGTGAGTCGCGGTGATGGGACGGTTGCGGCGGGGACGCCCGCGTCATCGTTCAACGAGCGCGAGATGCAGATCTGCACCGTCGCGCGGATGGTGGAAGACGAGCGGACGTACTGGGTAGCCGGCGGCGGCGGGCCGATGTACGCGGTGTTGCTGGCGATCCGGCTCTACGCGCCGGGAGCGCAGTACATCACCGAGGACGGCGTCATCGCCCCGGAGCCACTGCTGCCTTTCGAGCCGGTGATGACGATGGTCAGCTCGCGCGCAGGTTACCGCGCGCTGGCCTGGGGGACGATGAACACAGCGGGCAACCACGCCCAGCTGGGGCTAATGGACTACGGCCTGCTGAACACATTGCAGGTCGACCAGCACGGCAACATCAACTCGACAGCGATCGGGACGTACGGCGAGCGCGCGCGCCGCTTCGGCGGGCCGGGCGGTGCCGATTCAATCGCGGCGCTCTGCTGGCGGACGGTGTTGATGACGGACCAGGAGAAGCGCAAGTTCGTCGAGCGGGTGGACTTCATCTCATCGCCGGGGTTCCTGGACGGCACCGAGGGCGCGCGCGAGCGGGCGGGGCTGCCGCCGGGGACAGGCCCTCACCGCGTCGTGACGCCGTGGGCGATGTACGACTACACCACGGACCGGAGGCTGCGGCTAGCCGCGCGCGCGCCATGGGTCACCGTGGAACAGATCCTGGCCGAGTGCGAGTATCCGCCGGTCGTGGCGGACGAGGTCGGCGTGCTCTCCGGGCCAACCGAAGAGGAGCTGCAGATCCTGCGTTCGGAGCTGGATCCGCGCGGCCAGAATACGGGCGAGCGCAGCGCGTGGGTCGTGTTTGACGGCGAAACCTACACGCGGGCGGCGGGCTGACCGGCCCGGGCACAGCGTGGCGGATCCGAAGTACAGGCCGAACCCTGGTTTACGCTCCACCGTGGCGCAGCAGCCAAAGGATGTAGTCCATGTCGCCGGGGGAGTGACCCAAGCCGGTGAGCGCCTCCGCCGCCTGCGTGCGGTGCTGTACGCCGTGCAGCATCACCTGCGCGAACGTCTGCCACATCGGCAACTTCAACGCCGGCGCGCCGGGAAACGCGAATTCGATGATGCCGGCCCAGCGCGCCCCATCCATAACGGCGACGAGCGCATCGATGCGGTCATGGGCGCGGGCGAACGCCGCGGACAGGTCGGCGGTAGCGTGGGGCGGCTGCGCGACCGGTTCGCCGGTCCAGTTGCCCAGCCACCACAGCTGCGTGCCGAGCGCGTGGCGCAGCGTGTCGCGTAGGGAGCGGCCGTCGGCGCAGGGGCCGGCCAGCGCGTCGTCCGACAGGGCTGCGGAGGCGGCGACGATGCGCTCGTCCGCCCACCGGTTGTACGCGGCGAGTGACCGGGCCTGTGCGGCGTAGCTCATTGTGCACCTCCTTAGACTCGTAGGGTACGCGACCGGGTCGTTTTGGTATCCTGAACAAGATGTGCCCGCTCTTGGGGGGCGCCACCGACACCCGATGCGAATCCAGCGGCCGGCACGGTTCTGCCGGTGCCCAGTCCGGAGGGTTCCCTTATGTCCACCCGAGCGAAGGTCGCCATCCTGCGTACAAAGCCGGATACGGCGATCGAGGACTATGAACGACTGATGCACCTGGCAGACGTCAGGCAGCACCTTGACCCATCAGCAACGACGATCCTCAAAGACAACATTTCCTGGCACTTCCCGTTTCCTTCGGCGAACAGCACGCCGTGGCAGTTGGAGGGGGCGATCGTCGGGCTCCGGAAGGCGGGGTACGGCGACTTGGTGTGCGTGCAGAACAAGACGGTCGTAACGAACGCGTTCAAGGGCGAGGATCTGAACCACTACGTGCCCGTGTTCCGCCACCACGCCGTGCCGGTGAAGTTCAACTTCCGCGAGGAGGACATGAGGTGGGAGGTCTACCGGCCGCGCCGGCCCATGCTGGTGCTGGACAAGATCTTCCCCGGGGGCATCATGATCCCGGACTACTTCCACGGAAAGAACGTCGTCCACCTGCCGACGATGAAGTGCCACATCTACACCACGACGACCGGTGCGATGAAGAACGCCTTCGGCGGGTTGCTGAACACGCACCGCCACTACACGCACAGCCACATCCACGAGACGCTCGTCGACTTGCTGGCGATCCAGAAGGAGATCCACACGGGGCTCTTTGCGATGATGGACGGCTCGACGGCGGGCAACGGCCCCGGGCCGCGCATCATGTACCCCACGACGAAGAACGTCATCGTCGCGTCCGGCGACCAGGTGGCGATCGACGCGATCTCTGCGAAGGTGATGGGCTTCGACCCGATGAGCATCCAGTACATTCGCCAGGCGCACGACGAGGGCTTGGGTGTGGGCGACCCGCGCGAGATCGAGATCGTCGGCGACGCGGAGATCGCGCAGGAGGACTGGGGGTTCAAGGTGGGCAGCCACCTGCACAGCTTCCTGGGGTACCTGGCGTGGTTCGGTCCGACGAAGGTGCTCCAGAAGGTGATCGTGCGGCCGCCGCTTGTCGCCGGGCCGATTCTCTTCAGCGAGGTGTTCCACGACTACTATCACTGGCCGCTGAAGGAGAAGAAGGTATACCTGCGCTGGCGCGAGGAATCGCCCTGGGGGCACCTGTTCGCGCGATACGACGCGGAAGGCGCACAGGCGCCCTCGACCGCACCGGTCGCGAGCGCGTAGGCAAGTCTCAGGTCGGCAGGCTCCTGCTGACACGATGCCGCGGTGCCCTCAATCGTGGCGGTACTCGCCGGCAGCCGGCGACTGGTGGGCGCCCTCGAACTCCTCGGCGACGGCGAACTGACGGACCAGGCGAAAGAACGCCACATCGACGCGGCGGTTGTGGCCGAGGACATCTGCGAATGGCACGGGGAGGATTCGCAGACCCTGGGCCCCTGCCATCACGCCACCCTTCCCTTCATGCACCCAATCCACGGCCTGGGCGCCCAGGCGGGTGGCCAGGACACGATCGAACATCGAGGGCGAGCCGCCGCGCTGTACGTGCCCCAACACCGTCACGCGCGCCTCGATGCCCGTGCGCGCCTCGATCGCCTCGGCAAGCCGCGTACCGATGCCGCGTGCGGCCAGACGCGGGTGGCCGAACTGGTCCGTCCCAGTTGATTCCGCGGACTCGATGTTTCCAACTAGCGCGCCTTCGGCAACGACGACGATACTGAAGCGCCGCACGTCCATGCGGTGTTGCACGTGGTGGACGACGTAGTCGAGTGTCTGCGGATCCTCCGGGATCAGGATCAGGTCCGCACCGCCAGCGATGCCGCCGATCATGGCCAGCCAGCCCGCGTCGCGGCCCATCACCTCGACCACCATGACGCGCCGGTGCGCCTCCGCCGTCGTATGAAGGCGGTCGAGCGCTTCTCCGACAACTTGCACGGCAGAATCGAAGCCGATGCAATAGTCTGTGCCGGGCACGTCGTTGTCGATCGTCTTGGGCACTCCGACGACGGCGAACCCTCGCTCCGAGAGCTTCGCAGAGACGCTGAGCGTATCATCGCCGCCAATGGTGATGAGCGCCTGCAGATCGCGACGCCTGAGGTTCTCCTCGACCTGTCGCATCTCGTCGGCGTTGCGCGCGGGATTCGTGCGCGAGGAGCCAAGGATGGTGCCACCGAGGTGGAGGATGCCGCCGACCTCGTCCGCGGTAAGAACCAGGCTGTTGCCCTCCCCAAGCAGCCCCGCCCAACCTTCGCGAAATCCGACGACGTCGTCGCCAAGCATCCATGCGCGATGAGCAATGGAGCGGATGGCCGCGTTCAGGCCAGGACAGTCGCCGCCGCCAGTCAGCACACCGATGCGCATCGTGAACCTCCAAGAACCGTCGCTTCGGGCAGCATATGACATCGTGGCGACTGCCATGTAGGAGATCCCCGCGATGGGTGTGGTTTGCGCACGTAGATCAGCGCGTAACTCCATTCAAGGAGACGATCCGGCAGCCCGGTACGACATGCGGCCGGATGGCACAAACTCGACCCAGATTGTCGCCTTGCGCCACTCATCGGCATCGCTTTCACGAACGATGCCGCCTCGATATCGTGCGCGTGAAGGCTAACGATCACCGGGATGACGGTCGGTGCCGAGCGTCTGGCGATCCGCGAGAAGGCAGGCGGCAGCCGGGCGACTCGCGTACGTCGCGCGGATCGGGAGATGGATGGGCACAGAGTTCAGCGCCGTCGTGTTCTTGCTGAAGGTGGCCGCGGCATCGCTCGCGGGTGGCGTGATCGGCTCAATCAGCGGACTTGGCGGCGGGATCGTGATCGTCCCGGTCCTCACGGTGTTCCTGGGCATGCCGATCCAGGATGCGATCGGCGCCAGCATCGTCTCCGTCATCGCAACCTCAAGCGGCGCGGGGTCGGTCTACGTCAAAGACCACCTGACGAATATCCGGATTGCGATGTTCCTCGAAGTAGGTACGGCGGCGGGCGCAATCGTGGGCGCGGCCGTGCTCGCCCCGCTGGCGAATGAGCAAGCGCTGGCGATCATCTTCGGCGTAACGCTGCTGCTCTCACTTATCCCGATCTTCGCGAAGATCGGTGAGGAGTTGCCAACGGGCGTGCGCAACGACCGCCTTGCCGCCAGGCTGCGACTAAACAGCTCCTACTTCGACAAGCGGTTGAACCGGCAAATCGACTACCAAGTCACCGGCATCCCGGAGTCCATGGGAATCATGTTCGCGGCGGGGATCATCTCCGGGCTGCTCGGAATCGGCGCGGGCGTGCTGAAGGTGCTGGCGCACGAGATTGCGATGAAGGTGCCGTCCAAGGTGTCGACGGCGACGAGCAATTTCATGATCGGGGTGACGGCAGCGACCGCAGCAGGGGTATACCTCCGCCGGGGGCTCGTGCTGCCCTGGATCGTGGTGCCGGTGGCTTCTTCGGTGCTGTTGGGGGCATTCATCGGCACGAAGCTCATGGAGCGCATGTCGAACGCCCGCGTGCGGCAGGTGTTCGCGCTGGCCCTGGCCGTGATCGGCGTCGAGATGCTCTTCCGGGGCCTGGGAGTGCCGTTGTGAGCCGCGCGGATCCGGAGGCCCCGACGCAACCGCAGCCCCGCCACCAGATGGTGTCAATCGAGACCGCTTCGAGCTGGGTGCTGCGAGTCGGAGTGATCGCCAGCGTGGTCGTCATGATGACGGGGCTGGTGCTGGGGCTGGCGCGCGGGTCGGTCACGGTGTCCGAGATGGAGCACCGGGAATTCAGCGGACACCCGAGTTCGCTGTGGCACGGCGTGACCTCCGGAAGTGGCTTCGCGGTCATGGAAGTCGGGCTACTCATCCTTGTGCTGACACCGATCGTGCGGGTCGGCACAGCGATGCTCCTCTTCGCGTTCGAGGATCACGATTGGGTGTACACGGCGGTCACGGCGTTGGTGCTGACCATGACGCTTGCCGCTCTGCTGCTGCTGCGCTGAGTGTCGCGAGCGCGGTCACAGAACGGCGATGATCTCCCGCAGGGTGAAAAAGATCCCGAAGACCATAAGGAACGCGCCAAACGTCATACGGGCGACGCGCGGCTTCAGAAGGACGCCCACGCGACTGCCCAGGTAGGACGACGGGATCACGCCCACCGACAAGAGCAGCATCAGGCGCACATCGATATGCCCGAGCGCCCAGTGCACAACCGTGCCCGGAATGGCGAAGGCCACGATCGTGATGAGCGACGTGGCGGCAGCTTCCTGCGTCGACATGCCGAGCATCAGCACAAACGCAGGGACGAGGAGAAATCCGCCTCCATTGGCAAGCAGTCCAGACAGGAACCCCACGACGGTGCCGATTGCGACCAGGAGCCAGGTCGCGGCTTCGTGCGAGTGGGTGTCGTGATGGGCAAGTTCGCTGGGCCAGAGCAGGCGCGCGCCGATGACGGCAACGAATACTCCGGTGAGCGCCAGCAGGGCCGAGCCGCTCACAGCGTTTGTGGCCAGCGCGCCCAACGTCACGGCGGGTACGCCCGCGGCACCACACACCAGGACGACGCGCCAACGCACATAGCCACTGCGGGCGTAGACGTACCCGCCCACCGCAGCTGCCGGCAGTGTCACCGGTAAGGGAGTCGCCAGCGCGATCAGGGGCGATACGCCGAGGGCGAGGCGCAACACGGGCGTGCTCACGCTGCTGCCGCCCACTCCGAAGAGCCCGGAGAGCACGCCGATCAGCGCTCCGACAAGGACATACTCGAGTTCGGTCACCGAGTCCGCGGTCGCCCGAAGGATCCGCCCACGTGCATCAACGGTCCGCCCAAGCGATGCGCTCGTCGATGTGGCGGCGCAATGCGTGTTCGACGGGAAGGAAGCCGCTGCTTTGCCAGAAGTTGGCGCCGGGCAGATTCGCGGCGGCGAAATGAAGCGCGATATGGTGGTAGCCCTGCTCGCGCGCCCACTCGGCGCCCCTGGCAAGGATGGCAGTGCCGACGCCGGCGGCGCGCGCGTCCTGCGTCACGATGCCCTGAAAGAGGTAGACCGTCTTCTCGGGTACGGTGAGCGGAGAGAGAAAGAACGGCTGCATGAACGTGTTCATGCCGACAGGGTGACCATCCTCGTACGCCACCCAGTGGGCGTTGGCGGCAGGATCTTGAAGGAGGCCACGCTGGAAGTCGTGACTGGCGTCATCCGACTCGCGGATGTAGGGATTGAAGATGGGCGAGCGGGCGTGGTGCAGGGTGAGCTCTTCGTTGAGGCGGAAGACGATCTCGGCGTCCTCAGCGGCGGCCTGGTGCAGTTGGACGGTTGGGGCGATGGCACGGGACGGTGGGTCGTTCCCGCGGATGGCGCAGGTCATGGCGCGGCCGAAGCCGAGAGACGCCCACGCCTCACGTGCCCCGAGATCGGTCGCGGGGAGCGCGATCGAGTGATCAAAGAACCCGCGGGCCACGACGTGCTCGGCGAGCGCGGCGTACATCGCGCGGTAGACGTCGTACTCGCTTCCGTCCTTCGTGGCGTGGGCGGCGTAGCCGATTGCGGCGCCGCGCGGCGGAAAGAAGCTGGCGAGAAAGTGGGTCTGTGCGATGAGCTGGGGCGTCATGATGGCGAAGCCGACCGGCTCGCCCGCCGCGCGCGCGACCACGCCGTGCCAGCCGGGAGACTCAAAGATGTGCTCGATCTGGGAGCGGCAAGCGGCTGGGTCTTCGAACGCGTCCGGCAGGAACGGGATGCGCGAGCGATCACGTCGATGACGCTCAGCGAGGAGGCTCGCGGCGGCGGGGAGGTGGCCTATGCGGTCAAAGGTGTCAAGGGTAATGTTCATTGTGGAGCGATGATACAACGACGAGGCAGTTGACACACGTAATGGCGCGCGAGATGGTGCTGCGGGCCGGCGCCCGGACGCCGGTGGTTGGTCGGGAGGTCCGATGACGGACGATGAACTGGCGTACATGCCGGCGACCGAGATGGCGGGGGCGATCAGGGCGAAGAGCCTTTCGCCCGTGGAGGTGACGCGCGGGCTGCTGGAACGCATCGGTGCGGTGAATCCGGCGATCAACGCGTACGTGCTAGTGACGAGCGATCTCGCTATGAAGCAGGCGCGTGACGCGGAAGCGGCGGTGATGCGCGGCGATGCGTTGGGGTCGCTCCACGGTGTCCCTGTCTCCATCAAGGATCTACTTGATGTCGAAGGCCTTCGGACGACGAAGGGGTCGCTGCTGTACGGCGACCGTATCGCGACGCAAACCGAGTACTCAGCGAAGCGGCTGCTCCAGGCTGGGGGCATCCACCTCGGGAAGACGAACACGCCGGAGTTCGGCTTCATCCCGACGACGGAGAACCGGTTGTTCGGAGCGACACGTAACCCGTGGGACACAACGCGCACTCCCGGTGGTTCGAGCGGCGGCGCGGCGGCAGCGGTGGCGGCGGGGCTCGGCCCAATCGCGCTGAGCAGCGACGGCGGCGGCTCGATCCGGATACCGGCGTCGTTCTGCGGCGTGTTTGGCATCAAGCCCACGTACGGCCGGGTAGCGCGCAACCCGGGCGGATGGTCAACGATGACCCACCGCGGACCGACGACGCGCACGGTTGCCGATGCGGCGCTGGCACTCGACGTCATGGCCGGCCGTGAGCCTGACGATCCGTATAGCGTCGAAGACTACCCCGGGTCGTTCCTCGGCGAAGTGGACCGCGGAATCGAGGGACGTCGGGTGGCGTGGTCGGCGGACCTGGGATACGGCATCGTTGATCCCGAGGTGCGTTCCATCTGCGAGCAAGCGGCGCGGCGGTTCGAGGACTTCGGGTGCGTGGTGGAAGAGGCGACGCCGGGGTTCGCGAATCCAAATGCCGATTACACGTTCATCACCCTCGCGGCAGCCGGCGATGCCGTCTGGCTAGGCGAATTGAGCGAGGAACAGTGGGCGCTCGTCGACGAGCCGGCAAAGACGTTCTTCGCATACGGGAGCAAGGTGACGGGCGCGCAGTACGTGCAGGCGAACGAGCGCCGCATGCGCCTGTGGTCAATCATGCGGACGTTCCACCAGACATACGACCTGTTGCTCACACCCACGCTCTCCGTGACCGCGTTCCCGATCGGCGAACCACCGAAGGGGGTGGGAGCAGAGGAGTTCCCGCCGTTCGGCTGGTCGCCGTTCACGGCACCGTTCAACCTGACGGGGCAGCCGGCCGCATCGATCCCCTGCGGGTGGTCCGCGCTTGGGCTGCCGGTCGGCCTGCATGTGGTCGGGAGGGCGTACGAAGACTCGCTGGTACTGCGCGCATGCCGCACGTTCGAGCAGGCGCAGCCGTGGGCGCAAAGGCGACCGGAGATCTAACCGACCAGCCTCCATGCGTCGAGGCGGCGCATGGCTTCGCCCGAGGCGAGCGCGGTGCGGGCCGCATCGATCGCGCCGACCATGTCCGGCGCCCGGCCGGCCAGCTTGATGCGGAGCGCGGCGTTGGCGACTACGAGATCGGTCGCCGAGCGGGTAGCGCTGCCAGCGAGTACCGCGTGCGTCATCTGAGCCGAGCGATCCGCATCGCTCGGCGCGAGGTCTTCAGAAGCGGCGGGCGTCAGCCCGAACGCCCCGGGGTCGAGGTGCCACTCGCTCTCGCCATCGGCATCGATTTCCACGATGCGCGCGCCGCGTGACGTGGCGACGTCCTCGTGTCCTTCCATCCCCTGCACCACCATCGTCCGGCGGGCGCCCAGGAGCGGCAACACCGGTGCGAGCTGCTTCAGGTACGGTATGTGGGCGACGCCGAGCAGGTGATATGGCGCTCCGCCGGGGCCGTAGATTTTCTCGACCATGTGGAGCGGCGTGCGGAGGCCCAGCTCCTCGCGGAACGACTTCAGCGCGTGGAGATCCGGTACGAGCCGCGCCTGGCGCAGGTATCCCAATCCGCAGGCTTCGATCCCCCGGGCGACTGCGTCAGGCGCGAGATCGGTATCGACGCCGAGGGCGGCGATCACGTCGCCGATGGGGAGACCTCGCTTCGGGCCTATGTCACGCTCCCCGTGCATCAGCACGGG
This sequence comes from Dehalococcoidia bacterium, assembly GCA_035632115.1. Classification (GTDB taxonomy): domain Bacteria; phylum Chloroflexota; class Dehalococcoidia; order DSTF01; family JACRBR01; genus DASQHL01. The sequence continues at coordinate 5,140 of DASQHL010000019.1, read as the reverse complement.
TACACCGGCGGCGGCCGCGACAATGCTCGCGGCGGGGCTGACGACGACGTGCTTGACGCGACCGTCGTACGGGCTGCCGATGTCCAGCATGCCTTCCACGCCGGGTTGGAAGGGGCGCATGCGGCCGCGGACGGCATCGACGTAGCCGAGCAGCTCGTCAGGCGCCTCACCGCGGTAGCGCTGCAAGAGGAGCAGCGCGCCTGCCTGCGCGGGAGTCGCCCGGCCGTCCATGATAGCGTCCAGGGCGTCGCGCGCCTCGTCCCGCGTGAGGTAGCGCCCGTTGGTGGGGCCCTGCCCGACGGCGGCCACCAGTGCCCGAATGCCGATACGCCGCGCCTCGTCAATCGTCACGACGACAGTGTAGCGGCGTTCGCAGGCGTGCGGGCGCGCAGCGGAGGTTCGCGCAGATTCCGCCGGACCGGGACTCGTCAGGCGACGCCGGCTGCCTTACATCCACCGGTACCGCCTGACGAGCCCCTTTGCTACGATCCTGCCGATGTCATCCGAAGAGCGCCTCAAACAACTGCTCCAAATGAAGGATCAAGCGCGCCTGGGCGGCGGGCTCAAGCGCATCGGCGCGCAGCACGAGCGCGGCAAGCTGACAGCGCGTGAGCGTATCGACCTGCTGCTCGACCCAGGCACGTTCGAAGAGCTGGATCAACTGGTGGTGCACCGGGCGACCGAGTTCGGCATCGACAAGCAGCACTACCTCGGAGACGCCGTCGTGACGGGCTACGGGAAGATCGATGGGCGCGGCGTCTTCGTGTACTCACAGGACTTCACGGTCTTCGGCGGGTCGCTGTCCGAGGCGATGGGCGAGAAGATGTCGAAGATCATGGACCTGGCGATGAAGACCGGCGCGCCGGTGATCGGGCTGAACGACGGCGGCGGGGCGCGCATCCAGGAGGGCGTGGCGAGTCTCGGTGGCTTCGGGGACGTGTTCCTGCGGAACGTCCTGGCCTCGGGCGTCATCCCGCAGATCTCGGTGATTATGGGGCCGTGCGCGGGAGGGGCGGTGTACTCGCCGGCGCTGACCGACTTCGTCTTCATGACGCAGGGCACGTCGCAGATGTTCCTGACAGGCCCGGACGTCATCAAGTCGGTGACGTTCGAGGACGTGACGCACGAAGAGCTGGGCGGCGCGACAGCGCACGCGACGCGCAGCGGGGTCGCGCACTTCGCCATCGACAACGAGGAGGACACGCTTGCCGAGGTGCGGCGGCTCATGTCGTTCCTGCCGCTCAACAATCTGGACGATCCGCCGCTGATGGAGACGGGCGACGACGTAAGCCGCCGGAGCGAAGCGCTGGTCGACATCGTGCCAGACGACGCAACGAAGAGCTACGACGTGCGCGAAGTGATCTACCACGTGGTCGACAGCGGCGACTTCATGGAGGTGCACGCGCAGTACGCGCAGAACATCGTGGTGGGGTTCGCGCGGATGGCGGGGCGGTCGGTGGGCGTCGTGGCGAACCAGCCGATGTACCTCGCCGGCGTGCTCGACATCGATTCGGCGCGGAAGGCGGCGCGGTTCGTGCGGTTCTGCGACGCGTTCAACATCCCGATCCTGACGTTCGTGGATGTGCCGGGATTCCTGCCAGGGGTGGCGCAGGAGTACGGCGGGATCATCATCCACGGCGCGAAGCTGGTGTACGCGTACGCGGAGGCGACGGTGCCGAAGGTGACGGTGATCCTGCGCAAGGCGTACGGCGGCGCCTACGACGCGATGGGGTCGAAGCACCTGCGGGCGGACATGAACTTCTCGTGGCCACAGGGCGAGATCGCCGTTGTGGGACCGGAGCCTGCGGTCAACATCCTGTACCGGGCACGGCTGCAAGAGGCGAAGGACCCAGCGGCCGAGCGCGCACGGCTGACGGCGGACTACGCGGACCGCTTCGCGAACCCATACGTGGCCGCGGCGCGTGGATATGTCGATGACGTGATCGACCCACGGGACACGCGGCCGAAGGTGATCCATGCGCTGGAGATGCTCCGGGCGAAGACGGACAGCAATCCGGCGAAGAAGCACGGGAACGTGCCGCTGTAGCGCTGCGCGCCAGCACCAAGAGCCAGGCACCAAGGATCAGGAACCAAGAACCAAGACCCAAGGCCAACCAAGAGGCCTTGCTCGGCTACTGGACCCTGCGCCAGGGCGCCCAGATGGCGGCAAAGAGCAGGGTGGCCACGATGAATGTGGCGACGAGCGACGCGCCCGCACCCAACGCCAGCGCGAGCAGCACGAGCGCCGCACCGCCAATGAGCGCGATCTCCGGGTTGCGGCCGGACCAGCGGAGCCGGGTACGGAGCGCTTCGGCGGCAAGCCAGTCGGCGAAGGCATCGAATACGGCGAAGGCGCTGGCGCCGGCGGGCGAGCCCGATTCGCTGGGGATCGCGAGGCGGGAGCCGCGGGGCGCGAGGGCGCCGTAGGCCTCGTTGAGCTGCTCGATCTCGGTCCAGGCGGCGCGGTCGGTTTCGGCGCGGCGCTGGGCGCGGCGAACGAGCGCCCAGTAGGCGTTCTCGACGGCACGGCCGTCCGCCTCGCCGGCGAGACGGAGGGTCTTCAGCGCTTCGGACCGATCCATGCGTCCCCCTGACCCAACGCATTCACTGATAGCGTCGGCCGCGCGCGGTGGTTATGTAGCGTTGTTCCGGGCGGGAGGGGCGTGCGCTATCATGCGCGCATGGCGAACGATGAGGCGGCGCTGGCCCGCCAGGCAGCCTCCGGCGAGCGAGCGTCGGCGGAAGTACGCCGCTCCGGCGCCATCTCCCAGCTTCGGTACTTGCTTCGCGCGATGCGGCCACGCCAGTGGACGAAGAACGGGATCGTGTTCCTGGCGTTCGTGTTCGCGGTGGGGCAGCAGTACCACCTGAGCGAGCTTTCCACCTGGCTGCCCAAGGTGGTGGAGGCGTCGATCGCGTTCGCGTGCTTCTGTGCTGTGTCAAGCGCGGATTACCTCGTGAACGATATCCGGGACATCGAGAGCGACCGGGCGCACCCGCGCAAACGGCGGCGGCCGATTGCGGCGGGGCTGCTGCCGGTGAGCACGGCGTGGGGCGCGGCGGTGGTGCTGGCGGCCGTGGGCAACGCGGGGGCGTTCGCGCTGAACTGGCGGATGGGGATCGTCGTCCTGGCGTACACCGTGCTGATGGTGGCGTACTCGTACCGGCTGAAGCACGTGGTGCTGCTGGATCTGTTCGTCATCGCGGCGGGGTTCGTGCTGCGGGCGATGGCGGGGGCGCTGGCGATCGGCGTGCCGATCTCGCCGTGGCTGTACGTGGTGACGGCGCTGGGGGCGCTGTTCCTGGGGATCAACAAGCGACGGGCGGAGCTGGAGCTGCTGGCGGACGGCGCGGTGAACCACCGGAAGATCCTGGATGAGTATTCGACAGACCTGCTGGACCAGATGGCATCGACGGTGACGGCGGCGGTGCTGATGGCGTACGGGCTGTACACGTTCACGGCGGAGGGGCTGCCGAAGAACCATTCGATGATGCTGACGATCCCGTTCGTGTTGTATGGCATCTTCCGGTACCTGTACCTGGTGCACACGAAGAGCGAGGGCGGCAGCCCGGAGGAGGTGCTCCTGCGGGACGTGCCGATCATGCTCACGGTGATCGGCTGGATCGCGACGGCGGCGATCGTGCTGCTGGTGGCGCGCGCCTGACGCTCGGCCGCGGGCGCCGCGCACGGGCAGCGGCGGGCGTCACACGACGGCGCTGGCCTTGCCGATGGTGACCTTCGTGCCGTCCTCCTTTTCGACCCAGACATCGAGGTGCGCGCGCTGGCGGGCGCCCTCCGGGACGAGTTCGCGGATGTAGCCGCGGCAGGTGAGGCGATCGCTCTGCCAGACGATGTTGACGAGGTTGACATCGATCTTGCCGGCGGCGATCCAGCCGGTGCCAAAGCGGCGGGTCATGAGTTCGGAGAGGAAGCAGACGGACATCATGCCCTGGACGACGATGTCCGGGAAGCCCCATCTCAGGGCGGCCTCCTTATCGTTGTGGTAGTTCTTGTGCGGGCCGCTGAACTTCCAGCACATCTCGAGCGAGATCTGCTTTTCGAGCGGCCGCAGGGCTTCGAGGGCGCCGGCGATGTCGACATCGAAGGTGCGGACGGCGGACTTTTCGCGCGTCTTGTCGATGACGACGCCCGTGTTGTCGGTCTGGCGCAGGAAGCTCTGGTGGGTGCGGCCGCGGGCGACGATCGCGCCATCGACGTTGCAGTAAAGCACCTCGTTGACCAGGTAGTCGCGGCCGCGCTTGACGTATCGGCCGGCGATGAACGAGCGGGTGTGGACGGCGTCGCCGACCATGACGGGGGCGAACATCTCGAACTCCTGGCGGGCGTGGAGGTTGCCATAGAGGTTCGGGAGGTACCAGTCGGGCGCGGGACTGCGCGGGGCTTCGCGGTAGGCGTAGACCTCCGAGTGGCGGACGAGCGCGGGGGCGACGGGGCCGCCGAAGGGCGAGGGGCCGGTGTAGATGGGGTTGTGGTCGTCGACGGCGGCGGCGTAGCGGGCGACTTCGTCGGCATCGACGACGAAGTCGTGGCGGCCGTAGTCGCGGCCGACGTAGACGTCGGTGGTGGTGGCGGCGGCGTTGGTGGTCATCGCGATCCTTTGTCCGTTGTCGGTGCTCGGTTGTCGGTGATCGATCCCCGGGTGCGCTCATTATGGCTGCGGGCGGCGGGCGGCAAACAGCGAACAGCAACCTGACGTGGGCGCGGGGGCGGTGCGCCTGTGGCGTAGAGGGGTCTTCTTGGGCCCGCGGGCGCCGTTTCGTGTGCGGTTGGTGCGTGTTTTGGTGTCATTTGGTGTACCCGTTATGTCGTGTCCAGATTCGAAAAGTGGGTTTCGTTCGGCAGTTTTGACCTCACCCCCAGCCGGGGCGCCGGAGGGTGGTCCGCAGCGAAAAACAGGAGTTCGTGTCGCACTTTCGGATCCCTCCGGTGGCGGGCGACGCCTCGCGACCGGGGCTCGCCCCGGTGAGCGCCGTTATGTCGATCACCGCTGTACAGAATTCGTTCTGCACTTTCCGGTTTTCGGCAACGGGCGGGGCTTGCGTCGTGCGTGCCGGCCGGCTGGAGGGCGCAGTTGCGGAACATGGGGCGATGGTAAGACGGACGGGGGGCGATGTCCAA
>DASQHL010000018.1:0-25466 GCA_035632115.1 Dehalococcoidia bacterium | reverse complement strand
TGGGCGCGGGCGGCGAGCGCGAGGCCGTAGGTGCCGACCTTGTTCGCGACGTCGCCGTTGGCGGCGATGCGGTCGGCACCAACGAGGACGGCAGCGACAGCGCCGCGGGCGATGATGCCGGCGGCCGCGGCGTCGACGATGCTCTCGTGCGGTATGCCCTCGCAGCCCAGCTCCCAGGCGGTGAGGCGCGCGCCCTGAAGGAGCGGGCGGGTCTCATCGACGAGCACGCGGACGTGGTTGCCGTGCCAGTGCGCGGTCTTGATGACGCCGAGGGCGGTGCCGATGCCGCCGGTGGCGAGCGAGCCGGCGTTGCAGTGGGTGAGCAGCGTCGCGCCGTCCGGGATGAGCGCGGCGCCCAGTTCGCCCATGCGGGCATCGGCTGCGACCTGCTCCTGGTGGATGCGGATCGCCTCGGCCTCGGCATCGGACGCGGCGAGGACGCGGTCGAGCGCCCAGCGCAAGTTGACGGCGGTGGGGCGGGTCGCCGCGAGCATGCGGGCGACGGCGCGGAGGTCGCGCCCCTGGCGATGCGCGAGGGCGAGGGCGTAGGCGGCGGCGATGCCGATCAGGGGCGCGCCACGGATGGCCAGGCGGGCGATCGCACCGGCGACGTCGGCGGGGTCGCGGGTTTCGGCGTAGTGCAGGCGAGCGGGGAGCTGCGCCTGGTCGACGTAGCGGAGGACGCCGTCGCGCCACTCGATGGGTTGCAGTTGTGGGTGCATGATCTCGGGCAAGAAAAAAGGCTTCTCGTCGGAGGGAGAAGCTTCACGAATTCTCTCATCTTTCTCGCCTGAAGCGAGTCGGATTTGGCACCCGCCTGCGCGGGTTGCCGGGCTTCGTAGGGCCGATCCCTCCACCACTCTCGATGAGTCCGTATTCAGTTGTGGGCTGATTGTAGAAGGCGGTTGGAGGGGGCGTCAAGGCGCGGGCGGCTGCCGTGCCGGGGACGGCGCGGACGGTCTGCGCTGCGCCGGTTACGCGCGGGGCAGGCGTGCGACGGTGGCGATCATGGCACGCTCGAACTCGTGCTCTGCATCGAGGCCGCCGTACAGGGCTGCGAGCTGCGGGGTGACGCGCTCGATGACGGCGGGGAGGGCGGCATCGGGGATCTTCCACGAGCTGGAGAAGTCCTTGCGGGCGAGGCGCTCGAGCATGGCGCGGCCACGGGAGCGGGTGGCCCATCGGGCGAGGACGACGGTATGGACATCGGCGCAGTGCTCGCGGAGGAACTGTTCGGTGAGGGCGCGGACGCGCTCGTGCACGTCCCACTGGGTGAGGTCGATGCCGGCGATCTCGGCGGCGGCGGCGCGAATCAGGTCCTCGGCCTGGGCACGGAGGGCGACGTGGCCCTGGTCGCCGGCGGAGATGACGACGCCGCCGGGGCGAAGGAGCGGCAGCGTGGCGCGGAGGGTGGCGAGGGCGTCCGGGACGAGGTGGAGGATGTGGACGAAGAGCAGGGCATCGAACGAGGTGGCGCGGAGGGGCGGGTGGGCGGCTTCGGCGAGCATGAGGTCGATGTCGTGGCGCTTCTGGCGCAGGACGGCGAGCATCTTCGGCGAGATATCGATGCCGGCGAGGGCGATGCCCTGGGCGGCCAAGGGCGCGGCGATGCGGCCGGTACCGACGCCGACTTCGAGGACGCGGGGGGCGGGGGCGGCCTCGCGGGCGAGCGCGGCGATGGCGGCGGCGACGGCGCGCTCGGCGTCAGGTGGGAGGCCGCGCGTCTCGTCGTAGCAGTGGGCGACGCGGTCGAAGGATTTGAGGTCGGAGGTCACGGCCGCAGTGTAGCGCGGGCCTCACCCCTGGCCGCCGGAGCGCGCGGGTGTTGGCGGGGCGGTGCGTGGCCACACCCCCTGGCCCCTCTCCCCGGCCTGCGGGCCGCGGCGACGGGGGACGCGGCCGGAGGGTGCGGGTGTTGGCGGGGCGGGTGTTTGACCTCACCCCCTGGCCCCCTCTCGCCGGCCTGCGGGCCGCGGCGGGGGGGGGGACGCGGCCGGGGCGCGCGGGCGGTAGTGCGCTGGTGCGATGGGGCTGATCGCGTCGCGGCTACGGCGCGGCGGGGGCGACGTGGGTGCTGGTGACGGTGCAGAGGAGGCGGCCGGCGTCATCGTGGACGCGGGATTCGACGACGGTGATGGTGCGGCCGCGGTGGATGATGCGCGACTCGGAGATGGCCTTGCCGCGGTCGGTGTTGCGGACGAGGTTCATGCTGATCTGGACGGAGAGCGGGAAGGGTTTCGGGTCATCCGGCGTCGACCCGGCAGCGCGCTGGCAGACCATCGTGGCGCCAACATCGGCGAGCTGCATGAGAGCGCCGGCCGCGAAGACGCCGGTGCCCTGGCGGACGTTGCGGCTCATCGGCATCTCGAGCACGGCGGTCTCGTCGTCGACGGCCGTGGGGCGGATGCCGAGTGCGAGGATGACGTTGCCGCGCTCCTCCATGCCGCGGGTCCACTGCTCGTACCAAGCGTCATCGAATTCGGGCACGGGGGAAGTTTACCGGGTGCGCGCGAGATCGGGCCCGTGGCGGGCGGGCCGGGGAGGCGGACGGTGTGCGGACACGCGACCGGACCACAGTGTTTGGCGCGACGAGATGGCGGCCCGGTCAGGATCGGATGGCGGGGGCGCGATCGGCAACGTGCAGCGCGACGGCGCCGGCGGCCAGGCGCCGGCAGCGGACGTTCTGCGCGCCTGCATCGCGCAGCATGTCCGAGAGCCGGTCGGCGTCCGGAAAGCCGGTGAGGGAGTTCGGCAGATAGCGGTACGCGGCGCGATCGCCGCTGAGCAGGCCAGCAAGGGGCGGCATGATGTGGTTGAAGTAGAGGCGATACATCGCAGAGAAGATCCCGTGCGGCGGCTGCGTAATATCGAGGCAGACGAGCCGTCCACCCGGGCGAAGCACGCGCGTCATTTCGCGGAACGCAGCCGGCAGATTGACGAGGTTTCGCAGCACGAACGCGTTGGTCAGGCAGTCGAAGGTCGCGTCGGCGAAGGGCAAGTGGTGTCCATCGGCGGCCACCCACGCATTGATTGGAATGGCGGCGTACCGGCTCGCGGCCACGCTCAGCATCGCGGGGCTGAAGTCCGCACCAACCACGCACGCCGCGCCGTGGAACGTAAGCTCGCGCGCAAGGTCGCCGGTGCCGGTGCCGAGATCGAGCACGCGCATGCCCCGGGGCTCGGCCGCAGTGGCGGCCATGCGCCGCCAGCCGCCGTCCATGCCGAAGCTCATCAGCCGGTTCATCCGGTCATAGCGGGGCACGATGCGGCCGAACATCGCTTGAATCTGGCGATTGCGGTGCCGGCGACCTTCTTCGGTGACGGAGGAATCTGTGCCCATCGCCCCTCGTTATGCGCCGGCGTGATTGCCCGCGGATCAGCCGACTGCTAGGCTAGAACCGACTGACGCGACGGTCGGTTTTGACAGTGAGAGTCTAGCATGGCGTTCGAGCAAAACCGAGCGGAACAACGGCACCGGCGGATCCTGGACGCGGCTCTGAACGTGTTCTCCCGCAAGGGCTACCGCGACAGTTCGGTGGACGACATCGCCGGTGCGTCAGACACGTCCAAGGGGGGCGTCTACTTCCACTTTCCGGGGAAGCAGGCCATCTTCTTCGCGCTGATGGACCGGGCGGCCCGTCAACTGCTGGACCGCGTGGAGGGGGCGATCTCGGGCGAGACGGAGCCCGTGGCGAAGGCGGAGGCGGCTCTTCACGTGGTGTTGAGCACGTTCGGCCGGCACCGCGCGCTGGCGCGGCTCTTCCTGCTCGAGGCGTTCAGCGCGGGGCGCGAGTTCCACGCGCGTTTGATGGAGATCCACGGCACGTTCATCGAGATCATTCAGCGTCACCTCGACGAGGCGGTGGCAGCGGGCGCGATCGAGCCGATCGACACGGAACTGGCGGGGCGCATCTGGTTCGGCGCGCTGAACGAAGTGATCACGCACTGGCTGATCACGGATGACCCGCGACCGCTGGAGGACTCGTACGCCTTACTGCGGCCGATGATCTTCCGCAGCGTCGGCGCAGAACCTCCGCCGCAGCACGTCCGCAGGCAGCCGGAGGAACGATGACGGGCGTCCTGCAGTCGACGGCCAGCCTGGAGGTGGAGCGCGGCCTCCTGGAGGAGGCGTGCGTTGCGGCGGATGGCCGCGGCGCGCGGGTGCTGTTGAGCTACAGCAGGGCGATAGAGCCGCGCGACACGATCGGGCTGTATCGCGCGTGCCGCGTGGAGCGGCGCGAAACGACGTACTGGGAACAGCCGTCGAGGGGGTCGGCGGTGGTGACGGCAGGTGCGCTGCGCGTGCACACGCTGCGCGGCGAGGGCCGCTTCGGCGATGCAGCGCGTGCCTGGCGCGCGCTGAGCGGCAGCGCGGTGACGAATCGGAGGAGTGACCTGGTCGCGGTGGCGGGATTCGCGTTCGCGGCTGGCGAGCGGGCGCGCCACTGGGCCAGCTTCGGGGACGGCGCGCTGGTGGTCCCCGAGTTCGTCTACCGTCGAAGCGGTGATCAAGCGACTGCGACGTTCAACCTGATGGTGCAGCCCGGGCAGTCGGCAGGTGCGCTCCAGCTTCGCCTCGCTCATCTGTTGAGCCAGCCCGCTGCCTCGGACAGGCCGGGCGATGCGGCCGTCGATGGGTTCGATGAGACCGTGACGGCCGATGCGTGGCGTGATGCGGTGCGAGCGCTGACGTCTTCGATCGAGCGCGGCCGCGTGGAGAAAGTCGTGCTGGCGCGGGAGGTTACGGTCCGCGCGCGCAACGAGATCGATGAGACCACGCTGATCGCGCGGCTGCGCGAGGGATACGGGGATTGCACGGTGTTCTCCTTCCGCCGGGGAGGCGCGTGCTTCATCGGCGCGACCCCGGAGCGGCTGGTGCAGGTCGAGCGAGGGAGCGTCCGCGCGACGTGCCTGGCGGGATCGGCGCCCCGCGGCGCTACTGCGGACGATGACGAGGCGGCCGGCACGGCGTTGCTGGGCGACGCCAAGGAGCGGCGCGAGCACCGGCTGGTCGTGCAGATGATCGCGGAGGCGCTGCGGCCGCTCTGCCGGAGGATCGATGTGCCTTCTGAGCCGCGGCTGATGCGCATGCCCAACGTGCAGCACCTATACACGCCGGTGGAAGGAACGCTCGCCGGGGACGTGGGTGCGCTCGAGCTGGTCGAACGGCTGCACCCGACGCCAGCGGTGGGCGGCATGCCACGCACGGAGGCGCTTCGGCTGATCCAAGAGCACGAGCCGTTCGACCGGGGATGGTACGCCGGTCCCATCGGTTGGGTCGATGCGAACGGCGACGGCGAGTTCTCGGTCGCGATCCGCTCGGCGCTGATCGCCGGGCTGGAGGCACGGCTCTATGCCGGGTGCGGCATCGTCGCGGGGTCGAACCCAGAGCGCGAGTATGACGAATCGACGATGAAACTGAGGCCGATGCTGTGGGCGCTCAACCAGCAATAACGGTGGCCGCCGAGAACGCGCTGGACATTAGCGTCGGCGCGTTTGTCGACGAGCTGGCGCGGTCCGGCGTGCGCGAGGCGTGCGTTTGCCCGGGCTCGCGCTCGACGCCGATCGCGATGCTGCTGCATGATCACCCAGGAATCCGCGTCTGGATGCACCTGGACGAACGCTCTGCTTCCTACTTCGCGCTGGGCATGGCGAAAGCATCGCGGCGGCCTGTGGCGCTGTTGGCGACATCGGGAACAGCGGCGGCGAACTTTGCGCCGGCGGTGGCGGAGGCGCGTTACGGGCGCGTGCCGCTGGTGGTACTCACGGCGGACCGCCCGCCCGAGTTGCGGGAGCTGGGCGCGCCCCAGACCATCGATCAATCGCGGATGTACGGATCGCACGCGAAGTGGTGGCTGGAGATGCCGCTGCCGGAAGCCAGCGAAGGATCCGCGCGGCACGCCCGGATGGTCGCGGCGCGGGCAGCCATCACGGCGAGTGAAGCGCCAGCGGGGCCGGTGCACCTCAATTTTCCGTTTCGCGAGCCGCTGATCCCCGCGCTCAATCACCCTTCGTCATGGGGCGTCGAACGGGGGGGCGCGATCGCCGCGCGGAGCACGCCGCGGCGTATCACGCCGGCCGAGCTTGAACCGCTTGCGCAGGAGCTGAGGCGGTGGGCGGACGGCATCATTGTTTGCGGGCCGCAGGACGATCCGTCGCTGGCGGCGGCTGTCGCCGAGCTGGCGTCGGCGCTCGGGTACCCGCTGCTGGCGGACCCGCTCTCGCTTGCCCGATGCGGCCCGCACGACCGTTCGCTGGTGGTCGATGCGTACGACGCGTTTCTGCGCGATCCCGGGACCGCCGATCGGCTGCGCCCCAGCGTCGTGCTGCGGTTTGGCGCGCTGCCGACATCGAAGCCGCTGTTCGAGTTCCTCCGGCGCCTGCGCGGGGCGCCACAGATGATCATCGATGAGGCCGAGTGGCCGGACCCGATCCACGCCGGGACGGACGTGTACCACACCAACCCCGTCTCGTTCTGCCGTTCGTTGCGCTCAGCGTTCGGAGAGCCGCGCCACGATACCGCATCGGTGAGCGCGTGGATGTCACGGTCGATGCAGGCGCGCGCGGCGATCGAGGCCGGGATCGGCGCGGGCGACGACTTGAACGAGCCAGCGGTGTTCGCGGATCTCGCGCGCGTGTTGCCCGGCGGAGCGACGCTCTACGCGGGCAACAGCATGCCCGTGCGCGACCTGGACACGTTCTTCCCGGGCGGCCCCGCAGAGGTGCGATTTCTCGCCAACCGTGGCGCGAACGGCATCGACGGGGTGGTATCGAGCGCGCTTGGCGCGAGCGCGGCCGGCGCGGGGCCGCTCGTGCTGGTTATCGGCGATCTGTCGTTCTACCACGACATGAACGGCCTGCTGGCGGCGAAGCGCCACAACCTCAGCGCGACGATCGTGCTGATCAACAACGACGGCGGCGGCATCTTCTCGTTCTTGCCGCAGGCCGAGCATCCGGCGCAGTTCGAGGAGCTGTTCGGCACGCCGCACGGCCTTGAGTTCCGGGCGGCGTGCGAGCTGTACGGGATCGGTTACGAGCGCGCCCCAAACCGCGTGCAGTTCCGGGCGGCGGTCACGCGGAGCATCGGCTCGCCAGGGGTACAGGTGATCGAGGTGCGGACAGAGCGTCGGTCGAACGTCGAACTTCATCGCGCGGTCTGGCGGGGTGTCGCGGAAGCGGTGTCCGGATGATGGAGACGCGGCGAGTGATCACAGACGGAGTGCAGCTCAACGTCGAGCTTGCGGGAGCGGGCTATCCGCTGCTCCTCCTGCACGGTTTCACGGGCGGCGCCGCGACCTGGCACCCAGTCATGTCGACGTTACGTGAGTTCCGGACGATCGCTCCCGACCTCATCGGCCACGGTGCATCCGACGCCCCGGGCGACGAGTCTCGCTACGCCATGGCGTGCTGCGTGAGCGACGTGGTGGCGATCCTCGATGCATTGGGCGTTGAGCGCGCCGCGGTCCTGGGGTACTCGATGGGCGGGCGGGTGGCGTTGCAGTTCGCGCTGGCGGCACCGGAGCGTGTCGCGGCGCTGGTGCTGGAGAGCGCGTCTCCGGGGATCGATGACCGGGACGAGCGGGGCGGGCGGGTAGCCGCGGACCGCGCGCTGGCGGACAGCATCGAGCGTGGCGGGGTGGCGGCGTTCGTCGATGCGTGGGAGGACCTGCCGCTGTGGTCGACGCAGGCGCGCCTGCCAGGGCGGGTGCGAGCATCGTTGCGCGTGCAGCGCCTCCGGAACAGCGCCCTGGGGCTGGCGAACAGCTTGCGCGGCATGGGGGCCGGGGCGCAGGAGCCGGTACTGGGGCGCCTTGGCGAGCTGGCGATGCCGGTGTTGTTGATCGCGGGTGGCGAGGACAAGAAGTACCGCGATCTCGCCGCAGCAATGCAGGAGCGCATCGCGGGCGCGCGCGCGCACATCGTTGAAGGCGCCGGCCACGCGGTTCACCTGGAGCGACCGCCGGCATTTGCACGGCTTGTGAAGGAGTTCCTCACGTCATGCCTACCACACCAGCAGCAACCAGTACGGTCCGACCGGCGCTAGGCTGGCAGAGCGCCAAGCAGTACGGCGACATTCTGTACGAAACGGCTGAGGGGATCGCAAAGATCACGATCAACCGGCCGGAAGTGCGCAACGCATTCCGGCCGCAGACGCTGTTCGAGCTGAAGGACGCGTTCGGGGCCGCGCACGAAGACCCGCAAATCGGCGTGATCATCCTCACGGGCGCGGGGGATCTGGCGTTCTGCTCCGGCGGCGACCAGCGGGTGCGCGGGGACGGCGGATACATCGGCCAGGACGGCGTGCCGCGGCTCAACGTGCTGGAGCTGCAGCGGCAGATCCGCACGTTGCCCAAGCCGGTGATCGCGATGGTGGCGGGGTATGCGATTGGCGGCGGTCATGTGCTGCACCTGGTGTGCGACCTGACGATCGCCGCGGATAATGCCGTCTTCGGACAGACCGGGCCGAGAGTGGGGAGCTTCGACGCGGGCTACGGCGCGACGCTGTTGGCGCGCGTCGTCGGCCACAAGAAGGCGCGGGAGATCTGGTACCTCTGCCGGCAGTACTCGGCGGAGGACGCGCTGCAGATGGGACTGGTCAATACGGTCGTACCCCTGGAACGGCTGGAGGAAGAAACGGTCCAGTGGGCGCGGGAGATGCTGGGGAACAGCCCGACCGCGCTCCGGCTCCTGAAGGCGGCGTTCAACGCGGACACGGACGGTCTCGCCGGGATCCAGCAGCTCGCCGGCGATGCGACGCTGCTGTACTACCTGACGGAAGAGGCGAAGGAGGGCCGCGACGCGTTCGTTGAGCGGCGCGCACCCGATTTCTCGAAGTTCCAGCGGTTTCCGTAGGTGACGAGGATGACGACGGCAGCGCAGGCCCGCCCCGGCTTCGTGAAGACGTGGCTGCTCGCCGCGCGGCCGCAGACGTTACCGGCTGCCGCGGTGCCGGTGCTGGTGGGCTCCGGGGCGGCCTTCCGCGTCGGTGATGTGAGCGTGCTGGTGCTGGTAGCGGCGTTGCTGGCCGCGCTGCTGATCCAGATCGGCACGAACTTCGCGAATGATGTCTTCGACTTCGAGCGGGGGGCGGACACAGACGAGCGCCTTGGCCCGCCGCGCGTGACCCAGAGCGGGCTGTTGACGCCGCGCGACGTGCGCGTAGGGGTGGCGGCGGCCTTCGGGTCAGCGGCGGTGCTCGGCCTGTACCTGGCGTGGGTTGGCGGCTGGCCGATCATCGCGATCGGGCTGGCATCGATCGCCGCGGGGGTGGCGTACACGGGCGGGCCGTGGCCGCTGGGGTATCACGGCCTGGGCGACGCATTTGTGTTCGTGTTCTTCGGCGTGGTTGCCGTCTGCGGCACCTATTACCTCCAGGCGGGCGACGTGAGCGGCACGTCGATAGCCGGGGGCAGCGCCGTCGGCTGCCTGATCACCGCGATCCTGGTCGTCAACAACCTTCGCGACCGCGCGACGGACGCGTGCACGGGGAAGCGCACGCTCGCGGTGCGTCTTGGCGACCGGGCGACGCGCCTGCAGTACGTGGCGCTCGTCGGCGGGGCATATGCGATCGCCGTCGCGATGGCCGTGGTGGTGTCGTGGTGGCTCCTGCTTCCGCTCATCAGCCTCCCGCTGGCCGCACAGGTCAGCAAGCCGGTGCTTGGCGGCGTCGAGGGACGCGCGCTGAACCTCACGCTCAAGGGGACGGCGCGGCTGGCGCTGGTCTTCGGTGTGTTGATGGCGGCGGGATTCATGCTGTGAAGCTCACGGAGCTTCGCTGGACCCCGTACGCCGTGCCGTTCGTGGCGGCGTTCACGACGTCGGAGAGGCGCTGGTCCGTCCGCGCAGGCATCGTGCTCACGATGGTCACCGACGCCGGCGTCTCGGGCGTCGGTGACGTGACGCCGTTGCCGTCACATGGCACGGCGCCGCATGCCGCGCTGCTTCGCGCGCTGGAGGTGATCGCCCCGCGATTGATCGGTTCGAAGATCACGCAGGGCGCGCAGGTGGCGCAGGAACTGCTGGGGAACAGCAGCCGCTACGCGCCGCTCGTCTGCGGGATCGAGCTTGCCGCGTGTGCCGCCGAGGGGAGCGCGGCGGGTGTATCTGTCGCGCGGTTGTTGTCGCCGCACGCCGCATCCTCCGTGATGGTCAACGCGGTGGTCGATGCGGGGACGTGCGCGGATTCGACCGCTGCGGCCGTGCGGGCGGTGCGTCGTGGATTCCGGAGCGTGAAGCTGAAGGTGGGACTTGGGGGATGTATCGCGGATGAGGTCGCGCGCGTAGCGGCGTTGCGCGAAGCGGTCGGGCCGGCGGTGCGGGTAACGCTGGACGCGAACGGGGCGTGGACGGAGCAGGAGGCGGTGGAGACGCTCCTCGCCGTCGAGCCATACGATATCGGCATGGTGGAGCAGCCCGTGGGCGCGGGCGACATCGGCGCGTTGCGACGGGTGCGGGACGCGGTGCGGATACCGGTCGCCGCGGATGAGAGCGTAACCGGCATCGCCTCCGTCCGGGCGCTCGTCGGGGCGCGGGCGGTGGATGGCGTCGTCGTCAAGCTGCCGGTCGTCGGGGGCCCGCGCAGCGCGCTGCGGATCATGACGATCGCCGCAGACGCGGGTGTGGCCGTGACGGTGACGAGCGCCCTGGAGAGCGGCATCGGCATCGCCGGCGCGCTTCACGCGGCCGCCTCGCTGCCGGAGCCCATGCTGGCTTGCGGGCTGGCGACGCTTGATCTCCTCGAGGACGACCTGATCCTGGAGGGCTTGCCGATCCGCGACGGGCAGATGGCCGTGCCACACCTGGCCGGGCTGGGCGTGACGCTGGATGAGGAGGCGGTGTCGCGATTCGCCACGGGCGCAGAGCGGGTGGTGCGGGCGTGAGCGAGACAGGCATCGGCACCGACTGGCTGCGCAAACGTGCGCTGCTGACACCATCAGCGCCGGCGGTGGTGACGGACGCAGCGCGGATGTCCTGGCGGGAGCTCGATGCGGGCGCGGATGGCGTCACGGCGGCGCTTGCCTCGATGGGCGTCCGCGACGGCGACCGCGTCGGCGTCTTGCTCCCAAACGGGCTGTCCTTCGTCGAGCTGATCCACGCCGTGCCGCGCGCCGGCGCGATCCTCGTGCCGCTGAACACGCGTCTTGCCGGGGCGGAGATCGCGTGGCAGATCGATGATGCGGGGGTGCGGGTGGTGCTGCACGACGACGCGACGGCATCGCTGGCCAGGGAGGTGTGCGCACGGAGCCATGCGACGCCGGTGCACGTTTCCGCGTTGCACGGGGTCACGGGGCCCGCGATCCGGCGCGAGTGTCACGACCTTCAGCGCATCCACAGCATCATCTACACATCGGGGACGACGGGCCGGCCGAAGGGCGCGATGCTCACGTTCGGAAACCACCTGTGGAGTGCGATCGGGTCGATGCTGAATCTCGGGTTCGACCCTGGTGACCGATTACTCGGCTGTCTGCCGATGTTTCATGTCGGCGGGCTGGCGGTGCTGCTGCGCGGCGTGATCTACGGCAACTGCGCCGTGGTGGAGGCGTCGTTCGACCCCCAGCGGGCGAATGCGGCGATCGACGAAGGGGTGACGGTGGTTTCCGTCGTTTCGAGCATGCTGTCCCGCATGCTGGAGGAGCGCGGTGAGACGCCGTACCCGCACACGCTGCGCGCGGTGCTCCTGGGCGGCGGGCCGGCGCCGCGGCCGCTGCTCGAATTGTGTGCGGCGCGGGGGGTGCCGGTCGTGCAGACGTATGGCCTGACCGAGGCGGCCTCGCAGGTCGCGACGCTCGCGCCGGATGAGGCGCTCCGCAGACTCGGGTCGGCGGGTAAGCCGTTGTTGCCGACGGAGCTGCGGATCGCGGGCGAGAGCGGGGAAGCTCCGCCAGGGCAGGCGGGCGACATCCTGATCCGCGGCGCCACCGTGAGTCCCGGCTATTGGGGGCGCCCGGAGGAGGGTGCGCCGGAGCGGGGTGACGGGTGGTTCCGCACCGGAGACATCGGCTACGTGGACGACGAGGGCTTCCTGTTCGTGCTGGACCGCCGCGACGACCTCATCGTGTCCGGTGGCGAGAACGTGTATCCGGCCGAAGTGGAGGCGGTGTTGCTGTCGCATCCGGACGTGGCGGAGGCGGGGGTGTACGGCCAAGCAGATGACCGCTGGGGGAGCGTGCCGGCAGCGAGCGTCGTCGTGCGGAGTGGCGCGACCGTGACGGGCGCGGAGCTGATCGGGTACTGTCGTGGGCGCCTGGCAGCGTACAAGGTGCCGATCTCGATCCGCGTGGTGGGGGCGCTTCCTCGCACGGCCGCCGGCAAACTGCAGCGGCGGCTCCTCCGGGATTGACGCGGCCACGCTCGATGTTTGAGCACCTGGTCCGCCGCATCCAGAGAGCCGACCTGTAGCGGCGCCCCGACGGGTCAGACGTTGAAGAGGATGTTGAGACAGTCGCCGTCCTGGACGACGTAGGTCTTGCCTTCCTGGCGAAGATGGCCGTGCTTGCGGGCCTCGGCGATGGAGCCGGCGGCGAGCAGCTCGTCCCAGCGGACGACCTCGGCACGGATGAAGCCGCGCTCGAGGTCGGTGTGGATCTTGCCGGCGGCGACGGGGGCGGTTGCGCCGGCGGTGACGTTCCATGCGCGACACTCGTCGGGGCCGACGGTGAAGAACGAGATGAGCCCGGTGAGCTGGTAGGACATGCGGATCATGCGGTCGAGGCCGGGTTCGGCGATGCCGAGATCGTTGCGGAACTCGACGGCCTCGTCATCGGAGAGCTGGGCGAGCTCTTGCTCGATCTTGCCGCTGATGGCGGCGATGGCGGTGTGTTCGCCGCGCGCGAGGG
The DNA here is from genome assembly GCA_035632115.1 of Dehalococcoidia bacterium. Classification (GTDB taxonomy): domain Bacteria; phylum Chloroflexota; class Dehalococcoidia; order DSTF01; family JACRBR01; genus DASQHL01. The sequence continues at coordinate 12,630 of DASQHL010000018.1, read as the reverse complement.
CGGCGTGCGCAGCCTCGAGCGCCGACGCGCGGGCGGCGTCCGTTTCGGCGATGTTGAGGACGACGAGGAGGGGCTTGTCGGTGAGGAACTGGTAGTTGACGAGCATGCGCCGCTCCTCGTCGCTCATGGGCTGCGCGCGGAGCGGCGTGTCGGCTTCGAGGCCGTGCTTGAGGCGGGTGAGCAGGGCGACCTCGCGCTCGGCGGCATCGCGCTCGCCGACCTTGACTGAGCGCATGGATGCCTCGATGCGCTCGAGGCGCTTTTCGATGAACGCAGCATCGGCAAAGGCGAGCTCGAGCTCCATGGCGGAGGCGTCGCGCGCGGGGTCGACGGAGCCCTGGGGGTGGGGGACGGTCTCATCGGCGAAGGCACGGACGACGTGGATGAGGGCGTCGCAGCGGGCGAGCTGGGCGAGGAACTGCGCGGGGGGGCCCTGGCCGTCGCTGAAGGCTTCGCCGGGGAAGTCGATGTAGCGGATATCAGCGAGGGTGAACTTCTTCGGGTCGAAGAGCTTCGCCAGGCGATCGAGGCGATCATCGGGCACCTTGACGACGCCGATGTTGGGCTGGACGCCGGCCCCGTAGGCGCCGGTCTGCGCGTGGCCCTTCGTGACGGCGTTAAAGATGGTGGTCTTGCCGGAGCGCTGGAAGCCGATGATGCCGAGATCCATGGCGGCAGGGTATCGAGGTTAAGGGTTAGAGGTTAGGGGCTGGCCGTTGAGGCACGTCAGGCGTTGAGCTCGGTGACACCGACGCCGATATCGGGCCAGCGGGCGACGGCGGCGGCGATGATACGCACGGCCTGTTGCTGCGACGGCCAGACGAAGCGGCGCACGGCATCGTCCAGCGTGCACCACTCGGCCGCCGTGTGCTCTTCCGAGAGCGTGGCGGCGGGCGCGCCCTCGACGTAGGCGGCGAAGGCGGGGACGAGATGGACGGCATCCGTCGTCTCGCTGTAGAAGGTCTCGACGAAGTCCGTCTTGAAGAAGCGCGCCGGGGTGAGGCCGCACTCTTCGCGCATCTCGCGCCGGCCGGCGTCGTACGCCTTCTCGGCGGGTTCGATCATGCCGTGGACGGCCTGCCAGGTGTTTGCGTGCGGCAGGTGCGGCGCGCGGTAGAGGAGGAGGAACATCGGGCGGGCACGGACGATCGAGAAGACGTAGGTGGAGATGGAGCCGGTGAGCGTCTGCATCAGGCGCCACCCAGCATGATGCGCTCGATGGAGGAGACGGGGTACGGCAGCTGCATGAGCTGGTCGTGGAAGCGGGCCTGGTCGTAGGCGGCGCCCTGTTTCGCACGGACCTTCTCGCGCAGACGAAGGATCTGGTGCTTGCCCATGGTGTAGGCGTAGTAGTTCGGGCCGATGATGCCGCGGCGCGTCTCGCGCTCCGCGATGACGGGCGTGGCGTAGCCTTCGCGCGCGAAGAAGTCGACGGCCTGCCGGTAAGACCAATTTTCGGCGTGGAGGCCGAAGGCGCAGCGGTAGCGGCAGAGGCGGAGGAGCGCTTCGCGCACCTGCATCAGCTCGATGCGCGGTTCGCCGGCGCCGTAGCCTTCCTCGATCATGACCTGCTCGACGTAGTGCGCCCAGCCCTCGACGGGCGTGATGGAGAGGAGGTAGCGGCCGGCGGCGCTGGAGGCGCGCTGGAGGTAGGTGAGGTGCACGTAGTGACCGGGGTAGGCCTCGTGCGCGGTGACGCCGGGGATGCTCCAGCGGTTGAAGAAGCGCAGATAGGCTTCGGTCCGGTCTGCGGGCCAGGCGGTGTCGGGAGGCGTGACGTAGTAGTAGGCCTCCGTCGCGACGCGCTCGAAGGGGCCGGGCGTGCTGCAGGCGGCCTGTGTGGTCATGCGCGAGAAGCCGGGCGTCTCGCGGACGCTGATGCGGACGTCTGTCGGCATAGTGCAGATGCGGGCGTCGATGCTGAACTGGCGCAGGTCTTCAAGCAGGGCCCGGACGTGCGGCAGGAGTTCGGCGGCGGCGGGGTGATCGCCGGAGACGGCTTCGATGACGGCGGCCGGCGTGGCGGCGGGATCGAGCTTGGCGGCGACCTCCTGCAGGCGGGCCTGGTGCGCGCGCAGATCCTCCTCGCCGCGGGCGATCAAGGTGTCGAGCGGCTCGTCGATGGAGTCGGTCTCGCTCAGGAGCGCGCGCATGTTGGCGGCGCCCCAAGCGACGTCTTCGCGAGCGCGCGGCAGGAGGTGGGCCTTCAGCCATGCGGCATAGTCCGCGACCGCGGTGCGGGCGGCGTCGTTGGCGGCGTCGAAGCGCCGGAGGAGTGCGGGGTCGCCGGCGGCGGCGGCGGCAGCGGGAAGATCGCGCTCAAACAGCGCTCGCATACCGGCCGCGGATTCGATGGCGGTCTCGATGTGGTAGCGGGTGGGATCGACAAGGTTCTCCTTCGCCTGGGCGAGGAGCGCGGGCACCTCGCCGAGGCGGGCGATGAGGGAGGCGATGCGTTCGGGCAACGGCGCGAAGTCGCGAATGACGAGGCCGTTACAGCCGCTGCCGATCGTGGCGAGCGGAGCACCGGGGGCGCGCTGCCACGACCGCACCTGTTCGAAATCAGTGATCTCCCAGGCGAGGCGGCGCTTCAGGAGATCGGCGTCGTACGGCTCGTTTCCGGTGAGCGTGGCGGGGTCGATCGACGCGAGGCGGGCGAGCATGGCGCGGACGTAGCGCATGCGGTCTTCCAACGCGGTGCGGGAGCGGTCGCCGAGGCGGGCATCGTGCTGATGAAAGCCGCGCGTAGATGCGCCGACCGGCTGGTACGCGTTGGTGGCGGCGATGTAGTCATCGACCAGCGCCGCCAGAGGTGATGCCACGATCGGGCTCCTTTCGCTTCCGGGGCGGCGACATCATACCGGCAGGAAGGCGCGAGAACGATGCGGCGAGCGCAGGTAGATGCCGATATCTGAACGTGACGCTGCTCGAACAGACCACACCACGGGACGTGGCGAGGCCCGCTGTGACGGTCCGGCTGGACGATCTGCCGTTGCGCAGGAGCATGACCGCGCTGCGGTGGGTGATCGCGTTCGCCTATATCGCGCTGGGATGGATCCACGTGCTGGAGGTGGCGCCGGCGGCGCTCGCGATGAGCGGCGGCGCGCTGGTGGCGGCGAACGTGGTGTTCACGTGGCAGCAGGTGGTCCGCGCGGAGCCGGATCCCCGCGTGGCGACCGCGTTCCGGTTCCTGGACGTGGCGCTGACCAGCGTGATCCTGGTGGCGCTGCACGACGTGCGCAGCCCGGTCTGGGCGATCTACTTCCTGATCATCTCGGCGAGCGCCCACCTGATCACGCAGCGGGCGATGCTGGTGTACGCAGCGTGGATCGGGCTTAACTACGCCGCGGCGGCGGGGATGGTCGCAGCGCAGGGGTACCCGGTGGCATGGCCGTACGTGATCGTGGTATCGGTGTGTATCCAGCTCATGGGGCTGAACGCGACGATGATCGCCGGCGGGGAGCAGCGGTTGCGCGGCATCATCTCCGAGCTGGCGGTGACGGACTCGTTGACGGGGCTGCCGAACCGGCGGAGGTTCCACCAGATGTACGCGGCCACGCTGCACGACGCGATCGCCGCGCGGACGCCGCTGGCGCTGATGCTGGTGGATGTAGACCACTTCAAGCGGATCAACGACGAGCAGGGTCACCCGGCGGGCGATGAGCGTCTCCGGGAGATCGCGGCATCGATGCGGGCGGTCTTGCGACGGGGCGACCTTGTCGCGCGGTTCGGCGGGGACGAGTTCATCGTGGTGGCGCCGCACAGCGCGCGGGACGAGGCGCTGACGCTGGCAGAACGGCTGCGGGCGGCGACGATGGAGAGCGGCACGAGCGTGAGCATCGGCGTAGCGATCTTCCCGGAGGACGCGCAGCGTGAGGACGCGCTGATCGCCGCGGCGGACGTGGCGCTGTACGCGGCGAAGCAGGCGGGGCGGAACTGCGTGCGAGAAGCTGCCTGAGTAAACGCTCGTTCTGTTACAGAGATTCAACACCAGCTTCACACTCTCGCAACCGATCGTGGGGGCCGCGTCTGGCATGATGCCGTTGTGCGTTGGCGCAGCGCCGGCGCAACGACACGCGGAGGTGATGCCATGGAGCGCACGATGCCGATCACGCAGCAGCAACTCGAAGCGCCGCGGCAGCTCGGACGCCGGGCGGCGGCACGGGAGTTGGCGCCGCGGCACCGGTTCCCCGTGCAGATTCGGGCACCTTTCGTGCGTCTACCCCGCCGAACGGACGGCGGGCATCCGTGATTGCGGGCGGCGTGCGGCGGTCTCCCCCGTGACGGGCCGCACGAGCCCGCCCGCAGTCCCGCGAGTACACAGGAGCCCGGTATGGATGCCGGGCTTCTGTGTGTCTTCCCACCGACGAGATGGTCTCAGGCCTGCGCGACGATCTCCGCCCCCACTTCACGCGGGCGGGTGACGGCGGTGCGGCCGGGGTAGCCGCGGGCGGCGCCGGCATCGAGCATGGCGCGGGCGATGCGATCTTCGCCATCGATGGCGAAGGCGGCGATGGTAGAGCCGCCGCCGCTGAGGTAGGCGCAGAGGGCGCCGGCGGCGAGGGCGGCCGCGAAGATAGCGGGCATGGCGGGGAAGATGCGGGCGCGGGCGGGCTGGTGGAGCCGGTCCTGCGTCGCGACGGCGAGGGCGTCCCAGTTGCCACTGGCGAGGGCGGCGACGAGCAGGGCAGCACGGCCGATGTTGTGGACGGCGTCGTCCTTCGAGAGGGTTTCGGGGAGGAGCTTGCGGCTCTCGCCGGTTGGCATCTCGAACTCCGGGATGAAGAGGGCGACCTTGAGGCCGGGGGCGAGCGGCGAGGCGACGTGGCGGAAGCTATCGCCGTCGCGGACGACGACGCGGAGGCCGCCGAAGAGGGCGGGGGCCATGTTGTCGGCGTGGCCCTCCAGGGCGGCCCCGAGCACCAGCATCTGCGCATCGTCGAGCGGGCGACCCATGAGTTCGTTTGCGGCGACGATGCCGGCGGCGCGCGCGGCGGCACTGGCGCCGAGGCCGCGGCCGATGGGGATCGCCGGGTGACCCGCGACGCTCAACTCGGGGACTGCGACCTTCGCCAGGCGGTAGGCGGAACGCGCGCCATCGAGCACGAGGCGGATGAGGCCATCCTTCGCCTCCGTTCGCTCGCCGAGCGCCACGGTGACATCCTGCGTGATCTCGAGCGCGAGCCCGAGGCTATCGAAGCCGGGGCCGAGGTTTGCGGAGGTGGCGGGGACGCGGACGGTGACGCTCGTGGGCATGGGGTGAGAGTAGCGGCTGGAAGCGGGAAGCGGGAAGCGAGAACGGGAAGCGGGAAGCGGGAAGCGGGATGCGGGATGCGAGATGCGCGATGCGAGAAGCGGATGCGAGAAGCGGGATGCGGGAAGCGACAGTGCTACGTGGTGGACGCTGGATGTTGCTCGAGGAGGAGCGCTTCCAGGCGGGCCTTCGTGGCGGGCCACTCGTCATCGATGATGCTGTAGTAGACGGAGTCTCGCTGGAAGCCGGTGTGCGTGTACATGTGCTTGCGGAAGACGCCTTCACGGACGCCGCCGATACGCTCGATGGCGCGTTGGGAGATGAGGTTGCGGGCGTCGGTCTTCAGTTCGACGCGGAGGCAGCCGATGGTCTCGAAGGCGTGGCGGAGCTGCAGGTACTTGGCCTCGGTGTTGAGCGGCGTGCGCTGGACGCGCGGGGCGATCCAGGTGAAGCCGATCTCGAGGCGGCGGTCGGGCGCGCTGACGTTGAGGAAGGATGTGCTGCCGACGACATCGCCCGACGGGAGGTGGACGGTGGCCCACGTCAGGCCCTCGCCGCGCTGCTGAGCGGCGAGGCGGGTCGCGACGATGTCGCGCATGTCGGCGACGGACTGAGGATGGAGCGGCATCCAGCGCCAGATGGCGCCGTCCCGGCCGGCGGCGAACAGGGCATCGGCGTGGCCGAGGGCAATCGGTTCGAGGCGGACGTGACGGCCCTGGAGGACGACGGGGCGCAGGTCGAACGCGGGACGGCCGGCGGTCATTCGGCGATCCCGAGTTGCTCCCGATAGTCGGCATCGATCGCCTGCAGGATTCCGTGCTGGAGGTAGCGATCGTACGGGAGCTTCAACGCCATCGCGATGAACTGCGCGGGCACAGGGAGGCTGGGCGCGTCCGCGATGACGGCGTCCTCCTTGAGGCGGGAGATCGCGGCGTCGTCGTAGCCGAGCTCGCGCAGCACCTCTTCGTTGTGCTCGCCGAGGAGCGGCGCATGGCCACGGGCGCGCGCTTCGAAGCGGGTGAACTTCGCGGCGAGGTGCCGCTGCACGGGGCGCTTGCCGAGCAGCGGCTGGTCGACGACATCGAAGTGGTGGCGGGCGCGGAACTGCTCGTCAAAGAGGACCTCTTTGCCATCGAGCACTGGCGCGGCCTTGACGCCGGCGGCCTGCAACGTGTGGAACACGTCGTAGTGATCGCGTGTCGACGTCCACTCCGTGATGCGTGCGTCCAGCTCGTCGTGATGCTCGCGGCGGGCGAGCACGGTGGCGAAGCGGGGATCGGCGGCCCACTCCGGGTGCGCCATGGCCTGCGCCATGCGCGCGAACCCCGCATCATCGGAGACGGAGATGACAGCCCAGCGGTCGTCGCCGGCGCAGCGGTAGCAGCCCTGGGGCGCCGCCCAGGCGCTGCGGTCGCCGAGGCGCTGCGGCGTGCGGCCGGTCATCTGCTGTTCGAGGAGGGCGGCGGCCATGATGGGGATGGCTGCCTCCTGCTCGGAGAGATCGATGTACTGGCCCTTGCCGGTGCGGCGGCGGTAGTGCAGCGCGGTGAGCACGGCGCCGGCGCCGATGAAGCCGGAGTAGGGGTCGGTGAAGGAGAGGCCGGAGCGGATGGGAGGACCGCCCGGGTAACCGGTGATGGAGGAGATGCCGGAAGCGGGCTCCAGCCCCATGCCGTAGGCGCCGAAATCGCGCATGGGGCCGGTCTGGCCGTAGCCAGAGAGCGAGCACATGATGATATCGGGCTTGATCTCGCGGAGCTGGTCGTAGCCCAGGCCGAAGTTCGCCATGACGCGCGGCGTGAAGCTCTCGACGACGACATCGGCGCGGGCGACGAGCTTGCGGATGACGTCACGGCCTTCTTCTTTCGCGAGATCGAGCACCATCTCGCGCTTGCCGGCGTTGCGGACGATGAAGTAGGAGGCGCGGTGCCAGTGGTGGTCCATGCCGTCGTTGTCGGTGATGATCAGGTTGCGGGTGACGTCCATCCGGCCCGCGGACTCGAAGCGGATGACGTCGGCGCCGAGGTCGGCGAGGATGCGGGTGCAGGCGGGGCCGGCGAAGACCTGGGCGAGGTCGACGACGCGGATCCCATCGAGCGGGAGCTGGGCGCCGTTCATATCACCCCCTGGTCGCTGAGGACGGTGAGGTCGCTCTTGTCGTAGCCCAGCTCGTCGAGAAGGACGGGGGCGTTCGCCGCGCCGCGCTTCGGCGCGGGTGCGACGTGCAGCGGCGTCTCCGACATGCGAAATGGGGCACCGGGGATAGTCAACTCGCCGCCGGCGGGGGCGGGCACGCGCTCGAAGAATGCGCGCTCGGCCAGATGCTCATCGGCGAGGAGGTCGGCGGCGGTGGGGACGTAAGCGAAGGGGAGGCGGAGGGCCTGCGCGGTCATGACGATCTCGGCGGCGCTGTGGGTGGAGAGGTAGGGGGCGATGAGCGCCTCGAAGTCCTGCCAGCGGACCATGCGCTCGCCCATCTGCTGGAACATGGGGTCCTTGTCGAGCTCGATGTCTTCGAGGAGGAGCGCCATGGGCGAGATGGTGTCAGGCGCGAGGGGAGAGGGGAAGCCGGACGCGCCGGGGATAACGACGACGTGGCCATCGGCGCAGGCCATGATGTCGTTGGGGTAGCCGAAGATGTGGCGGGAGAAGTAGCGGCGGCGGATGGCGCCCTGGAAGCCGTACATGGCAGCGTTGTACTCGTCGGCGGCGGCGGCGGCCTCGGCCATGGAGACATCGACGTGGTCGCCGCCGCCGTTGCGGGCGCGGTTGGCGAGCGCGGCGAGGATGCCGACCCAGAGCTGCACGCCGGCCAGGTACTCGCCGGGCTCGCCGCCGGTGACCAGTGGCTCACGGTCTGGTTCGCCGGTGTTGTACATGATCGTGCTCATGGCCATGGCGGTGAGGCTGTTGCCGTCGTAGTCGGCGTAGGGGCCCGTTGCGCCGAACGGCGACACTTGCGCGAGGATGAGATCGGGGAAGGCCGGCTTGAGGTCGTCGTACGCCAGGCCCCACGCCCGGAGCGTGGACGTGCGCTCGCCGGAGACGAAGACGTCGGCCGTGGCGAGCAGCTTCTTGAGGATGACCTGCCCAGACGGGACGGAGACATCGAGCGTCATGCCGCGCTTGCTGGTGTTGAGGTGCAGGTAGAGGCCGGAGGCTTCCGGGTCGGGACGGTCGCCAGGAAAGGGGCCGAGGCGGCGGCTGTAGTCGCCGTGGGGCGGCTCCACCTTCAACACGTCGGCGCCGGAGTCCGCGAGCAGCTTGGTGGCGTACGGGCCGGCGATGCCCTGCGAGCAATCGACGACGCGCAAGCCGGAGAGGGCGCGGTCAGTCATGTGCGGCTCCGTTCCAGATTCGGGGGAAGGATACGGTGGTCACGCGGGGGGATCAATCGCGGGCGAAGGGTTGCGTCCGTGATTAGAAGCCGGGGGGCCGGCGCAGCGGGCGGCGCCCTTACAACTCGATGAGGCGGGATCTCAGGCGTCGCCCACGGATGGAGGTTCTTCCTCGAAGCCGATGTTCAGAATGGAGACGGTCCCCGGTTCGATCGTGCTGTACACGATCCAGAACTCCCCATCGGCGTACATCGCGCCATCGGTCACAGGGAAGGGGAACTTAGTGCGCCGATCGATCTGCGGGTCAGTCAGGATCTCCTGCATGATGCGTGAGAGCCTGACCTGTTCGTCCCGGGTGGCGATTTCCTCGAAGAAGCGGCGTGCTGCCGACTCAACGATGAGCAGGAACTCAGGCATTCTTCCGCTTCAGTTGATCGAAGCGGACGCCATCGCCGCGGCGCTGTGATTCGAGTCCCTCACGGACTCCTGCCATGAATTCCTTGCTGGCCAAGGCACGCGCGACGGGATCGGCCGTCCGCGATGAGCGACGAGACCTCGAAGCTCTGCCACCCTTGCCACGCGTTGCCACGGCTCCTCCTGCACGACAGTACCCGCAACGCAAGCAGTATACCAGCGACCGCTGAGGCCCCTACGACTCCAGCAGCCGGCGGGTGGTGGGTGCGTCGACGCCGGCGGCGATGAGTTCGGCGGCGGTGCGATTCTTCGCGGCCTCCATCTCGTCGGCGAGCTGGGCGAACGCGACGAGCATGTTGGTGCGCGCCTGGAGCGTCTTGCTGAGGCCGTTGAGGAGGCCGAAGACGCGGCCGATGAGCAGCAGCTCGGGCGGCATGGCGGTCAACGGGTTCTTGCGCAGCACGCCGACGACGTCCTGGTAGGACTCTTCGAACACCTCACCCTCAGCCCAGCCGGCGCCGGTCTCCTGCATCTGACGTGCAACTTTGCCGACGTAGGCATCGCCGAGCTTCTCGTAGCCCTCGGCGTCGTCCTTCTTGGTGCGAAAGCCGAGGTCACGGAAGGCCTCGCCCATGGCAGCGTTGTCGTTGGCGAGGAGCGTGCGGGTGAAGCGCACGAGCACCTCCTGGAACACCGGGCCGAGGTCCTTCGCCTGGCCGAAATCGATGAGCACGAGCTTCGGGCCCGGCTGGACCATGAGGTTGCCGGGGTGCGGGTCGGCGTGGAAGAAGCCGTGCTTGACGATCATTTCGGCGAAGGCGAAGACGAGGATCTTTGCGATCTCCCACTGGTCGACGCCGATGCGCCGCATGCCTTCGGCGTCCGTGATCTTGACGCCATCGATGTACTCCATGGTGAGGACGCGGCGGCTGGTGTAGTCCCAGTAGATCTTCGGGACGACGACGTCGTCAACGCCGGCGAAGTCGGCGGCGATGCGCTCCGCGTTGTGCCCCTCGTTGATGAAGTCGAGCTCCAGCGGGATGTGCTTGCGCATCTCCTCGGCGACGAAGCGATAGTCCATGGAGCCATCGAGGCGGTTGAGGACGCTGATGAAGAACGACATGTTGGCGAGGTCGATGTGGATGATGTGCTCGATGCCGGGGTACTGCACCTTGACCGCGCAGACGCGGCCATCCGTGAGCACGGCGCGGTGAACCTGGGCGAGGGAGGCGGAGGCGACGGGGGTCTCGTCGAATTGGGCGAAGATCTCGTGCAGGGGGCGGCCCAACTCGCGCTCGATGTGGGCGCGGACGTTGGCGAAGGACTCGGGCGGCACCTCGTCCTGGAGGCCGGAGAGGACCTCGACGTACGCCTCCGGGAGGACATCGGGGCGGGTGCCGAGGAACTGCCCGGTCTTGATGAGGAGGCCCTGGTTCTTGACGGCGGTCTCGTACAGCTTGCGGGCGGCCCAGTAGTGGTGGCGCTGGCGGCGGGCCTCGCCCCACTCCTTGCCGCGGCGTTTTTCGCGCAGGCTGATGAGCTTGTAGCCGAGGAAGACGCGGGCCAGCATCTGGCCCACGTTGATGAAACGGGCGACGCGGTTGCGGGGGGCGCTTCCGCGCGTGCGGGTGCCGTAGGAGGGCGATCGCTGAGCCATGTTCAGTGTCTATGTTACGCCGTTCACAATCGGAGCCGCCAGTCCGGAGACGACGCATCCGCTACGGAATCCGAAGGAGGGAGCGAAAAGGGATACATGATGTACCTGTTTAGCGATTGACGGAGCGCTGCTTCGTGTCTATGTTCGCAAGCATCGTCTGGAACCTCGTGTCCAGCGAGACCGCGGTCCCGCCGAGGCGCGGCGTCGTCCGAGGGTGCGACGCTCCCCCGCCGCTTCGGCGGGCCGCCGCGCGTTCGGCGATCCGTGCGGTCACCGGCCCTGCCTTCGCTTTGCCTGAGGTGCTCCTGCCCGGATGCGCGATCGCGGCCGACGCCGTAGGATCGTGTGTCGAACGCACGACGTAGCGCGGGGGGCAAACCAGATGCCGGGACCGTTGTCCGATATCACGATCCTGGACCTGACGTGGGTGCTGTCGGGGCCGTACGCCAGCATGGTGCTGTGCGACCTCGGCGCCGAGGTGGTGAAGGTGGAGCGGCCGCCGTGGGGCGACGTGGCGCGCACGACGGGACCGCACGTCGACGGCGAGAGCGCGTACTTCTTCAGCATCAACCGCGGCAAGAAGAGCATCGCCATCGACCTGCAGACGGACGAGGGGCGGGAGTTGTTCCTGCGCGCGACGGAGCGCGCGGACGTGGTGATGGAGAACTTCACGCCGGGGACGATGGACCGGCTGGGGCTGGGGTGGGAGGCGCTGCACGCGCGCAACTCACGCCTGATCTACGCGGCGACATCGGGCTTCGGGCAGACGGGGCCAGACCGGCTGCGGCCGGCGCTGGACATCGTCGTGCAGGGGATGGGCGGGGTGATGAGCATCACGGGGGAGCCGGGCGGGCGACCGGTACGGCCGGGGCTTTCGCTGGGCGACATCGCGGCGGGGCTGTTCACGGCGATCGGCATCCTGGCGGCGCTGCACGAGCGGGAGCGCTCCGGCGAGGGGCAGCTCGTGGATGTGAGCATGCTCGACTGCCAGATCGCGGTGCTGGAGAACGCGATCGTGCGGTACTCGGCGACGGGAGCGGTGCCGGGGCCGCTCGGGACGCGGCATCCGCTGGCGACGCCGTTCCAGGCGTTCCCGACGAAGGACGGGTACATGGTGCTGGCGCTGTCCTGGGGGGTGCCGAACCAGTGGGAACTGTTCTGCGCGATCATCGGGAGGGCGGAGCTGATCGATGATGCGCGGTTCGAGACGAGCGCGCTGCGCACGCGGCATCACGCGGAGCTGGAGCCGCTGCTCAACGAGGCGCTGGGGCAGCGGACGACGGCGGAGTGGGTCGCGGAGTTCGACGCGATCGGGCTGCCGTGCGGGCCACTGAACAACATCCCGCAGGCGATGGCGCTGCCGCAGGTGCGAGCGCGCGAGATGCTGGTGGAGCTGCGCCATCCGCGGATGGGGAAGCCGCTCACGGTGCCCAACACGCCGGTGAAACTATCGCGGACGCCGGGCGGGGTGCGCGGGCTGCCGCCGGACGTGGGCGAGCACACGGAGCAGGTGCTGACCTCGTGGCTGGGGGTGGCGGCGGAGGAACTGGCGCGGCTGCAGGCGGCGGGCGTGATCGCGCAGGCGACGGGCGCGGGGCTGGCGTTGCCGCCTGAGGTCCTGGGGCAGGGGTGATCTGGGGGTTGGATGTTGGACTTGCGCGGCATCGGCTGGGCGCGGGTCGTCAGCCGGCACGGACTCCAGGTGGGACATACGAGATACGCGAGCGTGCGAGCCACGGACCGACTGGCGATAGACACGCAGGCTCATCGCGGACTGTCGATCGGCACTTGCCATAGTCGGCCGCACGGCGTGTAATGGCGGCATGCCACGCCAGGTGGCTGGCGCCGGTCCATGACGGGCCGCCCCTCCAGCGAGGATCCAGCGCACACGTCAGGAGGACGATCATGGTACGAGCAGTCCGGCTCATCTTGAGCGTAACGGCGGTGATCGCGGCGGGGGGGGGGGG
>DASQHL010000017.1:0-25329 GCA_035632115.1 Dehalococcoidia bacterium | reverse complement strand
CCTGAAGCAGGCGGGCGTCGGCCTGCCGCTGCTCGTCGGCGGCGCCGCGCTCTCCGACCGCTTCACGCGCGGCCGCATTGCGCCGGCGTACGAAGGCACGGTCGTCTACTGCAACGACGCGATGAACGGCCTCGACACGCTTAACCGACTGATGGACCCGGACCAGCGGACGCGGCTGGAGGCGGAGCTGCTCGAACGCGAGCACGCGGGCGCGCCGCCGACTCCGGCCGGGGAGGCCTACCCGGAGACGGAGACCCGCAGCGCGCGCATCGCGCTCGACGTGCCGATCGCGCCCGTGCCGGACCTGGATCGCCACCTGGAGGAAGCGCTCGATCTCGACGAGATCTGGACTTACGTCAATCCGCAGATGCTCTACGGACGCCACCTCGGCTTCCGCGGCCGCTTCAGCGAGGCGCTGGCGGCCGGCGATGTCAAGGCGGTCGAACTGGAACGCAAGATCGACGCCGTGAAGCAGGAGTGCCGCGAAGGTGCGATGCACGCGCGCGCGGTCTGGCAGTTCTTCGAAGCGGAGGGCGACGGCAACCGCATCCACGTCTTCGAGCCGGGCGGCGTCGTGCCGCTGGAGACGTTCGCGTTCCCGCGCCAGCGCAAGCCCGACGGCCTCGCGCTGAGCGACCTCGTGCTGCCGCCCCGGCGTGACGCCCGCGGCCGCGCGCTGGAGCGCGACCACATCGCCATCTTCGTCACCACGGCGGGCGCCGGCATCCGCGAGCGCGCCGAGCTGGCGAAGGCGGCGGGCGAATACGTGCGGTCGTACGCGCTGATGGCGCTCGCGCTCGAGACGGCGGAGGGCGCGGCGGAGTGGCTGCACGCGCGGCTGCGCGCGGCGTGGGGCTTCCCGGACCCGCCGGAACTGTCCCGCAAGGAGCTGTTCCAGGCGCGCTACCGCGGCAAGCGCTACTCCTTCGGCTACCCCGCGTGCCCGGACCTGGAGCAGCAGGCGAAGCTCTTCCGCTTGCTCCGCCCGGAGGAGGTCGGCGTGCAGCTCACCGAGGGCTTCATGATGGAGCCGGAGGCCAGCGTCTCAGCGCTCGTCTTCCACCACCCGGACGCCGCGTACTTCAGTGTCGGCACGGGGGACGCGGAGGACGCCGATCTCGCCTGAACGGGCTCTGGTGTGTCGCAGCAGCCACTAAGGTCATTTCGCGCGCTCCAAGGGCGTGAGGGCCGGACCTTTTGCCGGCGCTCACGCGGGTTCTTTCTCCCACCGATGAGTTGCTGCGCGCGCTCTGGGTTGGATCCACCTATTTCATTACCCGCTGCGAACTCGATCCTCCAGAGCTCGCAGAGTTGGTACGCAAGGCGATCAACGAGGCGCGCGGCGAGTGACGGGATCCTACGACCCCGTGGTACAGCCTGTGTTACGATACTCGTCAGAGGCCCACACATGGTCACCGCGCGCAAGCCACACCCCACCACGAAGTCCGCTGCTAACCGCCGCGCATCCGCGCCTGCGCGCCGCGCTCCTGCGAAGCGTGCCGCTACGATGCCGCGCAAGGTCGACAAGATCATCAAGCGCCGCGCGCCCGCGCTCCGGAAACTGGATTGAGCGGTGGCACGCCGCTGGTGGTACCCGGAACGCGATGACGTCGCGCTCGTCATCACTCGCCTCGACGCCTACTTCGGAACGCGTGGCTCATCGGTCATGACGGGCAGGCTGCGAGACGAAGGACTGCTCGACGCGGCCCTCGCGTTGCCACGCCAGCCCTACTATCCGACGACGATCGATAAGGCCGCTGCGCTCTTCCGCTCGATGGTCAAGAATCACCGTTTGCGGACGGCAACAAGCGCATCGGCGTCGTCATCAGTGAGCTCTTCCTCGATGAGAACGGGTACGACCTCATTGTGGCGAATGACGAGCTTGCGAACTTCACGATGGCGCTGGCCTCCAGCGAGCCGCCGATGACCCTGGCCAGCATCGCCCGCTGGCTGCGCGCGCACACACGGCGCCGCAGCGGCGCTACAGTGCTCGCGGTGGGAAGGTAACGGCGGGACGCGAACTTGCCGGTCGTTCACCACCCCGCGCCGAAAGTCCACAAACTTGGTCGCGTAGGCCGCGCCGAAGCTACGTGTCGGCATCTCCCCGCGCCGCCCCGCTCACTTCCCGCGAATCGTCACGTAGCCGAAGTCCCGCGCCCGGCCCGAGAAGAAGTTCTGCGGGTCCTGCCCCATCCAGCTCGTCAGGTTGAAGCCGTGGATGGAGTTCGCCGCCGCCTCGTACAGCGCCAGCTGCGTGTACGGCGTGTTGATGTCGAGCTGCATCGCCACGCGCAGGCCGGCCTGCTGCAGCGCCGTCGCGAACGTCCGCGCGTTCACCTGGTAGCCCTCCGCGAACACCAGCCGCCCGTCCGGCGTGAGCCCGATCGCCGAGCGCGTGGTGTAGAAGTTCTTGCTCGTGTACCAGACGAAGCCCCACGTCGTGCCCCCGGCATCGATCTGCGGCGAGATGACGCCGTGGTCGACCAGCGGGATCGCGTTCTGCCTCGCCGACACCAGGTCCGGCGACGGGACGATGTCCGCGCCCCAGATGCCGATGCGGAACGAGCCGTCGCGGTACGTGGCGATCGTCGCCAGGCCATCCTTCATCGTCGAGACGGTCGTGCCATCGACGATCATGCCGTAGTGCCCGTCCTGGTACCGGAAACCGCCGTTGAACGCCGCGATCAGCGCGCCGCCGTCGAGCACCCTCGCCGGGATCGCGCCTGTGCCGCTGACGCCAAGCGCCGTGCCCGGCTCCGATGTGCCGGCTACGAGGTGCAGCGACACGCTCGCCGCGCTGACCTCCGCCAGCGTGACCGTGGCGTACGGGCGCGCCGGGTCCGGCCGGAGATACGTGGTGGAGATCGGATGCAGCGCGCTGAACGGCGCCCGCAACGCCCCGGCGAGCGTGATCGGCTGCCAGACGCCTTCGCCCTGCGAGGGGGTGTGTGCGTAGACGGGCGGGACGGCGGCGGGGGGCGCGTCCGGAACGGGCGCAACAGGCACCGCCGGAGCAACCGGGCCGATGCGGAGGCTTCGCGGCACAGTCGCGCCGTTGGCCGCCACGTGACCCTGCACGGCGAGGCTCACCGGCGTGCCGCCGCCACCGCCGAAGAGCCGGTAGCGGAGGCGGGTCATCGCGTCGTCGGCGCGGAAGTACAGCGCCTCCAGGCGCAGCGTGTTGTTCGTCCCGATGACCTGCCGGCTGACGTCGGAGCCGCGGACCGCGATCGTCGCGCGCCAGTGGAACGCCGCCCCGAGGAGCAGGAGGAAGATAACGCCCGCCAGGAGGATGCGCCGCCACCTCCGACTCGGGAGGCCCCGGGTCCCCGGAAGGATGACGCCCCGCCGACGGTACGATGTGGATTGCATATATCCTCCGTCCTCTATCCAGGATGACGCGGACGGATGAAGCCCCCGTGAAGCGAACGTGAGATTGGATTCATACCGGCGGTGGTAGACTGCGGCCCGGACCATCCAGCCCGGCACGGAGGGTGCAGTGCCCGGACCGGCGATCAGCACCGTCCTGTTCGATGTCGGCGGACCGCTGAACACAGAGATCGAGCACGAGCGCCTCATCGACGCGGACATCGTCGCCGCACTGGCTGATGAGGGCATCAGCGTCACCCAGCCGGCGTACGCCGAGGCTGTGGCGTGGGCGGTGGAGCACTTCGCGCCCGACGCGCACACCGCCATCATCTGGCGACTGTCCGGCGGTGATCCGCAGCGCGCCTCCCGCGCCTACACGTCGCTCCGCGCGCGCGCCGGAAACCGCTACCCCTTCGAGTTGCGCGAGGGGATCCGCGGCGTGATCGAATGGCTGCACGACCGGGGCACGCGCCTCGGGCTCGCGGCGAACCAGCCGCACGCAACGCTCGCCACGCTCGACGGCCTCGGTCTGGGCCGCTACTTCCACCACCGCGAGGTCTCCGGCACGCACGGCTTCCGCAAGCCGGATCCGCGCCTGTTCCTCCGCTGCTGCGAAGACCTCTGCGTGCCTCCGGAGGCGTGCATCATGGTCGGCGACCGCATCGATAACGACATCGCCCCGGCGCGCCTGCTGGGTATGCGCACAATCCTCTTCCGCACGGGCCGCCACCGCGAGCAGCAGCCACGCTCATGGGCGGAGGCGCCGCACGCGGAGGTCCGCGACGTCGCCGGCCTCCGCGCCGCGCTGGCGGCAATGCTGGAGGAGTAGGGGCCGGGCGCCTCAGCCCACGGGCCCGCCGCAACGGCGTTACAATGCGCCGGAGGCGCCGCCCGAGACAGGGGGAGATTTTTCTAGAACATACGTACTTGACAGGCGACGCCCAACCGTCCTACCATAGCGCCCGTACCAGAGCATTTGTTCTAGACGCAGGAGGCTGGACATGGCAGGCAGGAGCAGCAAGGAACACAGCGATTCGGTGCCCACTCCCCGCGCCTCGGAGATGAGCGAGGCGAAGAAGGACCAGGCCCTGCAGGACGCCCTGGCCGATATCGAGAAGCGCTACGGCCGCGGCGCCATCATGAAGCTCGGCGACGCCCAGGACTTCAAGGTCGATGTGATCTCCACCGGCTCCCTCGCGCTCGACCTCGCGCTGGGCGTGGGCGGCCTGCCCCGCGGCCGCATCGCCGAGATCTACGGCCCGGAGGGAGCTGGCAAGTCGACGCTCGCCTACCACGTCGTCGCCCAGGCGCAGGCCGCCGGCGGCATCGCCGCCTACATCGACGTGGAGCACGCGCTCGACAAGGACCACGCCGAATCCTGCGGCATCAATGTGAGCGAACTCCTCATCTCGCAACCGGACACCGGCGAGCAGGCGCTCGAGATCTGCGACGCGCTCGTCCGCAGCAACGCCGTCGACGTGATCGTCGTCGATAGCGTGGCCGCGCTCGTGCCCCGCGCCGAGATCGAAGGCGAGATGGGCGATTCGCTGCCCGGCCTGCAGGCGCGCCTCATGTCGCAGGCGCTGCGCAAGCTCACCGCGGTCATCTCCAAGTCGCGCGCCAGCGTCATCTTCATCAACCAGCTGCGCGAGAAGATCGGCATCGTCTTCGGCAACCCGGAGGTCACCCCCGGCGGCCGCGCGCTCAAGTTCTACAGCTCCGTCCGCATCGAACTCCGGCGCGCAGAGTCGCTCAAGCAGGGCACCGACATCATCGGCAACCGCGTGCGCGCGAAGATCGTCAAGAACAAGGTCGCCGCGCCCTTCCGCACGGCGGAGTTCGACATCCTCTTCAGCGGCAAGCACCGCGGGATCTCGCGCGAGGGCGATATCGTCGACCTGGGCGTGGATAACAACGTCCTCAAGAAGATGGGCGCCTTCTTCAGCTACGGTGATCTCCGCCTGGGCCAGGGCCGCGAGGCGGCGAAGGAGTACCTCCGCCAGAATCCGGACGTCGCCCGCGAGATCGAGGATCTGATCGTCACCGCCACCACGCCCGTCGCCCGCGCAGAGCTCAGCAAGAACGGCCACACCCCCGCCATCGCCATCGCCGAACCCGAGCCGGACGACGAGTTGTAGCCCGCATCCGCGGGCGCGCAGAGTGGCCGAAGCGGCTGGAACGAGCACATGCACATCACCGGCATCGAGCGAAGCCCGACGCGCCGCGCCCGCCTCGACGTCTACGTCGACGGCGTCCGGACGTTCGACGTCACCCGCGCGGCGCTCTCCACGCATCGGCTCCGCCCCGGCCGGCCTATCGACGCCGGGGAGATCGAAGCGATCGTTGCGGCCGATGCCCGGCGCGCGGCGCTCGATGCGGCGGTCGCCATGCTCGCCCGCCGGCCATGTAGCGAGCGCGAGGTGCGACAGCGGCTCGCCCGCCGCAAGGTCGCGCCGGCCCTCGCGGAGGAGACGGTCGGCAGGCTCCGCGACGCACGCCTGCTCGACGACGCCGCCTACGCGCACGTATGGACGGAGTCGCGTGACCGCACGAGCCCACGGGCCCGCCGCCTGCTGATCCAAGAGCTGCGTGCGCGCGGCGTGGCGCCGGAGATCGCCAACGGCGCAACAGCCGACATCGCCGAGGCAGATGCGGCGTATCGAGCGGCGGCGCGCCGCCTGCGGTCGCTGTCCGGGCTGGAGTACGCCGCATTCCGCGATCGCCTCGGCGCGCTCCTCCAGCGGCGTGGGTTCGGATGGGAGACCTGCAAAACCACGGTCGAGCGCTGCTGGAGGGAGTCCGGCGGCGCAGGCGGCACCGACACGTGGCCATAGCGCCGTGCATAGCAAAGTGCGGAACGAAAATAATCTGTCAAGCGGGCGCGCCCTCGCCGCCGGATCATCAAGTGCGCGCCCGCGCCAGCCACGCCGCGAGCTATGGCGTGGCATCACCGTGGGATAGGCTGCCGGGGTGGCTCTCCGGTCGGCCCGCGTCCTCCCCGTCGCCATCGCAGTGCTGCTGGCCGCGTCGTGCGGCGGCTCGAGCACCGGCACGCCGGCTGCGGCCGGCACGCCCGCAGCGTCCACCACCGCGCGGCCGGGCGGCCCGGGGTCGATCATCTACACCACCCAGGCGGGCCTCGACGAGTACTCGCTCAAGTCGCACACCAGCAAGCCTCTCGTGCGCCCGGACAACAAGGACACGTTCCTGCTGGACCCCGCCGTCTCGCCAGACGGCACGCTCATCGCCTACGTCTCCCAACCGCCGCCGAAGACCCAGGGCAACACGTACGATGCCGGCTCCGACCTCTGGGTAGCGAACCGCGACGGCAGCAACCCCCACGCCGTGTTCGTCCACGCCGTCCCGAACCAGCTCGTGCGCGCGCCGCAGTGGGAGGACGAGGCCCACATCCTCGCCATCGTGCAGGAGCTGACGACGGCGCGCGGCGTCACGAACGTGACCTACACGCTGGAGCGGATCGATGCCGCGAGCGGCCAGCGCACGAACCTGCTGACGGACGTCGTCGCGTTCGGCCTGTCGCCGGACCACAAGCGTGTCGTATACGCCCGACTCGCGCAGCAGGGCGGCGAGACCCTGGTCGCCGTCGACCTTGCCGGCGGCGCCCCGGCGACCCTGGTCGATGCCACGGCGAACCTGGCGCCGTTCAACTCGCCGCGCTACTCGCCGGATGGCAAGGCCATTGCGTTCGCGTCGGCGGACCAGACGGGCGCGCGGGCCAACGTCACGTACGTCAGCAGCCGCAGCCTGGGACCCGCCGGGCGCCCGGCGCTCGACGGCCTGCCCGAGGACATCTGGACCGTGCCGGCTTCGGGCGGCACGCCCCGGCGCGTTGCCGACATCAAGGAGGACCTCCCCGCACTCGCCTGGAGCGGCGATGGGAAGCACATCTACGTGCTGGGTGCGAACGCGCTCTACGATGTGAATCTGGCCACCGGCGCCATCGACAAGCTCGGGCCGGGCTCGTTCCACGGGCAACTGGCCTGGACGCCGTAACGCGCCGCCCATTCAACCGTCCCCACTCGTCGATCACGCTCAATCCGAATCTGCGGGCCGATCTCAGGCGGGCCGGCACCGCCGGCGACGGCGGGAGGACGCGCATTCCTTGACCGCCAGATCGGGCCGTGCGTATGATGCTCGCGGGCCCAATCTCATACGTTTGGCCCGAGGTACGAGGGAGATTTAACACCGGAAGGAGCGGCTACCAATGTTCGCCATCCTCGGCGCCCTGTTTGGGGGCGTAATCGTAGGACTGGCGATCGGGGCACTTCTCGGCTACGCCGCAAGGCGCAGCGCTACCAGGGACCAGGAAGCAGAGGCGGCCGAAGCCGCAGCGCGCATCCTGGCGGACGCACAGGCAAAGGAAAAGGAGATCCTCCTCGGTGCGAAAGAGGAGGCAATTCAGGTCCGAGCTCAGGCTGAACAAGAGGCCAAGACACGCCGGGACGAAGTCCTCCGGCTTGAGCAGCGTGTTGCAAACAGGGAAGAGAACCTCGATCGCAAGCTAGACGCGCTCGATCGCCGGGATACGGCGCTGGCCGAGCGGGAACGGGAGCAGGAAGCGGTCCGCGCGGAGATCGACGAGCTCCGCAGGGCCAAGATCGCCGAAATTGAGCGCGTCTCCGGCATGACCAGCCAGGAAGCGCGCGAACTGCTGCTCCGCGACCTGGAGCAGGAGATCCGCGACGAGGCCAACCGCATCGTCCGGACGCTCGAGGCCGAGGCCAAGGAAGAGGCGGAGCGCCGCTCACGCGGCATCCTCGCCACCACGATGCAGCGGTTCATGGCCGACGTCGTCACCGAGACGACCGTCTCCGTCGTCCCCATCCCCAGCGACGACATGAAGGGCCGCATCATCGGCCGCGAAGGGCGCAACATCCGCGCATTGGAGACGGCCACCGGCGTCGACCTGATCATCGATGATACGCCGGACGCCGTGACCCTGTCCGCGTTCGACCCGGTGCGCCGGGAGATCGCGCGCGTCGCCCTCACCAAGCTGGTGCTGGACGGGCGCATCCACCCCACGCGCATCGAGGAGGTGGTCGAGAAGGCCCGCCACGAGGTTGACGCCAGCATCAAGACGGCCGGCGAGCAGGCCGCGATCGAGGCCGGCTGCCCGGGGCTGCATCCCGAGATCCTCAAGACGCTGGGCCGCCTCAAGTACCGGACGTCCTACGGCCAGAATCAGCTCAAACACGCCGTCGAGTCCTCGTTCATCGGCGCCATGATCGCCGAGGAGATCGGCGCCGACGTGAACACATGCCGCAAGGGCGCCCTGCTCCACGACCTCGGCAAGGCGATCGACCACGAGATCGAGGGCACGCACGCCGCGCTCGGCGGCGAGCTGGCACGGCGCTACAACGTTAGCCCGGCCGTCGTCCACTGCATCGAAGCGCACCACGAGGAGATCGAGGTCGAGACGACCGAAGCCGTCATCGTCCAGATCGCCGATGCCATCAGCGGCAGCCGGCCGGGCGCGCGCCGGGAGACGCTGGAGCTGTACATCAAGCGGCTCGAGGCGCTGGAGAGCATCGCCAACAGCTTCAAGGGCGTGGACAAGGCGTTCGCCATCCAGGCCGGCCGCGAGATCCGCATCATCGTGAAGCCCGACGAGATCGATGACCTGGCGTCGATGCGGCTGGCCCGCGACGTGAGCCGCAAGATCGAAGAGTCGATGGAGTACCCCGGCCAGATCAAGGTCACGGTCGTCCGCGAAACGCGCGCCAGCGAGTACGCCCGCTGATTCGGCCTCCCGCCGCACGAACGTAGCGCGCGCCACCGTGGCGCGCGTTACTCTTATCCCAGCGTCCTCGCGTTGAGAGGACGAAGGAGCCTCGATGCGCGTGCTCGTGATCGGCGACATCATCGGCAAGCCGGGCCGCCGGGCGGTCGCGGCGCTGGTGCCGGGCCTGCGCCGCGAGCTGGCACTGGACGTTGTCGTCGCCAACGGCGAGAACGCGGCGGCGGGCCGCGGGCTGACCATCAACACCGCAAAGGAGATCTGCGCGGCAAGCGTGGACGTGATCACCTCCGGCAACCACATCTGGGACAACAACGACATCTTCCCGTACCTGGACACCGAGGCCCCGGTGCTGCGCCCGGCCAACTACCCGGAAGAGACGCCGGGCCGTGGCCTCGTCCGCTTCGGCGCACTCACCGTGATCAACCTCATGGGCCGCACCTTCATGTACGACATCGATGACCCCTTCAAGACCGCCGACCGCCTCCTGGCGTCTGTCGAGCCCGCCACGCCCGTCCTCGTGGATATGCACGCCGAGGCGACCAGCGAGAAGATCGCCATGGGCTGGTACCTGGACGGCCGCGTGTCGGCGGTGGTCGGCACCCACACGCACGTCCCGACGGCGGACCAGCGGCTGCTGCCGAAGGGCACGGCCTTCGTCACGGACGCCGGCATGTGCGGGCCGCGCGATTCGATCATCGGCGTGGAGCCAGAGCCCGTGATCCGCAAGTTCCTCACGGGCATGCCGGCGCGGTTCAACGTCGCCGAAGGGTCGAAGGTGGTGCAGTTCAACGCCGTGGTGATCGAGATCGATGACGAGACGGGGCAGGCACGCAGCATCGAGCGCGTCGACAGGGAATGGGAGCAGCATGGCGAGCAAGGGTGACTTCCACACGCACAGCACGGCGTCCGATGGCCGCCTGACGCCGACGCAGATCGTCGACCTGGCCGCCAGCCAGGGCGTGCGATACCACGCGCTCACGGATCACGACTCCACGGAGGGCATCGCCGAAGCCCAGGCGGCCGCGGCGAAGCACCCGGGCTACGTGTTGATCCCCGGCGTCGAGATGGGGACGGACATCGAGGGCGCCGAGGTGCACATGCTCGGCCTCTACCTGGACCCCGACGACGGCGCGCTGCAGGAGATGCTGGCGCGCCTGCGCGAAGGCCGCATCGGGCGCGGCTACGGCATCGTGCAGAAGCTGCGGGGCATGGGGATCATGATCGAATGGGAGCGCGTGCAGCAGATCGCGGGCGACGCGTCCGTCGGGCGTCCGCACGTCGCACAGGCGCTGGTGGAGGCGGGATACGTCGACAAGGTGGCGGACGCCTTCGACCGCTGGATCGGCCGCAACGGGCCGGCATACGTAGAGCGGGAGAAGATGACCCCCGCGGAGTGCGTCCGCTGCATCGTCGAGCGCGGCGGCATGGCGTGCATCGCACACCCGGCGGACCTCGATGGCCTGGACGCGATTCTCGCTGAACTGAAGGCTGCCGGGATGGCCGCAATGGAGGTCTTCTACAAGAGCTACCCTCCGGAGACCGTCGAACGGCTGCACCGGGCCGCCCAGCGCCACGGGCTGCTGCCGCTCGGGGGCAGCGACTACCACGGCATCTTCGGCAACGACGAGCCGCTGCCCGGCAACATCCCCCTGCCCGACTGGGCGATCGAGCGGATGCTCGAGCACGCCCGCACGCTGCCCAACCGCGCGCTGGTCCAGTGATGGGCGCCGCCGCGCGCCCGGCGCGGGTCAGTGCCCGCCGCAGCCGCGTGCGCTAAGCTGGGCCCCAGTGGCGCCTTCCGCGGCGCCTTTTCGCTGCCCGGAGCGCGCCATGCAGTGTGCGACACATCCCGAGGTCGAGACCGAGCTGGCGTGCAGCCGGTGCGGCAAGGCGATCTGCCCCCGCTGCCTCGTCTATACGCCGGTCGGCGCGCGCTGCCGCGAGTGCGCCAACGTCCGCCGCCTCCCCGTCTACAACGTGTCGCGCGAGGTCGTCGTGCGTGGCGTCGCGTCGGCGGCCGGCGCGGGCATCGCCATCGGCGTCGCCTGGGCATTCTTCAACCTGGTGACGTACTTCCTGTACGGCGCCTTGGCGGGGCTGGCGATCGGCTACGCCATCGGCGAGATCGTGTCGCTGAGCACGAACCGCCGCGCCGGGCCGCCCCTGCAGGCGATGGCGGTCGGCGGCGTGCTGCTGGCGTTCGCCGTGCGGCTGGGCGTGCTGCTGGCGTTGGCCGGGTGGACGCTGCGCGACGTGCGGACCGATGCGTTCGGCCTGATCGCGGTGGTGATCGCCGCGTTCATGGCGGCGGGGCGCCTGCGCTAACGCAGGAAGTACGTCAAGACGAGAAGCGCGATGACCACCATCAGCGCAAGGATGAAGATCCGGCGCAGCTCGTGCAGCGCGTACTCGGAATCTCGGCGGGCGAGCGCCTGGACGTTGAACTCGCGGCGCTTGCGCACGCCCTGCTGCTGGATCGCTCGCACCGTCGTCGGGAGCTTGCCTGCGGCGGGCGGAGCCGGCGGGGCAGTGGCCGCCGGAGCGGTGGACAGCGGAGCCGGGCCGGCCGGAATCACCGCTTCGGACGCGTCGACCGCGGCCCGCACGACATCTGCTGCGTCGCGCGCGTCGTCTTCCGCGGCGACCTCCGCGTCGGGCGCCGGCGGTGCGGCGGCCGTCCCCAGATAGCTGCGGTCGGTGCGCTTCTTCCGGGCCTGGATGCGCCCGTCTCGGACGAGAGGTCTGTTCTGCTTTGGCAATGCTGCTCCGGTGACGCCCCAGTGGGACGGAATGCCCCGCATTATAGCCATGGCCTATGGCGCGGACAACGCCACCCACGTCATTCACATCAACGTCCGCCCGCGCCCGGCCGTTGCAACGTGCCGTCTAGTACGCCCCCTGGGCCTCGAAGATGCGCCGCGGATTCTCGATCGTCATCTGCCGGATCTGGTCGTCGGTGACGCCGGACTGCCGCAGCGCCGGGACCACGTCGTCCGAGATGTGCAGGAACGACCAGCGGGGCATCGCCGCCTTCACGAGCGCCGGCTCGAACCAGTCGATGTAGCAGGATGCGTCGTGAGCGAGCACCATCCGGCCGGCGTGGCCGCGCTCGCAAAGCTTGACGATCGTCGCCACGCGCTTCTCCGTGGGCAAGAAGGAATCGATGCCGAAGCGGTCCATGCCGATGTAGGAGCCGGCGGCCATCAGCTCCTCGAGGTAGGCGATGTCCTCGCTGTCGCCGCTGTGACCGATGACGACCCGGCCCAGGTCGACGCCTTCCTCACGGAAGATGCGCTGCTGTTCGAGCCCGCGGCGGGTCGCCGCATGCGTGTGCGTCGAAATCGGGACGCCCGTCCGACGGTGCGCCTGCGCGACGGCGCGCAGCACCTTCTCGACCCCCGGCGTCACGCCCTTCTCGTCGGTGGCGCACTTCAGGATCGCCGCACGGATCTCGGTGTCCTGGATCCCCTCCTGGATGTCTTTCACGAAGCACTCGGCCATCTGCTCCACCGGACGCGAAGCGAAGTAGTGCGGCAGCTCGTCGTAGGTGTAGAGCCCCGTCGCCACGACCACGTGCATCCCCGACTCGCGCGCGATCTCCCGCACCACGCGCACGTCGCGGCCAAGGCCCAGCACCGTCAGATCCACCATGGTCGAGACGCCGTGCGCCTTCGCCTCGCGCATCGCCGCGATCGCCGCCGCCACCTGCTCGTCGCGGTGCCACAATCGCGGGAAGTTGGCATTCACCCCCTCCGACAGCACGAAGACATGCTCGTGCATCAGCGTGAAGCCGAGGTCGGCGGTGTCGATCGGTCCGGTGACGGTGTGGACGGTGGGCATCGGGCGCTCCTTCGGGCTGTGTGCCCGGATTCTACTGCCACCCACGGCGAGGGTGAAGAGCGCCGCACCACGTGGCGGGAAAAGCAACAGGCCCCGTGCGGGGGCCTGTTGTCTGTTGTCTCCCGGCGCGCAGCGCCGCCTACACGCGGTGGCAGGCCACCATGTGGCCGCCGCCCATGTCGCGCCAGTCCGGGATGCGCTGCCGGCACTCCTCTATGGCCAGCGAGCAGCGGGTGTGGAAGACGCAGCCGGGCGGCGGGCGCAGCGGGCTCGGCACGTCGCCGGTGAGGATGATGCGCTCGCGCTGACGCTCCACCGCCGGGTCCGGCACCGGCACCGCGGAGAGCAGCGCCTTCGTGTAGGGGTGCAGCGGGTTCTCGTACAGCTCGTTACGGTCGGCCAGCTCCATCATCTTGCCCAGGTACATCACGCCGACGCGGTCGCTGATGTGGCGCACCACCGACAGGTCGTGCGCGATGAACAGGTAGGTGAGGTCGAACTGCTGCTGGAGGTCCTCCATGAGGTTGATGATCTGCGCCTGGATCGACACATCGAGCGCGGAGACGGGCTCGTCCGCGACGATGAAGTCCGGCTCCACGGCAAGCGCGCGCGCAATGCCGATGCGCTGGCGCTGGCCGCCGGAAAACTCGTGCGGGTAGCGGTTGGCGTAATAGGGGTTGAGCCCCACGACGCGCATCAGGTCCTGGATGCGCTCCTTGCGCGCGCGCCCGCCCTTCGCCAGCCCGTGGATCTGCAACGGTTCGCCGATGATGGCGCCGACGGACATGCGCGGGTTGAGCGACGCGTACGGGTCCTGGAAGATCATCTGCATCTTCCGGCGCATCCGGCGCATGTCACCGCTGCCCAGCTTGGTCAGCTCCACGTTGCCGAACTGGATCGAGCCGGCGGTCGGCTTATACAGCTGGAGGATCGCGCGGCCGGTCGTCGATTTGCCGCAGCCCGACTCACCGACGAGCCCCAGCGTCTCGCCCTTCTTCACCCCGAACGAGATCCCGTCGACGGCCTTGACATCGGCGATCTTGCGCTGGAGGATCAGGCCCGCGCTCACCGGGAAGTACATCTTCAGGTTCTGCACATTGAGCAGCAGATCGGACGCCGTCTCAACCTTGCCGGTGCTCACGGTCTCGGTCGTCATCAGTTGCCCAGCCTCTCCTGCGCTGCCGCAGCTTCGGCCGCGGTCTGGTTGTCGACGTGCGGCATCACCCAGCAGGCCGCGCGGTGGTGGTCACCCGCCGACATCAGGGGTGGTTCTTCCTGCGTGCACTTGTCGATCTTGAACCCACAGCGCGGCGCGAACGAGCAGCCCACCGGCCGGTTGACCAGGTCCGGCGGCACGCCGTCGATGGGAACAAGCCGGTCCTTGCGGCCCTGGTCCAGCCGTGGCACGGACTTGAGCAGGCCGATCGTGTAGGGGTGGCGCGGGTTCGCGTACAACTCCTTCGCCGTCGCCATCTCGACGACCTTCCCGGCATACATCACGTTCACGCGGTCGGCGTAGCGCGCGACGACGCCGAGGTTGTGCGTGATGATCACGACGGCGGTGCCCAGCTCGCGGCTGAGGCGGGCCATGATCTCCAGGATCTGCGCCTGGATCGTGACGTCCAGCGCGGTCGTCGGCTCGTCGGCGAGGAGGAGTTTCGGGTTGCAGGAGAGCGCCATCGCGATCATCACGCGCTGGCGCATGCCGCCGGAGAACTGGTGCGGATAGTCGTTGAGGCGGCTCGCGGCGGACGGGATGCCCACCATGTCGAGCAGCTCGGCAGCGCGCTTGTTGGCGGCGTTGCGGTCCATCTTCAGGTGCAGCTCCAGGGCCTCGGTCAGCTGCCGTCCGATCGTGAGCACCGGGTTCAGCGACGTCATCGGCTCCTGGAAGACCATGGCGATGCGGTTGCCGCGGACGTGGCGGATTTCGTCTTCGCTCATCTTGAGCAGGTCGTCGCCCTCGAAGAGGATCTCCCCGCCGACGATCTTGCCGGGAGGGTTGGGGATCAGCCTCAGGATGGACAGCGCACTGACGCTCTTGCCACAACCCGACTCGCCCACCAGCCCAAGCGTCTCGCCCTCTTCGACGTCGTAGGAGACGCCGTCCACCGCATGGACGATGCCTTCTTCGGTGAAGAACTGCGTCTTCAGATCGTGGACCTGAAGCAGTGTGCCCATGCAACCTCCCTCAAGGACGCCCGGCCGATACAAGGGCCGGAAACCCGTTGGTTTCCGGCCGGCATCGCACAGTATGACGTGGGCGGCTGGCGTCTGCGCACGCTCTTGTCGTCGCGCGTGGCGGGTGCCCATAGATCCCGCCGCCCGATCTCCGCCTGGTGGGGAAGAGGAGACTCGAACTCCTACGCCTCGCGGCACGTGATCCTAAGTCACGCTCGTCTGCCAATTCCGACACTTCCCCTCGCGCCGGCGGGCGACGTGATCCGAATGCTGAAGCGGAACAAATGAATTTCACTTCAGCCCACGCCGCGTCATTGTATACCCCGTCCGCGCGGCAATGCTACCCGGTACGCAGCCGATGGCAAGCCCCTTGCCCGACGATCTCCTCGTCGCGCGCGAGGGCAGCGCGGTCCGCCGCTCCGGTCATCCGGGACGGGCGTACTCCGGGGGGACGAGCGTGTAGCTCTCCGCCTTGTTGGGCGGCAGCGTGCCCGGCAG
Source organism: Dehalococcoidia bacterium (assembly GCA_035632115.1). Classification (GTDB taxonomy): domain Bacteria; phylum Chloroflexota; class Dehalococcoidia; order DSTF01; family JACRBR01; genus DASQHL01. Next base: position 9,680 of record DASQHL010000017.1, on the reverse strand, counting down.
GTGGAGGTAGCTCCGTACCTCGCGCACGCCGTCGACACGCCGAGCCGCATCGACCAGGGAGGCGATGTCGTCCTCACGCTCGAGCTGGCCGCGTAGCGTCACGCAGCCCTCATAGGCGTCGATGTTGATCTCGCCAGCCTTGATCTCACGTTCGCGCAGGACCTCGGAGCGTACGCGCGCCACCAGCGTCTCGTCGTCCGCCGGCTGGTGGTGACCGTTGAGCCCGGCCACTCCCGCCGCTTCGTGCGTCAGGCCCTTTGCGACGCCCGTGATGAAGCGGCCGCGCCGCTCCACTGTCCGCGGCACCTTCCGCGTGAGCACGCTCCGCGCGTGCGCCAGCCGGTCGTGCACCAGCGCCCGGCGCCGCCGGCCGGACTGGGTGTCGAGGTAGTACATGCTCAGCGCCCCGGCGCCCAGGCCGATCGCCAGCGCTACCACCGGGCGCCTCGCCATGCGCCCTGATGCGCTACCCGCGCTCCGCGCCGCATCGCGCGCCAGCGCCGTCGCGACTGTCGCGGCCGCCAGCGCGCGCGTCTGCAACGGTTCCGGCCCGGCAGCGAGCGACAGCGGCCGCCGGCGCCAGTAGGGGCGCAGGGGCACACGATCGCCCAAGACGGGCAACCGCGCCGCCAACGCCGCCTGAAGCGGATGCACGTAGCTGTTGCGGAGCCTTTCCAGTCGGTGGGTGGGGAGCAGGATCTTGTGCATGGCGTCCCTCCTTGCACTGCGTTGTCCCAGCGTCATCTTACTCCGGATCACCGCGCCTGTGGAGCCCCGAACGGCCCTGATCGCCGTGACAGACGTGTAACTGCGACGTCCGGCGCCAGGCGAAACGAGGCTAGTGCGGGCCGAGCGGGCCAGTCGCCGGTGGGATCAGGACGCCTACCGCCCACTCGTAGCCGTCGGGGTCGCGCACGGCGACCTCGCGCCAGCCGTGGCCCTTGTCGGCCGCCGGGACGGAGACCGTCGCGCCCGCCGCTCGCGCGCGCGCTTCCACCGCGTCTGGATCGATGCCGAGCAGCCTGATCTGCGCACCGATGCCGCGGGTGGCGCCGGCCATGAGCTGCGCGTGCCACGGGTGCGTGTCGTGCGTGTGGTCCGCGTGCAGCATCACTTCCGCCGCACCGACACGGATCGCCGCGAAATCGATGTCCTGGTAGTGGATCTCCGCGCCGAGCACGTCGCGATAGAACGCCGCGGCCCGCTCCGTGTCCACGACCAGCAGGTTCAGCGATAGCGGCGGGAGCAGCGCTCCGTAACGAAAGCCGGGCATCCACGGGTCGCCCACGCGCAGCTTCGTCCCCATTGCTCCTCCTCGCTCTCTGTCTCCGGACCGGCGCCGCGTCAGGGGCCGCGAGACCCGCGGCTCGGCGCGGGCACGTCGTCTGCGAGCGTGGGAGGCGCGGCCTCCGCCGGCAGCGGTAGCCAGCGCTCGGCCCAGTCCGCGACCGCCCCGACGATCGGCGCCAGAGCGGCGCCCTTCTCCGTCAGCTCGTACTCCACGCGCACCGGCTGTTGCGGCAACACCGAACGGTGCACCAGCCCCTCCGCCTCCAGCTCCTTGAGCCGTTCGGACAGCATGCGGTCCGTCACGCCGGGAATGGCGGCGGCGAGCTCGCTGAAACGCTGCGGCCCGCCGAGGAGCAGGCGCACGATGACCCCCGTCCAGCGGCGACCGACGAGTTCCACCGCCTGGTGGAAGCGGGGGCAGAAGCCAGTGCGGGCGAGCTGGGGGCCGTGGTCGTTCACAGAGTTAGCCTATCTTGCATACCGTAACTTCTTCTAGTATAGTAGATATCAGCCGTATATCAAGATTGGGCGCGGCTCATAATCCCACAGGAGGTTGACAGATGGGATGGCAGGTAGACAAGTCGCACACGGAAGTCGGATTCGCCGTCCGGCACATGATGTTGGCCACGGTGCGCGGCCGCATGGCCCTGGCGGAAGCCGACATACAGCTGGACGAGGCGAACCCGGCGGGCTCGTGGGCTCGCGCGAAGATCGACGTGCAGAGCATCGACACGCGAGAGCCGCAGCGTGACGCCCACCTGCGCTCGCCCGACTTCTTCGATGCCGAGAACCACCCGTACATCGAGTTCGCCAGCACGAGCGTGCGGGTGAAGCGGCCGGGCGAGTTCGAGGTGACGGGCGACCTGACGATCCGCGGCGTCACGCGGCCGCTGACGCTCAAAGGCGAGTTCGAGGGTCCGCTAAAGGACGCCTGGGGCAAGACCCGCGCCGGCTTCCACCTGGAGGGTGAGCTGGACCGCGAGGCCTTCGGCCTGACGTGGAACGCCATGCTTGAGACGGGGGGCGTCGTCGTCGGCAAGACGGTGAAGCTCAGCATCGACACGGAGGTCGTGCAGGAGGTGGCGGCGGAGGCGCCGGCCGCGCTGGCGAGCTAGGCTCGCGCGCCCGTCGTCACGAAGCAGCACGTATCGAGGCGGGGACGGCATTCGTCCCCGCCTCTCGCGCGCGCCCTGACCGACGATCTGTAAGGAACACCGCCCCGTCGCACACATCCGCCTTCCCGCGGAGCGCGTACCATCGGCGCCGTCAGTCTGGCGCGGCGCCGCCGTCTTGCTACCGCCCCGCGAGAAGGAGTGGAACCATGCGCGCCCTGGCATCCGTCGCGGCGTCCCTCGTGATCGCCGCGCTGCTCATCCTCACCGCCGGCGGGAACGTGGCGCTTGCCTCGTTCCACTGCGTGCGCATCCACGCCGTGATGGGCGGATTCGCCGGCAACGGCATGATCCAGTACGTCGAACTGCGCATGGATGCTGCCGGCCAGAACCTGATCGCTGGCCACGTGCTGGAGTTCCGCGACGCAACCGGCACCCTCAAGGCCACGTTCACCTTTCCGACGGACGTCACCAACGCGTCGACGGGTGACTCGATCCTGATCGCCACGCAGGAGCTCAACGCCGCCGCGACCGGCGGCGCGGCCGACTACACCTTCTCGATGGCGAACACGACCGGGGCGAACGGCGGCGACCCGCTGCACCCGGTCCAGGGGCCGAACGGCAAGGTGGTGTGGGCGCCGACGTTCGCCAACTGTTCGCTACAGGCGCCGGTCGATTCGGTGGCGTACGGCACGGCGCCCGCCACCTACGGGACCGCCGCGGTCGCCCTGCCGAACCCCAGCGACGCGCGCTCCCTGCGCCTCAACAACCTCGCTCTTTCTGTCACCAACAACAGCACCGAGTACGGCCTCCAGCCGGTGGCGGCGTCAACGTTCTCCGTCGCCGTGGCGAACCTGCCGACCGACTTCAGCACGCCGCGCAACAACGGCCGCGTGGTGCTGAAGCTGAGCGCACCGGCGCCGCCTTCCGTCGGCGGCATCGCCGAGGCGCCAAGCCTGGCGGGCGTGGCACCTGCGGCGGCGGCGCCCAGCCGCGGCAGCACGGGCTACGCCGCGTACGGTGCCGCTGTGGCCGCACTGGCGCTGATGGCCGCTGCCGGGGGCGCGGGGTGGTACGCGTACCGGCGCCGCGTCCGCCCGGACCGATAGCCGGGCGGCACCTCCTCGCGGGGAGAGACGTCGCACGTGGAGAGTGAAGTGAAGCCCGGCTGAGCGGCCGGGCTTCACTGCTTCATCGATGGTGAGCCGCCCGGGAGTCGAACCCAGAACCGGCTGATTAAGAGTCAGCTGCTCTGCCAATTGAGCTAGCGGCCCGTCCGCTCACCGCGCCCGCGACGGGCGCACGCGCAGTTTATCACCTGAACGCGGGCCAACAAGACGCACGCGCCGCAAACACACGGCGCCCGCCCGTGCGGGCGCCGGAAGCTGCCGAAGATGGTGGGCGATACTGGACTCGAACCAGTGACCTCCACGATGTCAACGTGGCGCTCTAACCAGCTGAGCTAACCGCCCACGGAGGTGCCATCCTACTGTTCGCCTCTGGTCAACCGGTGAGGTGTACTAGCCCCTCCGCGGGTCAGCCAGCGCCTAGACTTGCCGCGCCTCAAATTCCGATGCCGCGTCCGGGCGTCACCCGGACGACCCGTGGGGGGAAGGTGATCGAACTCTGGCAATGTGTGAAGTGCCGCCTGTACTGGGAGTGCGTCCGCGAGCACATCGAGCCTGACGGTTCGATCAAGCATCACCGCCTACGCATCTGGAACGAGGGGAGGACGTTATGGGAGAGCGCCTGTGAGACGGTGCCCGCTCCCGCCGAGTCATGACTAGCCGTCGCGGGCGCTACGGGTGCACCGTGTCACACCCGCGAAGCGAACAGATACCCGCGCCACATCCCCCCGCCTGGGCGCGGTTCCCTTGTGGTTTGTGGTGAGGCACGGCGCGGGGCGGAGGGCGTCGTGCCCCGACGCCGAGCGGGGGGTGTGGTGGTCGCCAACGGCGACAGCGCCTCACCACACGACAACGCGCAGCGTTCCCGTTCCCGCAGAACGAGCGGGCACAGCGGAACGGCGCGATGCCGTGCACCTGGCGGCGGCCAGGGCGAGCGGACGAGCCGGGCAACTCCATCGCGGGCATCTGACCCCGATCGGGCCGACCGCTGGCGGTTCAGTGATAAGCTCCTTGCCGGGTGAGTGAGACCGTGCAGATCGCAAGCAGAAAGAGAGTCACGCCAATGTCGGAAGACGAGATCGGCATTCTTGATCTCCTTCGCCTGAAGGGCTTTGACCCAACCAAGCGAGTGAGGCTGGTACGGCATCAGGACGCCCGATGGGACATGCAGGAGTTGCTTCGCCGTGGATGGCTGGAGACATACCAGGCGTTCCAAGCTCGGCCCGTGTTCGACGATCTCGACTCAATCGTATCGTTCGTTGGCGTCGGCGGAACCCGAGCCCGCCTTGAAGGAGTCTACGACGTTCTCGGGCGCGAGCCGTCGCCGACCGAACCCACGCTGCCTCCGGGGATGACGATTGAGTTTGTCGCGGGAGCGCCATATTACTACAGGCTCAGACGAGTGGACGGCTTCAAGGACCTTGAGAACCGCGTCGTGATCGATTGGGGAACCGGAACAAGATCATGGGTGCAGCGGCTCCGCAACAAGCGCGTGATCGAGGTGCTCTCGGCGGGCCAGCTACTTCGGCCCTTCACCGACTACCTCGGATTCACGTTGACGCGCACGGACCTTGAGTACCTCGGCCGTGATCCCGAGGCGAATAGGGAGTGGCGTGCCCGCCTAAGCGCGGTGGCAGGCGTGTACCTCATCCTCGATAAAACCACAGGCAAACAGTACGTTGGGTCGGCGCACGGCGTGGATGGCGTCTGGGGGCGCTGGATGGAATACGTCCGAGATGGGCACGGAGGTAACACGCGGCTGAGGGAGTTGATGAAGTGCGACCCGGAGACGTATCCGGCTGCCTTCTGCTACTCGATCCTCCAGATCTTGCCGCGCACCGCCACACGTAGCGAGGTCTTGAAGTGGGAGCGGCTCTACAAGGAGAAGCTCGGTAGCCGCGCCGTCGGTCTCAACGACAACTAGTAGTGCCGCTCCAGTCTGACGAAGCCGGTGGTTGGCTCGTTTGATGTGTGCGAGCGTCGGCTGATCGCTCGCTTACGCAGTGAGTCGATCAGCCGCTGTTGGCGTTTTACAGCGGATAACAGTGGGTGGTTTTGGCGGTGGCGGGAATCTGGGAGGACAGCGCTTACGGGGCGCGGACTTAAGAGTCAGCTGCTCTGCCAATTGAGCTAGCGGCCCGTCTGCTCGCGCCCGAGTCGGGCGCACGCGCAGTTTATCACCTGAACGCGCGCCAACAAGATGCGCGCGCGCAAGCACACAGCGCCCGCACGGGCGGGCGCCGGAAGCTGCCGAAGATGGTGGGCGATACTGGACTCGAACCAGTGACCTCCACGATGTCAACGTGGCGCTCTAACCAGCTGAGCTAACCGCCCACGGAGGTGCCCGCATCCTAGCGGGCGCCAACGCGCCACGTCAACGCGGACGCGGTTCGATCCGCTCCAGTCGCCCCGTCGTCCTGCCCGTGAGCCTGTTACAATCGAGCCACGCCTGCGACGGAGGCGCGCACACGGACCACCACCGACCAACAACGATCGAAGATTGGATTGCGGGATGGGTGAGGACAGGAGCGAAACGTCCGCGCTCTCCGTCTCCCATCTCACCAAGCGCTTCGGCGACCGCGTTGCGTTCGACGACCTGTCGTTCGAGGTGGGCCGGGGAGAGGTGTTCGGCTTCCTCGGGCCGAACGGCGCGGGCAAGACCACCACGGTGCGTACCCTGGGGACGCTCCTCATCCCTTCAGCCGGATCGGCCGTCGTCGCCGGGATCCCGCTCGAGCCTGCCAACGGCGTAGCGATCCGCCGGCGGATCTCGGTCATGCCGGAGTCGCCCGGCCTCTATCTCCGCCTGACCGTGTACGAGAACCTCGCGTGCTTTGCCGGGCTCTTCGAGCTACACGACGCTCGCGGCAGCATCGAACGGGCGCTGAGAGCCGTCAATGTTGCCGACCGAGCGAACGACCCTTGCGGCACGTTGTCGAAGGGGCTCCGCCAGCGCGTGGGCCTGGCCCGGGCACTGCTCAGCGACCCTGAGGTGCTGTTTCTCGACGAGCCGACCTCCGGCCTCGACCCCGCGGCGGCGCACGATGTCCATGATCTGATCGCCGGGCTGCGTCAGCGCGGCGTGACGATCTTCCTCACGACGCACCGGCTGGAGGAGGCGGAACGTCTCTGCGACCGCGTCGCGATCATGAACACGACGCTGCGCACGATCGGACGGCCGGACGAGCTACGTGACCAGCTCTTCTCCCGGTCGCTCGCTGTCAGGACGGTCGCGCCGCTGGCGCAACCAGAGCGCGTCTTTAGCGCGCTCCCGGCAGTCACGGGCTGGCGCGCGGACGGCCCGGGCGCGTACATCCTCGCGGTGTCGGACCCGGCAATCGCGGCGCCGGCAGTGACCCGCGCCCTGGTGGGCGCCGGCGCCGATGTCCTCTCGATCGCCGAGTCACGCCACTCGCTGGAAGATGTGTATCTCGAGTTGCTTGACGAACGCGCGGAGGGGCACGAGTGAGGCTCAACGCGACGCGCGTGCGGGCCATCGTCCGGAAGGAGCTGCAGGACTACCGCCGCAACCGCTCCATCGTGATGACGATGGCGGTCATGCCGGTGGCGTTCGTCGCGCTCCCGATCGCGTCGATCTTCAGCCTGCCAGCGGCCGCGGCGAGCGCGACGCTCGACAGGCGGATCGGCCTGTCGCTGCTCTACATGCTGCTCATCCCCACGATCGTCCCGGCCGCCATCGCCGCGGCTTCGGTGGCCGGCGAACGCGAACAAGGCACGCTCGAACCGGTGCTCACCACGCCGATCCAGCGGGAGGAGTTCCTGCTCGCCAAGGGCCTGGCCGCCTTCATACCGGCCGTCCTGATCTCGTACGGGGCGTTCGCCGTCTTCCTCGTGGCCGTCGAGCTGTTCGCGCATCGGACGATCGCCACGGCGGTGTTCCACAACTCGGCATTGCCGGCGCAGGCGCTCTTCACGCCGCTCCTCGCCGCCTGGTCGATCTGGTCAGGCATCGCCATCTCCGCACGGTCCAGCGATGTGCGGACGGCACAGCAACTCTCGATCTTCGCCAGCCTGCCACCCCTCGGGGTCGTCTCGCTCCTGTCATTCAACGTCATCCAGCCGACCCTTACCCTGGCAGTTGGGCTGGCGCTGCCGCTGCTCGTCATCGACCTGGTGGGATGGCGCGTCGCCGCGGTGATGTTCGACCGCGAGCGCCTCGTGACCGGGACGCGGTCGTGACGTGCTGATCGCGTCGATGCACCAGTAGGGGCGCGGCATCGGCCACCATATCTCGCGCCACGTCGCCGTGCGGTCCCCAATTCGGGCGCTCGTCGGCGGGTCGCGCGCTGACCGGCCCTCCGCCGCTTGAGGTTGTCCCGTGCGTGAAGCCTGTTACAATCGAATCAGGCGCCGGATGGCGCCGAGACACCAACGACCGACGACCAGCGACCAGGCGCGACCAACATGTACGGCATTGGCGTCCTCAAGGGCATGGCGGTCACGTTCAGCCGCATGTTCAAGCCCGTGGCCACCATCCAGTTCCCGGAGGTGACGCGGCCGATGTCGCCGCGCGCCCGCACGAACCTGCTGTGGTTCGATGAGCGCTGCACCGGCTGTAGCACCTGCGCGCAGGCCTGCCCGGACGGCTGCATCCTCGTCGAGACGGCGCCGCGGCCGGACGGGTCGCTGGAGAAGGTGCGCTACGAGATCGATTTCCGCATCTGCATGTACTGCGGCCTCTGCGTCGAAGCCTGCCCGTACCAGGCGATCCAGGCGGGCGGCGTCTTCGAGGACGCGGTGTACGAGTTCGACACGATGTACAAGGACAAGCACGCGCTGACGAAACTGGCGCACGAGCACCTGCGCCGCAACGACTACGTCTACCCCCACGGCCAGCAGGCGCCCGCCGACGTGATTCACCTCATCGAGGTGGAGGCGCGGCAGGCGCCCGAGCCCGTCTCCAAGGGCGAGCGCGTCGTGCAGGCGAACGCCCGTGGCTAAGCTCACCCTCAACGGCGTCGAGATCGAAGCGCCCGCCGGCGCGCCGCTCGTCGAGGTGATCAAGAGGCACGGCGTCTGGATCTCCAACCTCTGCTACATCGACGGCCTCGCGCCGTACGCCGGCTGCCGCACCTGCCTCGTCGAGATCGAGGGCGCGCGCGGTCTGCAGTTGTCGTGCACGTCGCGAGTCGCCGAGGGCATGGTGGTGAACACGGAAGCGCAGCCGGTGAAGGACGCGCGCCAGCAGGTGCTGGCGATCATCAACGCCAACCACTCCGACCGCTGCCTGACCTGCCACCGCCGCGTCAAGTGCATGCCCGGCGACATCTGCCTGCGCGACGACGTCGTCACGCACCGCTGCCTCACCTGCTCCAAGAACTACCGCTGCGAGCTGCAGTCAACGAACGAGCTGCTCGATATGGGGTTCGACAACGTCGAGCCGTGGGCGGGCGAGGATCGCACGTACTACCTCACCGAGCAGCCGGACCCCGACCGCGCCAACCCCTGGTTCGAGTTCGACCCCCAGATGTGCATCCTCTGCACGCGCTGCGTCCGCGCCTGCGACGAGATCCGCCACACCAGCGCCATCACGCTGTCCAACCGCGGCTACACCGCGCGCATCGCCTTCGGCGCAGGCGGCCGCATCGATGAATCGAACTGCGACTTCTGCGGCGCCTGCATCGACGTCTGTCCCACGGCGACGCTGATGGAGAAGCCGAACAAGTGGACCGCCCGTACCGAAGACTGGACCAGCACGGTCTGCAACTCCTGCTCCGTCGGCTGCACGATCAGCATCGGCACGCGCAGCGGACGCGCGGTGATCGTCAAGCCGGACCGCCCGAACCCGGTCAGTGCCGACCAGATCTGCGTGCGCGGCCGCTTCCACTACGATGCGCTGCCCGACAAGCAGCGCCTGCAGAAGCACCTGGTGCGCCGCGGTCCCGCAGGCTCGCCGCAAGCCCCCGCGCACTGGGACGAGCTGATCGGCTACGTGGCCGGACGCATCAGCGAGATCGTGGCGCAACACGGCGCCGGCGCGGTGGCGGTGCTCGGCTCGCCGTTCGCGACGAACGAGGAGAACTACCTGGCGCAGAAGCTTGCGCGGGAGGTGATCGGCACCCCGCACGTCGATTTCAGCGCCGCCGCGCCGAATCGCGCCGCCGCGCAGGCGGTCGCGGCGGCCTTCGGC
>DASQHL010000016.1:0-9436 GCA_035632115.1 Dehalococcoidia bacterium | reverse complement strand
TCGTGATGGCCCCGTCGCCGTCCTGGTCGTACCGCGCCGGCGCCACCGGCACCGGCAGCCCGAACACCAGCGCCAGCTTCCCCAGGTCGTTGATTGCCACGACGTTGTCGCCCGTCACGTCCGCCCGCCGGATCGCGCAGTACAGGTTGCTTACCACCACCTGGCACGGCGCGAACGGCGAGCTGTCCCCGCCCGGGCTCGTCGCCACCGCCGACACCACCTGCCCCGGCGTCACCCCCACCCCCACGCTCCCCGCGATCGTCGCGGTGCCCGCCCCGTCCGTCGTCACGGTCAGCACGCCCAGCGGCTCGCGCCCCTGCCCCGAGCCTGACACGTCGCACGACGGGTTCGAGAAGAACTCGATCCGGTAGGTCGTGTTCGCCGCCGCCGCCAGCGTCCCCTGGACCGCCGTGCTGCCGCCGTCGCTCGATGCGCCGGTCAGCGTCGGCGCCGGCTGGTTGTTGTTCGCCCCCGCCTCCAGCAGGATGCCGCCCGCCGTATTGAACGCGATCGCGTCCGACGCGATCGCGTTGCCCGTGCCGGACACGACGTGGACGCCGTAGCCGCCGTTGTGCGCGATCACGTTCCACTGCCCCGGCCCCGTCCCGCCGATCGCGTTCCCGGAGCCCGCCACCCGCACGCCGTCCCCGGCGTTGCCCGGCGCCGCCACTGCGAGGTAATTGCCCGTCACCGCGTTGCCGTTCGATGTCAGCACGACGCCGTTCCCGCTGGAGCCCTTCACCGATAGCCCGTGCACCGTCGAGCCGCCCGCGCCGATGACCAGGCCGTCCGCCCCCGCGCCCGCCCCCGCGCCGTCCAGCACGATGATCGGGCTCGCCGTGAACCCCGGCTGCGTCGTCCCGTCGATCACCGCCGCCACCGTGAGCGGCGGCAGCGGCGACGCCAGCGCGATCGTCTGCAGGCCGCCCGGCGCGATGTTGAACCTGATCGCGTTCGGCCCCGGCGTCGTCGCGTTGGAATCGAGGATCGCCTGCCGCAGGCTCCCCGCGCCGCTATCGGCGTTCGTCGTCACCGTGAACGTCGTGCCTGTGACCGTCGCCGTCGCCGTCGGGGTGCTCGTCGCCGTGGCGGTGGGCGTCGCCGTGCTCGTGGACGCCGCGGTCGCCGTCGGCGTTGGCGTGCTCGTCTCCGTAGCGGTCGGCGTATTCGTCGGCGCGCTCGTGTTCGTCGCCGTCGGCGATGCCGTGCTCGTGGCCACCGGCGTCGGCGTGCCGGTCGCGGTGGCCGTGAGCGTCGCCGTCGGCGATGCTGTGGCCGTCGCCGTCGCTGTGCTCGTAGCTGTCGACGTCGCAGTGTTCGTCGGCGTCACCGTGTTTGTGGCCGTCGGTGTCGGCGTCCGCGTTGCCGTCGCCGTGGCCGTGTTCGTCGGTGTCGACGTTCGCGTCGCCGTCGCCGTCGCGGTCGCTGTGTTTGTCGCCGTCGGCGTGCTCGTCACCGGCACCGCGCCGTGCACCTGCGCGATGAACGTCCCCCACGGCGCGATGCCGGAGTTCAGTGCATACTCCCCGGCCAGCCACACGCTGTTCCCGTCGTTGGGGTCGATTGACGCCCCGGAGTAGTCGCCCCAGCGATAGGGTGCGCCGATCGGGTCCGAGTACGTGGCCAGCCCCGCCTGCAACTGGATCCCCGCGAACGAGGTCCACGTCGGGTCCAGGATCGCCGCCGACACGCCCGCGTACGTACTGGCCGATGACTGGCTATACACCACCATCAAGTTGCCGGACACGTCCGGACGGATCGCAGGAAAATACAGGTAGGAGCTGTTCGCCGCGAGATTCACCTGCTTCGCGATCGTCATCCCCGGCGCCCCCACCTGCATCAGGCTCACGCACGCCCGCGTTGTGTGGTCGCCGCCTGGCACGCAACCGGTGTTCGAGGCCACATCCATCACGCCGCCCTTCCACACCACGTCGAGCACGCGCGCGTCGTTCGTCTGGAGGGTCTTTGGCGTCCCCGCCTGCGCAGCGTTCGGTGGTGAGGTCACGGGCTGGATGGCAAGGTCGACGCGCGAGCGCTGCAACGTGGAGTTGGCCGGGGTCCCCGTCATCTCCCAGACCGACAGGGTCGAGCCGCCTGAGAACGGGAGCGCCGCAAAATACTGCGCCGATGTGCTGCCGAGCGATGTGGCCGGCCGGATCGGCCCCACCGACGCGTCCGGCAGGTAGTGCCCGGAGATGCACGTAGGAGTTGCGGCCAGCAGGGACGCCTTGTCCAGCACGTACGTATCGGAGCCCACGTAGGTCCCCGGTGGCGAAGGCCAACCGAACACGCTCGTGCCGATGGAGATCGTGTCGTCGCTCGTGCCGATCACGGGCTGGTCATGCAGGTAACCCGTGTCGCTCATCCCGCAGGCGTACCAAAAGAAGGGGTCGGCATTCGTGGACCACGCCAGGTGCACCGTCGATGTGTTCCCTGTGATCTGGTACGAGAGGTACGACGCGAAGAACCGCCCGCTCTGCGCGTCGTAGAGTACGCGCGGATCGCTCTCGCCATCGTCGGTTGGCGCCACCCCGAACAACGACCGCAGTGAGCTCGTGCCGGTGAACACCCCCGCCCGCGTCCACACCGCCATCGTGTTGTTGATCATCTCGATGACGTAGTTCGGCCCGGCCGCAACCTGCGTATCCGGCGGCGTCACCGCATCGACGTTTCCCAGCCCGGTGATCGTCGTGCCGGTCACTGGCAGCGGCGCGGAGGCCAGCGGCGTGCCCGGGTCAGCGGACAGCGTACGCACCGGTGCCGCCGCCCGGGGCGCGCCCGGCGCGAGCGCGGTCTGTGGCACCGTGAGGAACGGCGGCTGCTGCGCGTGCCGGAGCGGCGTATCCGGCGAGAGACCGTGCGGCCCGGTGACCGGCACCCGCACGACCGACGCTGGCGGCTCTCCCGCCGGCCGCTCTGCTGCGGCCGACACCGGACGCGACATCGCCGCCTGCGAACTCCGCTGCCCCGCGATAGCCGCAGCCATCGCCATCGCAACCAACGCCGCCGGCATCGAGCATCGGAGAGTGCGTCGGAGCACCGCGGGCCATCCGTTCGCTTGCGGGGAGTCCGGCCGGAAGCATAGCATGCGCCGCACCCCCCACCCTGTCAACTCGCGCGCCTGTCAATCTCGTCGCGCGAATCCGATCCTCACACTACGGACTCCCCGCTCCCGCAACTGGCCCCCGGTCGCGCAGCGCGCCGAAGGCCCGCACGTCCGCGCTCGCCGCCGCGCCCACGACGTACCCGGCCCCCGCCACGACCACTCTCGCGCCAGGCGCGATAAGTGGCGGGTACCCGTACGCGGATCCGTCGTGCGCCAGCAGTGGCACGACGCCGACCACGTTCCCGCCGCCGTCGCGCACCGTCGCGCACGCCCGTTCCACCCCCACCCACTGCGACGTCGGATTGTGCAGCGTGGCGCTGACGGCGACCGTGCCCAGCCCGTCCGGCTGGTCCGGCAGCGGCGCCATCGTCACCCCCGATGCCGGTACCGAATACTTGCTGCCTGCAGGCGTCCCCTCGACGCCGGCGATCACGAGGTTCGGCTGGCTCCCGGCGGCATCGAGCGGGATCGCGAATGTCGCGGCCGCCGGCTGACCGAAGCCCACCTCACCGTCGCACCCCAGCGCCGCCGTCACGCGCGTCGCCGGCGCGCCGTCTACATAAGCAACCAGTCGCACCCACGAAAGGTCCTGGCCGGACTGGTTGCGTAGCTCGCCGGCTACCACGAGCGCACGTCCCGTCGGCCCGTGCGTGATCCGCGAAGTGGACACATTGAACTGCGACGGCTCGAAGATGACACTGGGAGCGCAGCACTGACCCTGGGCGAAGAACTCGAAGTCGCCCGGAGGTATCGAGTTGAAGAAGATAGGCACGGTCTGCGACTGCCCCGGCCGCAGCACCGTCGGGAACAACGGCGCGCTTCCAACTTCCAGCAACGCTCCCGCGGTCCCGCGCAGGTTACCGCACACCTGCAGGTTGCCCATTGTCTGCGGCGACGCGTTCGTCACCTCGACGATGGCCGCCCGCTTCGCCCCGTCGGCCGAGACCAGCCGCGCGGTGAGCCCTTCGCCCGTCTCGCCGCCGGAGCCACCAGGCAGCACGACGGGTGCGAATTCGGCGCGCAGCGGCAGCGTCGCGCCGCTCGCGATGCCGGTGAACAGCTCGAACGTGCCCCGACCACCGGCGGCGATGGTGCGCGGGCAGGTGGATACGTACTGCCGACCCAGCGGTGCCCCCGTCGCATCGAAGATCTCAGCCGCGACGTTTGCGGCGGACACAGGCTCGCGTCCATAGTTGACCACCTCCCCCACCCACGGCCCCGCCGCCCCGCGCTGACGCGTCTCCGTCACGCACGTCGCCGCGAGCAGTACCGCCGCCGTAAGCGGGAGCGCGATGAAACGAATGCGCTGCATCATGATTGTGAGAACACCCCAACGTGCGAAAGGTTAACCACCTCGCCCCTCGCCCGCCCAGCAGGGACGGGAAAGGGTCGGGCGGTGAGGCCCGCGTTGCCGCCCGCGCCCCCCGCCCCCTATACTCCCCCCGACAGGCGATGACGGAGACGAGTACGCCGCATCGCGCCCGCCAAGCGAGTCCGGAATCGGTGCGAGCCGGACGCAGGCGCCGCGGCAGAAGATCCCTCCCGAGCCGGCCCGCCGAACACCGCTCCACGTCCTCCCCTCGCCCGCCCCGCAGGGACGGGAGAGGGGCCGGGGGTGAGGGCGCAACTAAGCGGGCCCGGAAGCCCCCGTTACCAGGGCAGGGCGTGTTGGCGCCCGAAAGAAGAGGGTCGCCTGGCGCGGCCAACAAGGGTGGTACCGCGGACCGAACATCGGCCCGTCCCTTCACCGAGGGACGGGCTGTTCGCTGTGCAGGCACACTCCTAATCCCAACCTCCCCCTCTCCACAATAGGGGAGAGGGGGCCGGAGGGTGAGGTCAATGAAACCAGTCTCCGCCCGCCCCCACTTCGTCGAGATGGAGCACGCCATCCTCCAGTGGTGGCGCGACCAGCGCATGATCGAGCGCTACATCCACCGCAACGATGCCTCCGACCGCCGCTGGTCCTTCATCGATGGCCCCATCACCGCCAACAACCCCATGGGCGTCCACCACGCCTGGGGCCGCTCCTACAAGGACCTTGTCCAGCGCTTCCACACCATGCTCGGCGAGAAGCAGCGCTACCAGAACGGCTTCGATTGCCAGGGCCTCTGGATCGAAGTGGAGGTCGAGAAGGAGCACGGCTTCACCTCCAAGAAGGACATCGTCGGCTTCGGCATCGATAAGTTCGTGCAGGAGTGCAAGGACCGCGTCCAGCGGTTCAGCGAAGTGCAGACCCAGCAGTCCATCCGCCTCGGCTACTGGATGGACTGGGACAACTCCTACTACACCAACTCCGACGAGAACAACTACACCATCTGGATGTTCCTCAAGACCTGCTGGCAGAAGGGCTGGGTCTACAAGGGCCACGACACCATGCCCTGGTGCCCCCGCTGCGCCACCGGCCTCTCCGAGCACGAGATCGTCACCGAGGGCTACCGCGAGGTCACGCACCAGAGCGTCTACCTCAAGCTCCCTCTGCTCGAACGCCCCGGCGAATCGCTGCTCGTCTGGACCACGACGCCCTGGACCCTCCCCGCGAACGTCGCCGCCGCCGTCCACCCGGAGCTGACGTACCTCAAGGTCCGGCAGGAGAGCGACATCTTCTACGTCTCGAAGGGTGCCCTCGCCTCAGCCGTTAAGGGCGAGCACGCCGTCCTCGCCGAACTCCCCGGCGCCGACCTCGTTGGCCTCACCTACCGCGGCCCCTTCGACGAGCTCCCCGCCCAGCGCGGCATCACCCACCGCGTCATCGCCTGGCCCGAGGTCTCCGACGACGAGGGCACCGGCATCGTCCACATCGCCCCCGGCTGCGGCAAGGAGGACTTCCAGCTCAGCAAGCAGCACGACCTCGCCGTCATCGCCCCCTGCGACGATGAGGGCATCTACGTCGATGGCTTCGCCGCCCTCACCGGCTCCTTCGTCTCCGCCGATGCCACCCGCGACGCCATCTTCGCCTCGCTCAAGGACAAGCGCCTGCTCTACCGCACCCAGGCGTACCCTCACCGCTACCCGCACTGCTGGCGCTGCGGCACCGAGCTGATCTTCCGCCTCGTCGATGAGTGGTTCATCAGCATGGACGACCTCCGCCACCAGATCGCCGACGTCACGAAGCAGATCCGCTGGATCCCCGACTTCGGCCTCGCCCGCGAGCTCGACTGGCTGAAGAACATGGACGACTGGATGATCTCCAAGAAGCGCTACTACGGCCTCGCCCTCCCCATCTATGACTGCGAGGCCTGCGGCACCTTCGAGATCATCGGCAGCGAGACCGAGCTGCGCGACCGCGCCGTCGAGGGGTGGGACGTCTTCGAGGGCCACTCGCCCCACAAGCCCTTCATCGATGCGTTGAAGATCGCCTGCAAGAACTGCGGCGCGCCCGTCTCCCGCATCCCCGACGTCGGCAACCCCTGGCTCGATGCCGGCATCGTCCCCTTCTCGACCCTCGGCTACCGCCACGACCGCGCGCACTGGTCGCAGTGGTTCCCCGCGCACTTCATCACCGAGGCCTTCCCCGGCCAGTTCCGCAACTGGTTCTACTCGCTCCTCACCATGGCCACCGCCCTCGAAGGCGCGCCGCCCTTCCGCGTCGTCCTCGGCCACGGCATGGTCCGCGACGAGCGCGGCGCCGAGATGCACAAGAGCGCCGGCAACGCCATCTGGTTCGATGACGCCGCCGACACCATGGGCGTCGATGTCATGCGCTGGCTCTTCTACCGCCAGAACCCCGCCAACAACGTCAACTTCGGCTACACCCCCGCCGATGAAGTCCGCCGCGGCATGTTCCTCACCCTCTGGAACACCTACGCCTTCTTCGTCACCTACGCCTCCCTCGACGGCTGGTCCCCGGCCACCGACCACCGGCCACCGGCCACCGGCCCCCAGTACTCAGAGCTCGACCGCTGGGCCCTCTCCGAACTGCACCAGCTCGTCGCCGCCGTCACCGACCGCCTCCAGGACTTCGACGCCCTCTCCGCCACGAAGTTCATCGAGCAGTACGTCGACGACCTCTCCAACTGGTACGTCCGCCGCTCCCGCCGCCGCTTCTGGAAGTCCGAGAGCGATACCGATAAGCTCGCCGCCTACGCCACTCTCTACGAGTGCCTCGTCACGCTCACGAAACTCCTCGCCCCCTTTACCCCCTTTCTCGCCGAGGAGCTCTACCAGAACCTCGTCGCCTCGTTCGACGGTGCGGCCCCCCTCAGCGTCCACCTCACCGACTGGCCGCACGCCGACCCCGCGAAGATCGACCGCGCCCTCTCCGACGAGACGCGCCTCGTCATGCGCGTCGCCTCCCTCGGACGCGCCGCCCGCGCGAAGGCGCAGCTCCGCGTCCGCCAGCCCGTTTCCGAGCTCTTCGTCAAGCTCCCGACGCGGATGGAAGAGCACGCGCTCCAGCGCCTCGCACCCCAGCTCCTCGATGAGCTCAACGTGAAGGAGCTGCGCGTCGTCCGCGACGAGACGGACTTCCTCCGCTTCGAGGTGAAGCCGAACCTCAAGCTCCTCGGCCAGAAGTTCGGCCGCGACGTCCAGCAGATCGCACAGGCGCTGTCATCGATGCCCGACGCGGAGTTGGCCCGCATCGCCCGCCTCGCCGCCGCCGGCGAGCACGTCGAGGTCGCCGGCAAGACCCTCGCCCCGGAGGAACTGCTCGTCAACGGCCGCGAGAAGCCCGGCTTCGCCTCCGCCGAGGAGAACGGCGCCGTTGTGATCCTCTCCACCGAGCTGACCCCGGATCTCGTGCTCGAAGGCCTCGCCCGCGAGATCGTCCACCGCATCCAGAACCTGCGCAAGGACGCCGGCTTCGAGATCGCCGACCGCATCAAGACCTACTTCGCCGGCGACCCCACCATCGCCGAAGTGATGCAGCGCCACGCCGCCTACATCGGCCAGGAGACGCTCTCCCTCGAACTGAGCGCCGACGCCCCCGAACACGCCGTCCACAGCGACACCGCTAACATCGACGGCCACGAGGTCACCCTCTCCGTCGTCCGTGTGTAACCCGTCGCGTCGCCTCCGGCGGACGAGTATCGCTACGCTGCTCCCTCCTGCGGCGGCTTCATGAGCAGCATGGGACCGGGTACTACGTTGAAATGGGTGCGCTTGTCTTCTTGTCCCTCAATCCGCGTGATGATCTCGTAGGTCCCGGGTTTGTCGAGTGAGAGGGTCATGTTCACCGCAATCTGAGCCCGTTGCGGCTGCCCCGCGGGCAGCCCGGGTGGCCGCCCGACCTCCAGTTGCCCCGCCGCTTTCGCGAGGGTTACCCCATCCGCTGTTAATACGTCTATCTCCACATTGGCGCGGTGGTTTGTCTCGTTCCACGGCACACTGAAGGCAGCCGCGACGCCAAGGTTCTGCTGTACCGGGAATCCGGAATTGACCGTCAGGACACTCCAGCCTCCGCCGTTGAGATAGAGTTTGTTCCCCACGACATCCACGTGGTCCGCCAGGATCAGCCATTCCGTCTTCATAGGCCTCTTGCTCCGGTAGCGAAATTATCCTACGCTACCACTACGGATCGTAGTGTAAGGGCCGGCGAATGTCAAGAGCCCCGGTTCGAATCCTAGATCCGGCGTTCGACGACGAGAATGCAGAGGAGATCGCCGCCCACGGTCTGACGCCGAGGCAACTAATGCAGGTGCTCAATAATCGACCTCGAGTGGCGCGCAACCGGAAAGAACGTCGCGCTACGCACCTCCTCGTCGGCGTCGACGATGGCGGTGCCTGCATCGCGATCCCCGTCGAGCCCACGCGTGACGCGTCGACCTGGCGTCCTGTGACCGCGTGGTACTGTAAGCCGCACGAGTGGAACTGGCTTTCCCGCCGCTGAGGAGACGAAATGGACAAGAAGGAACTGAGCGAACTTCAGAGCGAGGAAACCTGGGAGTTTGGGGACGGCGTCGAGACGCCCGATCGCAAGCGTAAGGCACGCGCTATCGTGAGCGTGTCCTTCCCGGGTGAGGACTTCGAGCGGGTCGACCGATATGCGGAAGGGCACGGTCTCACGCTCTCCGAACTCATCCGGCGCGCGACACTCTCGTATGTGTCTGCCCAACGCGCGGCCGCAAGGACCACGGTGGGGCCGATGAGCGCCGGCGGCCCTGACCAAATGACCGCATATTTTCGCGAGATGTCGTCTGCGACGCTTGCCCCGTCCGTCGAATCCGACGTTGAGTTAGCGCGCCCCGAGGAGGTTCGGGGACGCTAGCCCACCGTTCGCCCCTCGCGAGTGGGCCGCCATCAGTCCTTGTCACTGGGGACGGCAGCACCCGCTCCCCTAATCCGAGCCATCCGCGAAATCTGCGCCTCCCGTCCCTAATCGCCCCGACCACC
>DASQHL010000015.1:0-13691 GCA_035632115.1 Dehalococcoidia bacterium | reverse complement strand
GGCTGGGCCTCAACCGGCTCGATCGGCTCGACCGCACGACCAGGCAGGTGATCCGCATCGTGCAATCGGCACCAGGTGAGCTGGTCCACCTCGATGTGAAACGCTTGGGCCGAGTCCCCGATGGCGGCGGCAAGCGCTTCGCGCCCGGGTTTCGCGAGACCGGCGCCGGCCGACACAGCGGCGCTCGCCCGGGCCATAATTACCTGCACGTCGCCGTCGACGGCTACAGCCGCTACGCCTACGTCGAGGCGCTGCCGGATGAGCGTGGCGACACCACCGCCGCCTTTCTCGAACGCGCCCTGCACGCCTTCCGCTCGCTCGATGTCCACGTCGAGCGCATCCTCTCGGACAACGGCAAGAACTACCTCTCGCACGCCGTCCGCGACGTGATCGACGCCTGGGGGCTCCGCCACAGCCGCACGCGACCGTACCAGCCCCAGACCAACGGCAAGGCAGAGGCGTTTATCAAGACGCTGCAGCGCGAATAGGCCCACCTGCGGCTCTACACCAGCAACCGTGAGCGCCGCGACGCCCTCCCGGTCTTCGTGGCGGACTACAATACTCGTCGCCCACATACCGCGCTTGGCGGGCGCTCTCCCGTCAGCCGGGTCTGTCAATGACGTCCTTGGGAACTACACCTAGTCGCCGGTGGTCGTAACGTGGCACGTCGGGTGCTTCACGGCGGCAACACCACCTCCTGCCAGTGAATCATCTGGTGGGGGCCAGACGCCCCAGCCGAGGTTGAGGGCGACCGTAAAGGCAGACGCGGGGTCACGTCTGGGCCGAGTCGGCTCCATGTTCATGCGCGCCTCCACGCTTCTTCGAACGGCTAGTGTCGCGGCTAGTGCGACACTTTGGGCAGAACGTGGGTACGACGGGTATGGCCCAGCGCTTCAACCGCGGGTCACGCAGATTCAGGTGCTGACAGAGGGTTCTAATCCCTTCGGGGTCGCCAGTGTTTTCCGTGGGCGTCGCCTGGCTGCTGAGCCGGGCGACTGCTGTTTCCGGCTCACACGCGGGACTCTGCCTACAGGCGCCTGGCGGACGCGCTCGACGTTTCACGGGCAGGGGTGGCGCCACCGGTGCGCCGGTATGCAGTCGGCGGGCGCGTTGCCTGCAGAGTGTGGCGGGCGCGCGGCGGCGACGTTGCTTCCGGACTTCTGACGTGTTGATGACACGTTGCGCCAGTTCCCTGACGACATCCTGATGCCCGGCTTCCTAGACTGACGTGCCGCCCCGATGCGTTGGCCGCGCCACCGGCTTAGGACGCGCCGGCGGAACACCGGCTGACGCGCGAGCCGGGCGGCGGAAGATGAGGGTGCGCCAATGTCACGGGCGGAGATCCTGCTCGTCGGTCGGTGCGAAGAGACGCTGCCGATGTTGCGCGCGCTGCTGGTCACCGGCGACTTTACGATCACGGTCTCCGAAACGACGCGCTGCGACACGGTGCAACGGCTGGCCAGCGATCAGGCAGACGCAGCAGTCGTGTTCATCACGCACGGGGAACATGGGGCGGAGCTGCGCGACATGATGGAGGCGTGCCCGCATGTGCGTTTTCTTCTTGTTGCGCCGATGAAGCCGGTGCGCGCGGCGATTGCGCGCGTAGTGAGAGAGTTCGGCGGCGCGATTACGTCGATCGATGATGGGCCACTGATCGCCGTGGCGACTCTCGTATCGCTGATCGCACAGGCGAAGGCGGATGCGGAGGTGGGCCGTTGACGGCCACCGAGGCGCATCGGGGACACGGGCGCCGTCCGGGCGCCCATGCAGGGGCCGTTGCCGCGGCGTCGCCGGCAGTCGGCGACGGGGCCGCTCACGAGGCGACCGGGGCTCCGACGCCGCCACGCGCGTTTGCCGAGGCGCGTGACGGGGGGCGGCTGGCGTACGCGGCGCAGCCCGGCGCAGGGCTCGCGATCATCGACCCGCTGAGCTACGGGGTGACGCTGGACGGGATTGAGGCGGCGCCGGGGCAGGGGCAGTTCCTGCACGCGATGGCGGCCGGCTCGTACCTGGTGACGTACGACCAGCGGGGCGCTGGTGCGTCAGCGGCGGCCGGGCCGCCGGCGAGCTGGGAGGAGCGCGGCGACGACCTGTGGCGCGTCGCGGATGCGGCAGGCGTTGAGCGTGCGGTCCTGTACGGGGTCGCGGACGCGGGCCATACGGTGGTCCACGCGGCGATCCAGCAGCCGGACCGCGTCCTTGCGATCATCTTCAACTTCGTGCCGCCGAGCTTCTCAGCGGCGACGCCAGTCGAGGGCGTGCTAGCCGAGCGTGCACAGGGTTGGTTCGGCGGTGACGGCGAGCCGCGCCGCGATGCTGTGGCGATGATGCAGGCGTTTGGCATCGCTGAGTCGGATGCGGCGCATCTCATCGACGCGTGGCAGGCGACGGTCACCAGCGCGTCACTGGAGGCGACGCGCCGCCTGCTGGCAAGCGCGGATATCCGGCCGCTGTTGCCGCGGCTGACGCAGCCGACACTGGTGCTGGAGCCGCAGCGCACGACGATGTTTCGTGGCTGGGGAACCGGGATCGCGGCGCTGCTCCCCGATGCACGGCTGGCGCGTCCAGCACGCGGCATCGAGGCCCTGGGCACCATCCACGGGTTCCTGTCGCTGCTGGAAGTGGAGCTGGGGCGGCGCGCGAGCGAGCTTTCACCGGCGCTGGGGCGCGCGCTGTTGTCGAGCGAGCAATCGATGCGGGAGCTGCACCGGATCGCGGTGGCGGTGGACGACGACGTGACATCGGCGCGGGCGGTGGAGCTGGCGTGCCGGCTGGGAGAGGCGCAGCGGTCCGAGATCGCACTGATCCACGTGGTGCCCGTGCCGTACGCGCTTTCGCTGGGGAACCCACCGAGTGACCTCGTGAAGCGCGGCGAGCGGGCACTGAGCCTGGGCGACGCCATCGTGCAACGGCACGGGCTCCCGCCGGCCAAGCGGCGGCTGGTCCGGGGCCGCACCATCGCGGCATCGATCCTGGCGACGGCGGAGGAGCTGGGCAGCAATCTGATCGTGGTTGCGAACAAGGGGACGGCTGACGGCACGAGTTCGAGCAGCGAGGTGGTGGGGGAGCTGCTGCGGCGGGCGCCAGGCAAGGTCGTTGTGGACAGGGCAGGGCCATGAGCGGAGCGCTTGACGTGATCCGGCGTCCGTTCGGGCGGCCACTGCGGCGGCGCGAGCTGCCGCACCAGGTGCTGCCGAAGAAGTACGCGCTGCCGGTGTTCGCCAGCGACGCGCTCTCCTCGGTGGCGTACGCCACGGAGGAGATCCTGAAGGTGCTCGCGCTGGCGGGCGCCGCGTACTTCTTCCACAGCATGTGGATCTCGATGCTGATCGTCGGGATGCTCGTGGTGCTGTTGCTGAGCTACCGGCAGACGATCTTCGCCTATCCGAACGGGGGAGGCGCGTACATCGTCGCGCGCGACAACATCGGTGAGGGCGTGGCGCAGTTGGCAGGGGCGGCGCTGCTGACGGACTACATCCTGACGGTGTCGGTGAGCATCGCGTCGGGGGTCGCGAACCTCGCGAGCGGCATGCACCAGTTCCTGCCGTCGGTGCCGGCGTTCAATACGGACGCGCGCATCATCGCGAGCGTCCTCGTGCTGGGGTTCATGTGGTACGTCAACAAGCGGGGCGTGCGGGAATCCGGGCGGGCGTTCGCGGCGCCGACGTACTTCTTCCTGGCGGCGACGATGCTGATGCTCGGCGTCGGATTCGCCAAATCGATGACGGGCGGGCTGAACAACGTGCAGGGCGTACACAACGTAATCCAGGGGGGGCAGAGCCTGACGCTGTTCCTGATCCTGCGCGCGTTCGCCAGCGGGAGCACGGCGGCGACGGGCGTGGAGGCGATCAGCAACGGGATCACGGCGTTCGAGGAGCCAAAGTCGCGCAACGCGGCGACGACGATGATCTGGATGATCGGGCTGCTGGGGGTGATGTTCGTGGGGATCACGCGGCTGGCGCTGGTGACGCACGCGCAGCCGAGCACATCGGAGACGGTCATCTCGCAGCTGGGGCGCACCGTGTTCAGCGCGCACTCGCCGTTCTATGTGGCCGTGATCTTCGGCACGGCCGGGATCCTGGTGATGGCGGCGAATACGTCGTTCCAGGACTTCCCGCGGCTGGCGGCGCTGCACGCGGGCGACGGGTTCCTGCCGCAGTGGATGACGGACCGCGACAACCGGCTGGTGTACGGGATCGGCATCACGGTGCTGTCGCTGGCATCGGGCCTGCTGATCGTGGTGTTCCAGGCTGACGTGACGCGGCTGATCCCGCTGTACGCGATCGGGGTGTTCCTCTCGTTCGCAATCAGCCAGACGGGCATGGTGATCCGCTGGCGCAAGACGTCCAAGCTGCGTCCTGGCGAGCGCGTGCCAAGCTATTCGCCGGAGGGCGTGATCGTAACGGTGCTGGAACACGATCCGCGCTGGCGCTGGAAGATGGCGATCAACGCGATCGGCGCGGTGGTGACGGCGGTGGTGGTGGTGATCTTCGCGTATGCCAAGTTCACAGAGGGCGCATGGGTGACCGTGATCCTGGTGCCGACGCTGGTGGTGGTGTTCTTCCGCATCCACCATCACTACAAGTCGGTGCGGGACCGGCTGGCGCTGGGTGAGCTGGATGTAGATGGGTTCCTGGAGACGCCGCTACGACGGGTGCGGGTGCTTGCGGTTGGCAGCCTGGACCGGCACAGCCTGCCGGCGCTGCGCGAGATGGTGCAGACCACGGGGCGCGGCGTGGCGCAGCAAGCAGTGCACATCGACACGGGCTCGATCGGATCAGAGGTGCTGCGGCGGCAGTGGGACAAGTACGGGTTCGATGACCTTGGGATCCCGCTGGTGAGCCTGCAGAGCGAGTTCGGAGGCGGCAACGTGATCGGCGACCTAGTGGACTACGTGCACGGGGTGCTGGCGGCAGATCCGGACATCCAGGTGGAACTGATCATCCCGGAGTGGTCATCGCCGACGGCATGGTGGCAGTGGCCGTTCGTGCGCGGGTTGCATCACATGACCGGGACGCGGCTAAAGCTCGCGCTGCTCGACGAGGATCGCGTGACGGTGACGAACCACCGGTACGTGCTGGGCAGGGACGGAGGCGGCACCGGGGCGCCGGCGGAACTGGCGTCGGCGGGGAAGGGGGCAGGACGATGACGGTTGACGTGCGGCGTGGGCGGCTCCGGACGCACCGCGTGTACCGGTGCGGCGACGTCGAGGCGGATGTCGATGCGCGGACCGTGCGCGTGGATGGCCGGCGCGTGCCGGCAACATTCGTCCAATTCGAGATGTTGCTGCGACTAATGGAAGACCCCGGGCGCGTACTTACGCGCGACGCGCTGCTGATCCTGCCTGGAGCGACGGCGCGGGCGGTGGACATCCAGATCGCACGTTTGCGCAAGGCGCTTGCGCATGCGGAACGCTTCGCCATCGAAACCGTGCCACACGTCGGGTATCGTTGCCACGACCGCGGCGACTTCTGACCATCGGCGGCAGCCGGGGGATCAGTTACCGATAGGCGGCGCCAGCGGCTGGAGCGGCGCGCCACCGCCTCCGACGCTCGCGGCGCTGTTGTTGTCCACCACGTTCAGCGCCGCCAAGAGCTTCATCATGTCGTCGTGCCAGGGCCCGGTGGTGCCTTCGATGCCGGTGCCGTACGCGGCGCGAAACTCCTCGCGGACGCCGGATTGCACCGCGAGCGCGTCCGCGTCCCAGGCCGTGTCATCGACGACGTAGGCGCCGTAGTTCTGCAGCGTCCAGGCGAGCTTCCGGGCAGCCGGGGTCTGCAGGGTGAGCGTGGTCAGATCCACGCCGGCAGGGATGGCCAGGAGGGCACCCATCCGGAGCTGTGGCACGGCACCGTTGTAGGCGTTCGGATTGCCGGGGCTGTTGTAGTACGAATCGGCGCGCACGGCGGGCCAGCGGAAGCCGCCGCTGGACGGCGAGAGGGCCTGGCTGCCCCAGAGGTTGAGCTTCAGCGCGTGGCGTATGGGCGTGTTCCCGGTGAGCTCGCCGAGGCGGATCGAGCCGCCGAGGCTGGACAGGCCGGATCCGCCGTGTCCGCCGCGGATGCCGTCGCCGTAGATGTCCTGGTCCTGCGAAACCCAGCCGGCGGTGAGAGGGCCCCCGGCGGTGCAGCGAGAGAGCGGGCTCATCTGGTGGAGGGTGCGCCCGTCGGGTGCAAGGATGGCGGCGACGGCGTTCGGGGACCAGCCGACCCGGGCATCGGGCAGAACGAAGCTGGCGGGAATGTTCACCATGTAGCGGAAGACCGAGGTGGTGCAGCGGCCCGAGCCCCAGATGCCGTTCGTGTAGAGCGGCACCAGCGGGTCGGCGGGGTTGGAGTAGAAGCTGTACTCGTCATCGACGGTCATCCACGTGCGGGGGCGGATGGCGGCGGGCACGTAGGAGGCGTTGGCGCCGATCGGCATGTTCCAGATGCTGGTGCTTGCAAAGGGCCAGCGTGTCTTGTCGCGTGTGCCGGGCAGCGGGGTGGCGGTGGGCGTGGGGATCGCGGTGGTGGTGGCCGTAGGCGTGGCAGGCTGGCTCGTGGCGGTAGGCGTGGCCGTTGGCGTGGCCGTCGGCGCCGGGACGACGGGCAGCGCAGTCGGTGACGCAGTCGCGCTCGCTGTAGCGGTTGCGGTGGCGGCGACGGCCGTGGCGGTGGGCGTCGGGCTCGACGGGAATGGCGTTGCGGACGCCGTGGCCGTCGGCGTGGGGGAGCCGAGAGCGGTGACCGGCGCGGGCGTGCCATCGGGGAGGCGGATGGCAAGCGAAACGACGGCGCCGCCCCAGGTGTGGTAGTACTCGAGCTTCAGAAGATGCTCGCCGGGCGGGAGCGTGACGTTAGCCGTGCGCGTGACGGGCACCTGCATCTGCCAATCGTCGATGAGGAGGGCGCCGTCGACGAACAGGCGGGCGCCGTCATCGTGCGTCAGGACGAGTTGATAGGAGCCGCCGCCGGAGAGCAAGAGCTGGCCCCAGCGCACAGAGAAGTAATCGGCGTTGACGCCGGGGGCTGGGGCCGCGGTCCAGCGTGCGTCGAGCGCGATCCCGTCGTCGCGCTTCAGGACATCGGGGGGCGACAGCGTGACGTTGTTGAAGTAGTCGCCAACGAGGGAGCTGGCCTGTAGGGTACCGGCGGCCGGCGTCGCGGTCGGCGCGAGTGGCGTCACCGTCGGTGATGGCGACGGCGTAGCGGTCGGCGGAGGCGGGGTCACCGTCGCGGTGGGCGTATCGACGGCGACGGGCGTGGGCGTGTTGGTTGGCGGGACAGCCTGCGTGGGTGTGGGCGCAGCGGGTCCGTCCTCGGATACCTGTGTCGGCGTGAGCGTGGGCAGTCCGGGCGCGAGGGAGGGGCCGGAAATATCGAGCTGGGCGACGGCGGTCCCCCACGTGGTGTAGTACTCGACGGTGATGGTGTGCTGGCCGGCCGCGAGATTCACGTCCAGAGCATAGGTGGTCGGCACCTGCATGTACCACTGTTCGAGCACGACCGCGCCATCGACGAGGACGCGTCCGCCATCGTCGTGAGTGAAGGTGAGCGTGTAGGTGCCGGCGGAGACGGTAAAGGTGCGCGTCCAGCGCGCGGAGAAGTAGTCGGCGGAGACGCCCGGCGCCGGGCTGCCGGGCCAGGTGAATGCGAGGGCAGGGCCATCGTCGCGGACGACGGCGGCCGGTGCGCTCAGGGTCGTGTTGTTGAAGTATGTCCCGAGCCAGTTCTGTGCCGGGGCGGCGAGAGCAGTGTGAACCCCGGGGGCGCCGCCAAACGGCGATACGCCAGAGGCAACAACGAGAGAACTCCCCGCGAGGAGGATGAGAAGGCGTCGCAGCATGAATGTGAGCCTGTTGGCTGCCTGAATCGTCTCAGCAGCGGTGATTATGCTCTTTGCGGGCCTCGTGCCCGAGAGCGCCTGGCGCGTATCGCGTATGGCGGGGTTTGAAGTGCCTGCGGATTATAACCGTGGGAGGCGGGTTGTCAAGAAGCGCGATCCAGCTTCGGCGGAAGGGCAGAGGGACGTTCCAGTCTTTGTAAATAATCTGTGAACTACGCCATGCCACACGGGACGGCCCCGCTTCGCGCGAAGCTACGTGCGACGCGCGGGCATTGCCGACGCCGCGAGCGCGCGGACGCCGGCGTCGAGGCTCACGCGTGGAGACCACCGCCCGGTGCCGGAGAGCTTCGTGACGTCGAGGCATGAGCGACGGACCTCAGGGCGCGCAGGCAGGTACTCAACCAGCGGTGACCCGGGGAAGGCATCACGCAGGTAACGGACGAGCGTGTTGACGCTGGTGGGGACGCCCGTACCGACGTTCCACACGCCGTCCATGGCGGCGTCATCGAGCGCGAGGGCGATCGCCGCAACGACGTCGCCGACGTCGACAAAGTCGCGCACCTGTTCACCATCGCCGTACACCTGGAGGGGGAGCCCGGCGGCGATGCGGTCTGTGAAGATGCTGATCACACCGCCCTCGGCGTCGGAGCGCTGGCGGCGGCCGTAGACGTTGGAGAGGCGGAGGGACACGCTCGAGATGGGCGCGGAGGCGACGATCGCCTCGCCCTCCAGCTTGTGGCGGCCGTAAGGGTTATCCGGGCGGGGAGGTGTGGACTCGGACGCGGGGATGGGCGTCTCGCCGTAGACTGCACCGCCGGACGAGATGAAGACGAACCGCGGTACGCGGGCGTTCACGGCCGCGTCGAGGACATGCCGCAGACCCTCGATGTTGATGCGGCGGTCGAGGTCGGGCTCAGCGAGCGAGCGCATCACGTTCGTCTGGGCGGCGCAGTGGACGACGGCGTCGAATGTCGTGCGGCGGAGCAGGTGACCGATGGAAGAGGACGCGATATCGATGACGTGGACGGGTGCGCCGTCCGGCAGGTTCGCGATCTGGCCCTTGCTCAGGTCATCGACGACCTGGACGGCGTCACCGGCTGCCAGCAGGTGTTCGACGACGTGCGAGCCGATGAAGCCGGCACCGCCGGTGACGAGCACGTTGCGTTTCACGATTGTCCTCCGATCAACCTCACGGACGGCGCGGCCGCGACCTCGATGATGGCAGCGGCGGCGTGGGTGACGCGCGAGACGAGCGCCACGCACGCGACGAACAGGAACAGCCCGCCAGCGGCGAGCAGGACGGACGACGCGCCAAGGGTCGCGAGCATAATGCCTGCGACGGCGGGGCCGACGGCGTGGCCGAGGCCGTCCATGGTCATGAACCAGCCGATGAGGCCGCCGCGCGAGCCTTCGGGGCCGGCGAGCGCCATCATGGTGGCGGCGATGGCGGGCATGGCCAGGCCGAATCCGCCGCCGGCGATGGCGGAGACGGGCAGGACGACGGCGGCGCCGCTCCAGCGCGAGAGGACGAGCAGCCCGATGCCGCTCGCGGTGAAGCCGGCGGTCATGACCTTCCGACTGCCGAGGCGATCGGCGAGCGCGCCACCGGGCACGACCAGCGCGCCACCGACGAGGGCAGCCGGCAGGAGCATGAGCGCCTGGTGGTAGAGCGACACATGCAGCACATCGCGCCCGTAGGCTCGGAAGGCACCGGTCAGCGCGCCGACGGCGGCGGACTCGGCGAGGACGAGAAGGGCGAACGCCAGCCGCTCGCGCGAGGTGATCATGGCGCGGAAGTGGCCGAGCGGCGGGAGTGCCGACGGCGCGGCGGCGGCGGACGGGACGGAGGGGATCGTGACGAGCACAAGCGTGGCGGCGACCGCGAGCGCGCTGATCGGCGCGATCATGGCGACGTCGAACGGCACACGCGCGTTGAGGATGGCACCGCCGCCCAGACCGACCAGCAGCGCCCCGCCGGTGGCGAGCGTGAGGAGGGAGGTGAACCGGCCGCGCTGACCGATGGGCACGCGCGCCGAGCCGGCGGAGTAGATCGCGGGCCAGATCACCGAGGATCCGAGGCCCTCCACCGCGCCAGAGACGAGGATCAGCCAAGGGGCGACGTGCGCGAGAGGCCAGATTGACGCGTCTGCCACCAGGAGAAGCAGCACGCCGATGCGCATGGAGCTGCGGGTGCCCAGCCGGTCGGAGACGAAGCCGCCGCCGATCTGCGTCAGGAGCTTGGCGAATCCGAAGGCGGCCAGAGCGTATCCGGCGATGGCGGCGCTCTTGTGCAGCGACTCCGGCAGGTACGACTGCAGCGCGATCAGGAAGACGAAGAGGAATGCGGCATCGACCAGGAGGCCAACCGTGAGGAGCGCCCACGTCCGGCGGATGACCTGCATCGAACCGGCGGCGGCATCACGAAGCGCGTGCGTGTTCATAGGCCGTTGCACTCCGTGACGGAGGACAGCGTGGCGATCGCGCTTCGGAAGGGCACAACGTCGTACACGGCGATGTGGTCACCAGCGCCGCCGTAGGTGAGCGTCGCAAGTCCACGCGTCACGAGGGCGTTCAGGATCAACTGTTCGTTGGTGCGGAACTGGTGGTGGTATCCGCGCTCGACGACGACGCGATCGACGTGCTTTGCGGCGAGGTAGCACTGGTAGCCGCGTTCGCTCCAGCTATGGCGGGCCTGGCTTTCGCTGAAGAGCTCGTTCGCGAGGACGCCGCCGTGACGGATGAGGTAGTAGGCGCCCTGTTCTTTCTGGTTGGGGCTGAGGACGCGATAGACGAGGCCAGGACGGAAATCGCCGGAGGCCAAGTAGCCGCTGTAGAAGTCGGAGGCGGGGGAGACCAAGCCTGCGTAGCTGCCCTGTCCGCTGAGATAGCCGACGACGGGCATGCCGGCGAGGGCGCCCGCGCTCAGGAGGATGGTCGGGACCGCGGCAAGGGTGAAGGCGGCGCCGAGCGGCCGGTAGTGGCGCCGAAGGAACGGCGCGCCCCAGGTGAGCAGGAATGGCGCCGCGAGCACGCTGCCGCGGCGGGGAAGGTCCTGGAGCACGGAGAAGGTGAGGGTGCCGGTGCCCGTCTCGTGGAGCGCGGGCGTGGCGAGGGCGAAGTAGATGGAAGGCAGGAGGAACGGCAGGGCGAGGGCGGACACGGCGGCAAGCGGGACAAGATCCTCGCGATGACGGATCGCGTGCCAGATGAGGTACGCCGCCACCGCCATACCACCCTCGATGGGATGCGTCGATGCGGTGAACCAGAGCGCGGCGGCGCTCACCGGCCACCGCCGGCGCTCGACGGACCAGACGAAGATAAAGAAGCCAGCGGCAGACCAGAGAAATGCGTCCTGGCCGCTACCGAGCGCATCGATGAGGAAGGGGTTCGCGAGGAAAGGCACCAGGAGCCAGGGGTCGCGCATGTCGGGCCGAACGACGAGCGCGGCGGCGGTGGCAGCAAGACCGCCGAGGACGAGGAACAGCGTGACAGACCAGTTGCCGAGGAGCGGGAAGACGAGCGCGTTGACCAGCCACGGCGTGAGGCCGTAGGGGAAGGCGAATGCGCGCCCGCCATCAAGGCCGGCGATGTGGAGGGGGATCTGGCCGGCGTGAAAGATCCGATCGCTGATATACCAGACGTGGACGTAGTTGTTGATGGTGTCGTCGCCGAGGTAGATGGCGCGTGTCAGCATCCGAAGCAGGACCCCGGCCGCGGCCAGGAAAAAGAGCGGCAACACCCAGTAGGCGAACCAAGTCGGGACGCCAGCCGGGAGCCGACGCGCGGCGACCACGCGCCACCAGGCGCAGGGCATGGCGACGAGATCGATGATGACGTCCTTCAGGCGAGTGCGCGAGCGGAAGACGGGGATATCGACGAGCGTACTGTCGTGGACGGTGTAGCCGAGGCGCGGGAGGATGACGGCGATTTCGACGGTCTCGCTGTACTTGTAGCCCTTGTAGTACTGGAGGGCGTCGAGCAGCGCACCGACACGGAAGGCACGGAAGCCGGACTCGACATCGCGGAAGCGGCGGCCGCCCCAGATTGAAGCCCAGGCGGACATGATCCAGTTGCCCAGGCGCTTGTAGAGCGGGTAGAGGCGGAAGTCGCGGCGGGCGATGACGGCGTCCGCGCCTTCGGCGATTGGCCGAAGGAGGAGGTCGATGCTGGCGGGATCGTGCTGGCCGTCGGCATCGACGGTGAGGACGACGTCGTCCTTGCCGATCTTCCCGGTGGCGGCCATGCGGCCGAGGTGGAGGAAGGCTTCGTAGTAGGCGGCGGACATGCCGCGGTTCTTGTTGAACGAGATGAGGTGCGCGTGGGGCTTGTCGGCGAGCCACTCGAAGACAGCCTCGCGGGTGTTATCGACTGAGCCATCATCGACGATGAGCAGGCGGTCCACCATGGGGTAGAGATGATCGAGCACACCGACGATGGTGGACGCTTCGTTGAAGGCGGGCATGACGGCGATGAGCCGGGGCTGGCCCTTGCGGTCGGGCACGGCGGTGCCGATGGTGCGGGCGGGACTCTCGATCATACGTTGTTCAAGACGCGGTGCCCCTGTTCCTCCAGGAACCATGCGACGGTGCGCTCCATGCCGGTCTCGAAATCGACCTTTGGCGTCCAGCCGATCTCGCGGGCGGCCTTGGTAGAGGACACGTGCTTGCCGGCGTAGTCGCCGGCGCGGGCCGGGACGAACTCGACGCCCTTGCCGCCGAGCAGCCTCGTGACGGTCTGGGCGATGCGAAGGATCGTCACCTCGTCGCTGCCGTCGATGTTGTAGGTCTGATTCTCAGCTTCGGGAGCGAGGGCGAGCACGTGGGCATCGGCGAGGTCTTCGACGTAGACGAACTTACGGTGCTGGCTGCCGTCGCCGGCGACGGTGAGCGGCTCGCCGGCGAGCGCTTTGCGCATGAAGATGGGGATGACCAAGGACGGGCGCATGCGCGGCCCGTAGGGGATACCGTAGCGGAGCACCGTGAACGGCACGCCGTAGAGGGTCTGGTAGTCGTGGCAGAGCATTTCGGCCGCGAGCTTGGTGCTGGTGTAGACATGGCCGGTGGAGGCGACATCGAAGGTAGTCGTTTCATCGACCTGTGCTTCGCGGGCGGCGCCGTAAACCCAGACGGTGCTGGCGAGGACGACGCGCCTCAGGGCGTTGCGGCGCGCTGCTTCGAGCACGTTTGCCGTGCCCAGCACATTCAGCGCGACGGCGCCCGTGGGATCCGCGGCAACGTTGTTCACATCGGCGAATGCGGCGAGGTGGTAGATAACATCGACGCCGCGGGTGGCGTCGTCGAGCGCGGACTGATCCATGATGTCGACGCGCAGATGCTCGACGTCGTCGCGGTGTGGCGTACCAACACTGTCCAGCACGCGGACATCGAGCTGTTCGGCAAGGAGCTTGTCGACGACGTGGGACCCGATGAATCCGCAGCCGCCCGTGACGGCGACTTTCATGACCGGGCCTCCACGGGGACGCGCTCATCGGCGAGTGCGGCAGCAAGGGACTCAACGACGTACTCGGCGTCTTCGTCCGACATGACGGCCGAGACGGGCAAGCAGATGTGGCGCGCGCACAGCTCCTCGGCGACGGGCAGGGTGCCCGGCGGCAGCGGCCCGAAGACCGGCTGCAGGTGGCAGGGAGCCTCGTAGACTTCGCCGCTCAGGCCGACGTCGTAGGTTCCGCGTAGCCGCTTCTTGAGGACGGTGCGGTCGACGCCGGCGGGCGGCATGGCGATGTACTTGTAGTAGTTGCTGACGACGGAGGCGGGGACTGCGAGCGGCGTGATGCCGAGCGCCGGGAGTGAGCGATCGTAGATGGAGGCGATGCGGCGGCGGGCGGCGATGAACTCCGGGAGGCG
>DASQHL010000014.1:0-1797 GCA_035632115.1 Dehalococcoidia bacterium | reverse complement strand
GGCGCGGCCACATCTCAGATCGCCTACACGGCGTCCAAGGGCGCGGTGCTGTCGATGAGCCGCGAGCTGTCTGTCCAGTTCGCGCGCCAGGGGGTGCGAGTCAACGCGCTTTGCCCGGGTCCCGTCGAGACGCCCCTTTTGATGCGGCTGTTCTCGGAGACCCCCGGCGCGTACGAGCGGCGTCGCGTGCATCTCCCCATGGGACGCCTGGCGAGGGCACGCGAGATCGCCAACGCGGCTTTGTTCCTGGCGAGCGACGAATCGAGCTACGTCAACGGCTCGACGTTCCTGGTCGACGGAGGGTTGACCGCTGCCTACGTAACGCCTGAATAATCGCGGGAGCGCGAACCGCCGGATGACGTAACCCCCCTCTGTATCGACCTGCATGAAATTGCGTTTCTACGTCGCCCCGGCGGTCTTCGCGCTGACTCTGATCGCCACCGCCTGCGGCGACACGTCGTCATCAGGTTCCTCCAGCCCATCCGCCGCAGCGACCAGTCCGTCGCCAAGCGCCGCTTCAGCGGCGGCGACGATCGCGGTCGCGAACAACTCCAAGCTCGGCCCGATCCTGGTCGACGGCAAGGGAATCACCGTGTACCTGTTCGTGGCAGACACAGGCACGAGCTCCACCTGCTACTCGAGCTGCGCTGCGGTGTGGCCCCCGGTGCTGACGACCGGTGCGCCCCAGGCCGGCACCGGCGCCGACCAATCGCTGCTCGGAACCACCACGCGCACTGACGGCAAGGTGGAGGTGACGTACGCCGGCCACCCGCTTTACTACTTCATCCAGGACAAGGCTCCCGGCGACACGACGGGCCAGGGCGTCAACGGCTTCGGAGCGCTGTGGTGGGTGATGTCGGCCACAGGCGCAGCGATCACGCATTAGCGCCAGCTAACCTCTCCCCATCGCGGAGAGGACCAGGGATACGGGCGTGATCGATGATGCCCGGCGTGGCATCCTTCGCGACGCGATCGGAATCGGGCTCGCGACGGGCGCCTACGCGCTTTCGTTCGGAGCCATCTCAACCGCGGCAGGCCTTTCGCTCCTGCAGACCTGCGCGCTCTCGATCCTCATGTTCACCGGGGCCTCACAGTTCGCGCTCGTCGGTGTGGTGGGCGCGGGAGGCGGCGTCTGGGCAGGGGCGATCACCGCGGCGCTGCTCGGATCGCGCAACGCGCTCTACGGGCTGCGCCTGTCATCCCTGCTCGACCTTCGCGGGTGGCGACGACCGGCTGCATCTCATTTCGTGATCGACGAGACGACGGCGATGGCGATCGCGCGTGACGCGGCGCCGATGAGCCGCTACGCCTTTTGGGCGACGGCGTTCTCGGTCTTCACGCTGTGGAACCTCGGTACGTTGATCGGGGCCCTCGCGACTCACGCTCTCCCCAATCCCAGGGTGCTCGGCCTGGACGCAGCACCTCCGGCTGCCTTCCTTGCGCTGCTCGCTCCGCGCCTTCGCGCACGCGAGCCGTTCGCAATCGCACTGGCGGCGGGAGCTGTCTCGCTGGTGCTGCTGCCGTTCGTGCCGGCCGGGGTGCCGCTGCTCGTGATTGCGCTGCTCGTGGCCGCCTACGGAGCGACGAGGCCGCGGCCGTGATGTGGGCCGGGTTGCTCGCAGCAAGCGCGGCCTGCTACGCGCTGAAGCTTGCCGGGCTTTCCCTCCCGCAGGGCTGGCTGCAGGACAGGCGCATCCAGCGGACGGTGCCGCTGATCCCGGTCGCTTTGCTCGCCGCCCTGGTCGCCACCCAGACGTTTTCGACGGGCCGGCACCTCGTGCTGGACGCTCGAGCGAC
>DASQHL010000013.1:0-4501 GCA_035632115.1 Dehalococcoidia bacterium | reverse complement strand
AGTTCGAGCTCGACATTGGCCGCTGGGCCTTCAACAGCCAGGTCTACCGGTCGTTCAGCGGCGACGTGGACGAGGTGCGGATCTACGACCAGGCGCTCACCGCCGCCGACATCGCTGCGGCAATGAACGCCACCCACCCCTGCACCGCACCGTAGATCGCACGGGCGTTCCGCTCCGCGTCCGAGCCGGCGCTGAAGCCCGGGTCATCCGTCGCACCCCTTGAACTCCATGGCCGCCGGATCGCTCGGGCTTGTCCGCTGATAGATCGCGACCGTCGCCCGCCTGAATACCAATCGTACCATCGTGCCTCGAGCCGCCGCGGACGCCGTCCAGAGACGTTCCCGCGGCCCGCAGTACAGGTAGTCGGCACGATACGCCCGCAGCACATCGCGCTCCGCAACGAGTGCCAGGTACTGCGATCGCCACCCGTCGATGCGCTGTGCGACGCTCCCGGGCACGGAGACCTCATCGTTCAGGAGGTAGAACGCTGCGCCTTTCTCGACCGAGCGCTGCAGGGTCGCCGCGGTTCCCGCCGCGAGCGGCCGATTCACCGGCACGAGCCGGCCAAGTGCATCATCGGCGTTGAAGCCATACGCCGCTTCCGCGCGGAGAAAGCGGTCCACCAGTTCCGCGTCGGATGGTGACGTCACGAAGCCGTCCTTCACGTATCGCGGCGCTGGCGTCAGCGAAGCGACCAGGATGTTGGTGATCACGCTCGGGCTCACGACCACCGCTCCGCGAACCGCTTGAGTGCGTAACCAGGACAGGGCGGCGTCCTCGTCACTGCTCACCGCGAAGCTCGGATTCACTGCCTGCAGCGCGCGCGCCTGGATCACAGTGGTGTGTGACACCGCCAAGACGGCGAGCAGCATCACGGCCGCTCCGCCGGCCGTCGCGTAGTGGCGCCGAAGCGTCTGCAGGACGACCGAACCGGCCGCCAGCAGTGCGGGCACCGCGAACGGGGGCCATACCAGGCTGAGGAAGTGGTCCGGCTGCGGCAGCACCCCCTCGAACGGCGCAAGGATCAGCGGGCTCAGCAGCAGCGCCACGTAGAACCGGCGACGCTCGTCTCGCTCGCGCACAAGCAGATACACGATCGGGAGGCAGAACAGGGCGAGCCGGCCGCTCGAGCTCGCCAGCGACGCGTTGACTTGCAGGTGATGGACGCCGATCCGTGCGCGTGCGTCCGCTGAAAGCGACGCTCCAGCGGCCAGCCGCGCGATAAGTTCTGGCAGCGCCAGCACCCCTGCGATGATGGTCAACGCCGCGAGGCGCCCAGCCGCGGCGGCGTCTCGTCGCATCAGCAAGGTCAGCCCCCACCAGCCAAGCGCCAGAGCCAACGCGATCCAGTAGAAGAGATACGAGTAGATGACTAGGGCCAGCGCCGCGGAGGCGCACAACATCCAGCGCCTCATCCCGGTCTCAATGGCCCGCGGAATGGCGATCACGCTCCCGAAGAACGGCGCCAGCACCATGCTCGGCGCGATGAAGCGATACCAGGGGTGAAAGCTGCGGCCCGGGTCGATCTGCAGCACCGGCCGCCACAGCGAGAAGTGCGCCAGCGGGATCGAACTTCCCACCTGTTGGAACACCTCCCCGAACACCAGCGCGCTTGGGACCGCCGCCATGGCGATCAGCCGCGATCCGGAGATCTCCAGCGCCAGGACGTACAGGAGCAGCATCGTCGCGACCGTCGCGATCGTGAACGTGATCGCTTGCGCGTGGAACGGTCCGCCCGTGAACCGCCCGAGCAGGCCGTCCACCTGTACCCAGAACGCCCCCGGCAGCGCCGGAGCACGGTTGCTCAGTCCCGTGTAGCGCGT
This sequence comes from Dehalococcoidia bacterium, assembly GCA_035632115.1. GTDB lineage: Bacteria > Chloroflexota > Dehalococcoidia > DSTF01 > JACRBR01 > DASQHL01. The sequence continues at coordinate 2,678 of DASQHL010000013.1, read as the reverse complement.
GAGGAGCGAGGGCACGCCATCGTAGGCCTCACGGAGGCTCGCGCCGTACAGTGATTCGTCAAGCCCGATGTTCGACGCGCCCCAGGGGCTGATCGGCACGCGTGCCCCGCCCGGCGCGGACGTACCGAGGAGCCACCAGCGCGGTCCCGCCACGACGGCTGCCATGACCGCGGCCACGCCAATCCCCGGCCCGTGACGTACGAGTATGCCTCCGATGTAACGCATGATCCTACCGCACACCGATGCGCGCGCCTCGTTACGCTTCTGCGGGGTGAAGAGAAACCTAACACGTTGCTAACTGTCTCGGTCGCTCGCGAAGATGTGGATCTCACAATGGCAAGCTTTGGTGTGAACATGCGCGATTCGGCACCATCGCCAGATTCACCGTCGCCCTGGAGTTTGGTATGAGTAATCGCCGGGGCCGAGTGGCCGGCTGGCGCCACGTCTGACCTGGCTGGCGGCACCCCGCGTCGAAACCTTAATTCCCTCCAATCTCAAGCGTGCGTGTAAACCTGCCGGTTGTCGGCGCGCAACGCCCGCGGCTACGATGCGATATCCCCTGTGGACGCAGCGGCGCGCGCGCCCCTCCGTCTCGTTCAACCCCGCCGGTTCTTGCGCACGCGCCGTGCCGTGTCGCGCCGGCGGCGCTGTATCGCCGACGATTCGCTCGTTGAAGGTGGTGGGCCCGATGTCTCGTCTTGTCCCCTTCGCGCTCGCCGTGGCGGCGCTCATCTCCGTCCTCCCGTTCGCGCGTTCACATGGGGACGCTTCCGCCGCCACTACAGACTGGCCCACCTTCATGCACGACACCGCCCGCACCGGCGCCGGCTCCGACACCACCATCTCCACCGCCAACGCCGCCCAGCTCTCCAACGTCTGGACCCTCCCGACCGGCGGTGTCATCGCCGGCGGCGCCGCGATCGTCGGCAATACCGCCTACATCGGCTCCTGGGACGGCTACCTGTACGCCATCAACGTCACCACTGGTGCACAGCTCTGGCGGCAATTCCTTGGCCTGACCTCCGTCACCGGTTGCCACGGCACGAACAACATGGGCGTCACCTCCAGCCCGGCGGTCGCGAACGGCGTCGTCTACGTCGGCGGCGGCGATTCGAATTGGTATGCCCTCGATGCCGGCACCGGCGCGGTTCTCTGGACCGTACCGACCGGCGACAACAGCGCCGCCGGCGGCCACTACAATTGGTCCAGCCCCCTCATTTACAACGGCTCTGCCTATATCGGGATTGCCAGCAACTGCGACAACCCGCTCGTCCAGGGCCAGCTCCTGCGCGTCGATCTCTCGACCCACGCTATCGTGGACACGTTCAACTTCGTCCCCAACGGCCAGGTTGGTGGTGCCGTCTGGACCTCTCCCAGCGTCGACCCCGCCACCAACACCGTCTTCGTCACAACCGGCACGGAGGGGACGCAGCCGATCACCACCCAGCCGCTCGCGGATGCGATCGTGGCACTTGACGCGTCGACCCTCGCGCTCAAGAGTTCCTGGCAGATCCCGATCAACCAGGCCGTGAACGATTCGGACTGGGGCGTCTCTCCGCTCCTCTTCACCGACGCGTCGAACCGCCAGCTCGTCGGCTCGATCAATAAGGACGGCTATCTCTACGTCCTCGACCGCAACAATCTCGCCGCCGGTCCGGTGTGGGAGAAGCTCATTGCCGTTGGCGGCGCCACGCCGCAGTACGGCGAGGGCAGCGTCTCGAACATGGCGTTCGATGGCACGACCCTGTACGTCGCAGGAGGCAATACGACGATCAACGGCGTCGCTGTGACCAGCTCCGTCCGCGCCGTGAGGCCCTCGGATGGCACGTTCCTCTGGGAGCAGGGCACAGGGCTCATCCTCGCTGCGCTTGCCTACTCCAACGGCATCGTCGTTGACGGCGGTGGCTCCAACATCGAAGTCCGGTCCGCAGCGACGGGCGCGCTCCTGTCGAGCTACGCCACCGGGAGCCAGATCTTCGGCCCGCCGGCCATCGGGGGCGGCCGGATCATTCAAGGGTCGACGAACAGCAACATCTACGCGCTTGGGATCACGAACGGCCCCACGAACACCCCGACGGCGACGCCGCCGGTGCCGGGAGGGATGGCGGCGTACTACGCGATGGAATCGGTGTCGTACAACGGCACACCGGGGGAGGTGCTGGACGCGAGCGGCAACGGCTACAACGGCACGAGCGTGGGCGGCGTCACGACATCGAACGCGACGCCGGCGATCGCGGGCACGCCGGGGACGTGCCGGTACGCGACGGGGTTCAACGGCAGCACGGGGTACCTCTCGCTGGGGGCACCGCAGCTGAGCTTCGGGAGCGGGCTCACGGTGATGGCGTGGGTGCGCTGGGGCGTGAACCCGGCGACGGGGAACAACTGGGCGAACATCGTCTCGAACAACTCTTCGGTGGCGGCGGACACGGGGCAGTTCTGGCTGCAACATTCGCAGACGGACAGCACGTTTGAGTTCGCGGTGCAGACGACGGCGAACCGGAGCTGGGTGGAATCGAGCGTGGCGCCGGTGCAGGGAGCGTGGCAGCACGTGGCGGGGGTGTACAACGGGAGCACGCTGACGATCTACGTGAACGGGGTGGCGAGCGGCAGCGTGGCGCTGACGGGGGCGGTGGTGGCGCCGACGAGCGCGGACCAGCTGGACATCGGGCGGTGGGCGT
>DASQHL010000012.1:0-20599 GCA_035632115.1 Dehalococcoidia bacterium | reverse complement strand
CCCTGACCAGAACGGAGGCTGCGTGCGCGCGATCGAGCTTGAAGGCGGAGCCGTGCGGATCACCGGCGCGCTGGACTTCGACCGGCTGCCGACCGGCATCGTCCCGCGGCGGCTACCGGCGTGGACACGGCCACAGGTCGTCGACCCGCTGCTCGCGGCGGTGGTCGCCATGCCGTCAGGCGTGCGCCTGGAGTTCGTGACCGACGCCGACGCGATCGAGCTGGAGGCGATGCTCACGTCGCTCCAGGTCGGAACCTTGCCACTCGCATCGGCGGCGTTCGACCTCGTCATCGATGGGTCGCTCGCGGCGCGGCTTGCGACGGGGGACCGCAACATCATCGCGATCGACCTGACGACGTTCAGCTTCAGCTTCGTCCCGGGCGCGCCTGCGACCGTGCGATTCGAGGGGCTGGGATCGGGGAGCAAGCGGATCGAGCTGTGGTTGCCACAGTCGGCGACGGTAGAGCTGCGCGCGCTGCGCGTGCCGGACGGCGCCTCGGTGGGGCCACCCGCACCGGATGCACGCCGACGCTGGGTGCACTACGGGAGTTCAATCAGCCACTGCTGGGAGGCGGAAGGGCCGACGGGGATCTGGCCGGCGGTCACCGCGCGGCTCGCGGGCGTGGCCCTGCAGCCGCTGGGCCTGTGGGGAAGCTGCCACCTCGACCAGTTCGCCGCGCGCACGATCCGCGATCTTCCGGCGGACGTGATCAGCGTGAAGGCGGGGATCAACGTGGTCAACGTGGACTCGCTGAAGGAGCGGACGTTCGGGCCGGCGCTGCACGGCTTCCTGGACACCGTGCGCGAGGGGCACGCCGAGACGCCGCTGCTGGTCGTCTCGCCGGTCATCTTCCCGGCGGGCGAGGACGATCCCGGGCCCAGCACGCTGGGAGCAGACAACCGCTGGCGTAACGTCGAACGCCCGGAGGCACTGCGCGGCGGCGCGCTCGCGCTGCGGCGCATCCGCCAGATCATGGCCGATGTGATCGAGCGGCGGCGGGCGGCGGGCGACGTGAACCTGCACTACCTCGACGGGCTGCGGCTGTTCGGCGAAACGGACGTCGCGGACCTGGCGGACGGGTTACACCCCAACGCGGCGGGCTACCAGCGCATCGGCGAGCGCTTCCACGCGCTGGCGTTCGGCGAGGGTGCGCCGCTGGCGCATCCGGCGACCGCGGCCGGGTAGCGCCGGACGCCGGTTCGACCCATGGCGCGCCGCTCTGCTACGATCGGCGGCGGGAGCAACACCGGTAGGCGCAGGGCCTGCCGGGCGTGCACGCTTGCCGAGGCGAGTCATGGTCACAGCGACGAGACGCCCGGGCGCCGCGCGGGGCAAGGCGAAGGAGCCCAGCGTCGAGCAGAAGTGGGCGACGTACGAGCGCGCTCTCGTCGTCACGGCGCACCCCGACGATGCGGAGTTCCTGGCCGGCGGCACCATCGCGAAGTTGTGCGACATGGGGCTGCGCGTCACGCTGTGCGTCGCCACGAGCGGTGACAAGGGCACACGCGACGAGTCGCTGCGACCGCAGGAGTTGGCGGCAATGCGGGAGGCGGAGCAGCGCGCCGCGGCGAAGGTGCTGGGGCTCGCGCGCGTGGTCTTCTGGGGGATGCCGGACGGATTCCTTGAGGAAACACACGAACTGCGCGGCCAGGTGGTCAAGCTGATCCGTTCGTTGAAGCCGGACCTGATGATCACGTGGGACGGCTACCGCCCCGGATTCAACCACACCGACCACCGCGTCATCGGCCGGGTGGTGCGCGACGCGCTGTTCCCGGCGGCGCACGACCCGCTGTACTACGCGCACTTGGGCCGGGAGGGGATCGGTCCGCATCGGACGGCGGAGCTGCTGCTTGCCGGGGCGCAGGACCCTGACTACCATGTTGACATAGGCCCGTACCTGGAGCGGAAGGCGGACGCCATCGTCTGCCACACGAGCCAGATCGACGGCCGTACGCGCGAGGAGATCCTGAAGAACTGGGCCGGCGACCCCAGGCGCCGGCGCGAAACGAAGAAGCGCACGGGCTACGAGTACGCGGAATCGTTCCGGCGGATCGAGTTCCGCCGGCCGCCGGGAGCGCCGGGCACGCCGCCAGCGAGGCGGGGAGGGTAGAGGGGCAGGGAGATGGAGCGGCTGGCGTACGACTTCTTCATGGCCGGCTACGCGCTGGCGATCGTCGCAGCCGTCGCGTACCTTGCCCAACCACTGTGGCCGCGCGTCGCCTACGGTACTGCCGAGACAACCGCGGGCACGACGATGACGATCGCCTCGACGCGCGAGCCGCCGGCGTTCCTCGGCCCGCTGGCCACCCTGGCGAGCTGGCTGACGCTGGCCGCGCTGACGCTCTCGCTGGCGTTCCGGTGGGCCACGACCGGCCATCCGCCCTACGCGAACATGTACGAATATACGATCGCGCTGGGGTGGGGCAGCACGCTGTTCTACGTGATCTTCGAGCGGGTGTACCGGCAGCGTTCGCTGGGCGCGGTGCTGTTCCCCGGGATCGCGGCACTGTTCACGATCTCGTGGCTCTTCTTCCCGGAGCAGGTGTCACCGCTCATCCCGGCGCTGCAGGCGAACCGCATCCTGGCGATCCACGTGGGCATGATGATGCTGTCGTATAGCGCGCTGTCGGTGTCGTTCGGCGCGGCGGTGCTGTACTTCGTGCAGGACGGCAGGCGGCGGTTCCGGCGTCTGCCCTCGGCGAAGGCACTCGAGGAGATCGCGCACAAGTCGGTCCTCGTGGGATTCCCGATGCTGGCGTTCGGCATCGCGCTCGGAGCCTGGTGGGCGAACTCGGCGTGGGGCCGCTACTGGGGCTGGGACCCGAAGGAGACGTCGGCGCTGGTGACGTGGCTGATCTACGCGGGCTACCTGCACGCGCGGGGCCTGCGCGGCTGGCGGGGGAAGCGCGCGGCGGCGATCCTGATCGTGGGGTACGTGGGGGTGTTGTTCACGTACTTCGCGGTGAACCTCTGGGTGTCCGGGCTGCACTCCTACGCGGGGGTGTAGGCGACGCGCTGGCTGTTGGAACCAAGAACCTAGGACCTACTCACCAGCCACCCGCACGCCGGCAACCATCACCAGTACACTGGCTACGTGCCAGATCGTTTCTCCGCGGGGCGCGCGCTGCGGTTGCCGATGGCGATCGTCGTGGCGATGGCGCTGGGCGTCGCGTGCACCAGCGGGAGCGCCGTGCGACCAGCACCCGCCACCGCCACGCCGGAGCCGCCCGCCACCACCGCGCCAGCGCCGACGGTTGAGCCGGTCACGACGCTGCTGTTCACCGGCGACCTGATCCCGGCGCGCTGCACACTGCAGAGAATCAGCGACCTTGGCGGCGACTTCACGCTGCCGTTCCAGCCGCTGCACGACCTGCTCTCGACGGCCGACATCACGGTTGGGTCGCTGGACGCGACGGCGTCGGACGCGGGGACGCCGTTCGGGTGCACACCGACGTTCAGCCTGGCGGCGCCGGCGGCCGCCATCGGCGGCTTCGCGTACGCCGGATACGACGTGATCGCGCACGCCGCCAACCACATCAAGGACTGCGGCATCGCCTCTTGCGGCGACAAGGCGATGTTCCAGACGGACGCGAACCTGCGCGCGGCCGGCATCAAGCCCGTCGGCACCGGCCGCAACCTCTTCGAAGCGAGGGCGCCCGCGGTCATCGAGCGCAACGGGGTGTACTTCGCGTTCCTCGCGTACGACGACATCGCGCCGTACTACCACGCGACGGCGACGGGCGCCGGCGCGGCGCCGCTCGACCCGGCGACGATCGCCGAAGACGTGGCGAACGCGCGCAAGGTGGCGAACGTGGTGATCATCGTGCCGCACTGGGGCATCGAGTACACGGCGGCGCCATCGGCACGGCAGCGGGAGTTCGCGCGGGCGGCCGCAGCGGCCGGGGCGGACATGGTCGTCGGGAACCACCCGCACTGGGTGCAGGCGCACGAGCAGATTGGCCGGACGTTCGTGGCGTACGCATTGGGCAACTTCGTGTTCGACCAGTCGTGGTCGCTGGAGACGCAGCAGGGTGCGCTCCTGGCGGTCACGTTCGCCGGCACGCGGCTGACCTCGACGCGCTACATCGCCATCCACATCCACGATCAGTACCAGCCACGCCTCGCAGATCCCCCGGAAGCGCAACAGATCCTCGACCGGATCGAGACGGCGAGCGCGGCGCTGGCGCGGTAGCGTCGCAGACCGCGAGACTCGCGCAGAATCGGAGGGGTGAGCCGACATAAGCGGCGCCCGCTCACGCGTCCGCTTTGCTAGAGTGCGGCAGGACGCACATATGTTCACCCATCTGCACCTTCACACGGAGTTCAGCCTGCTCGACGGGCTCAGCCGCATCCCCGACGTGATGGACCGCGTCGCGGCCATCGGGCAGCAGTCCGTCGCGATCACGGACCACGGCGCGCTGTACGGGGCGATCGACTTCTACAAGGAGGCGCGCGCCCGCGGCATCAAGCCGATCATCGGCATCGAGGCGTACATCGCGCCGGACTCGCGCCTGAAGAAGTCGGACTCGCGCGCCAACAACTACTTCCACCTCACGCTGCTGGCGAAGGACATGCAGGGCTACCGCAACCTGATGCAGCTCTCCACGAAGTCGCACCTGGAGGGCTTCTACTACAAGCCCCGCATGGACAAGGAGCTGCTGGCGGAGCACGGGAAGGGGCTGATCGCGCTGAGCGGCTGCCCCTCCGGCGAGATGCACCGGCTGCTGGCGGACGGACGGGACGAGGAGGCGTGGAAGCTGGCCGGGTTCTTCGGCGACGTGTTCGACGGCTTCTACCTGGAAGCCATGCGCCACGACGAGCCGGAGATCAACGCGGAGTGCGCGCGCGTGCTGAAGGGCCTGGTGGCGCTCTCCGCGCGGACGAAGATCCCACTGGTCGCGACGAACGACTCGCACTACACGGCGCAAGACGACGCGGCGATCCACGACGTGCTGCTGTGCATCGGCACGAACTCGACCGTCGATGACCCGCGGCGGGCGCTGAAGATGCACGACACGTCGTACTACGTCAAGTCCGAAGCGGAGATGCTGGCGCTGTTTCACGACCTGCCGGCCGCCGTCACGAACACGCAGCTGGTCGCCGAGCAGTGCAACCTGGACCTGGAGTTCGGGCGGCTGCACCTGCCAGAGCCGGAGATCCCCGGCGGCCAGACGCCGCACGCGTACCTGACGCACCTGGCGAGAGAGGGGCTGCGCCTGAAGTATCCGCACGCCGGCGACGACGTGCGCGCCCGCCTGCAGTACGAACTGGACGTCGTGGAGAAGACGGGGTTCACCAACTACTTCCTGGTGGTGCACGACATCGCGCAGTTCTGCAAGCGCGCGCAGATCATGCTTGGCGTGCGCGGCTCGGCGGCGGCGAGCATCATCCTTTACGCGCTGGACGTCACGTTCATCGACCCGCTGGCGTCGCGGCTGGTGTTCGAGCGGTTCCTGCACGTCGACCGCAAGGAGCCGCCGGACGTCGACCTGGACATCCCAGATGACCGGCGCGACGAGGTGATCCGCTACGTGGCGGAGAAGTACGGCTACGATCACGTCGCGCAGATCATCACCTTCGGCACCATGGGGGCGAAGGCGGCGATCCGCGACACCGGGCGCGCGCTGGGCATGAGCTACGGCGATGTCGACCGCGTCGCACGGCTGGTGCCGAACGCGCTGCACATGACGCTGGCCCGCGCACTGGAGGAGAGCCCGGAGCTGGCGAGCGCGTACGAGATCGACCCGCAGGTGTCGCGACTCGTCGATACGGCGCAACGGCTCGAGGGCGTCGCGCGGCATGCCAGCACGCACGCCGCCGGCGTCGTCATCTCGCGCGAGCCGCTGGCGGAGGTGGTGCCGCTGCAGCGGCCGACGCGCGGCGACGAATCATCGATCCCGACGACGCAGTACGCGATGGCGCAGGTGGCCGAGATCGGCCTGCTGAAGATGGACTTCCTGGGCCTGGCAAACCTGACGATCCTCGGGCGCGCCGTCGAGATCATCGAGCGGACGCGCGGCGAGAAGCTGGACCTGGCAGCGCTGCCGGACGGCGATGGCGCCACGTTCGAGATGCTGAGCCGCGGCGACACGTTCGGCGTCTTCCAGCTGGAGTCGCCGGGCATGCGGCGGCTGATCACGGAGCTGCGGCCGGACAGCATCGCGGAGCTGATGGCGCTGGTGGCGCTGTACCGGCCGGGGCCGATGCAGCACATCGGCACCTACTGCCGGTCGAAGCACGACCGGTCGCTGGTCCAGTACCCGCACCCGGACCTGGCCGAGATCCTGGACGAGACGTACGGGGTGATCACCTACCAGGACCAGGTGCTCTTCATCCTCCAGAAGTTCGCTGGCTACGAGCTCAAAGACGCCGATGCGATCCGGAAGGCGATGTCGAAGAAGGACGCCGCGCTCATGAAGGCGGAGGGCGAGAAGTTCATCGCCGCCGCCGTGCAGAACGGCTACAGCGAGGCCGAGGCGAGCGCGATCTTCCAGCTCATCCAGCCCTTCGCCGGGTACGCGTTCAACAAGGCGCACTCCGCGTGCTACGGCACCATCGCCTACCAGACGGCCTACCTGAAGGCCAACTACCCGCACGAGTACATGACCGCCGTGCTCGCCAGCGCCGGCGCGCACGAGCGCATCGCCGAAGCGGTCGCCGAGTGCGTGCGGCTGGGCATCGTTGTCCGTCCGCCTGATGTGAACCGCAGCGGCGTCAGCTTCGAGCTGCAGGAGATCGACGGCGCGCCGGCCATCTGCTACGGACTCGCGACGGTGAAGAACGTCGGATTCGGCGCCGCCGAGGGCATCGTCGCCGCACGCGAGGCGAGCGGGCCGTTCGCCAACATCGAAGACTTCACGAAGCGCGTCGACCTCAAGGCGCTCAACAAGCGCGCGCTCGAGTCGCTGGTGAAGTGCGGCGCGCTCGATGCGCTGGCGGCGCGCGGCACGCTGCTCGTCAACCTGGACCGCATCGTCTCGCTGGCGCAGCGGGAGGCGAAGCTGAAGGAGACCGGCCAATCGACGATGTTCGACATGTTCGGCGACAGCGTCGCGACGCCGCTGCCCGCGCTCGACCTCATCGACGCCGACGTGTCGAAGGCGGAGATGCTGTCGTGGGAGAAGGAGCTGCTCGGCGTGTACGTCTCCGAGCACCCGTTCTCATCCGCCGCGGTCACGCTGGCGCGGCACACGTCCGCGCTGATCAGCGAGATCACGGCGGAGATGGACGGCCGCGAAGTCGTCATCGCCGGCATGGTGAACAGTGTCCGCACGCTGGCGACGAAGGCGGGCAAGCAGTTCCTCGCCGTCACGGTCGAGGATCTTTCCGGCAGCACGGAAGTGACGGTCTGGCCGGACGTTTACGAGCCGACGCGCGCGCTGTGGGCATCGGGCAACATCCTGCTGATGCTGGTGCGCGTGCGCGAGCGCGGCGACCGGCTGCAGGCGGCGGTGCAGCAGGTATCGCTGGTGCAGGCGGCCGATGGCACGATCTCGCACGAGCAGTTCGAGATCCCGGCGTGGCTCGGCGAGGCGCTGCGCACGACGGCCGGCCTCGCGGTGAGCGACGTCCGCCGCGATCCGCCGCCGGCGCCGGGGCCGGGGAAGGGGGGCGCGGGAAACGGGAAGCCGGACGCGGGAGGCGGAACGCGGGGCGTGGAACCCTCATCGCCTGACGCCACGAACGGCAAGGGCAACGGCCACCCTCGCGGCGACGGTCGTGACGAGGCGGCGCCAGCCCGGCGAGACGGCGCTCAACCGCTCCGCTTCATCCTCCATGAGTCCGACGATCATGACGCCGACCGCGCTGGCCTCGATGCGCTGATCGACCTGCTGAAGTCGCATCCGGGCGACCATCCGGTGCGCCTCTTCGTGCACGGACGCGACGGCGACCGGATCGAACTGAGCATGCCGGACGCGAGCGTGAGCGAAGGGCTGCGCGCCGCCGGCGTCCAGGCGCTTGGGCCGCGCGGCGATGCCGAGCCGCTGCCGCCGGAGCGCCGCACGGCGGGCGTCCAGCCGCTCGAAGTGTAGGTACGGCGGCATCTTCGACGCGCAGAGACAGCCTCTGCACACCGTAGGGGCGACCGGCCGGTCGCCCCTACGCCACGATCCGGCGTAATACGCCGGTCAGGCCGATGTCGGACGCGCCGCCCGTGACGACGTCGCGCCGCTCGAACGCGCGCAGCGCCGCGACGACGAACAGCACGGCGATGCCGAGGAGCAGCCCGATGTGCCACCAGTTCAAGCCGTGCACCAGCGCGTCGCCTGTGCCGTAGTAGTAGAACGGCGACGCGTACCGCACAGAGCGCAGCGCCTGGACGCCGTTCGCCAGCGAATACAGAAAGTAGCTCACCGTGGCCACGCCGATCGCCAGACCGGAGGCCATGCCCCGCGACGGCGACACCGCGCCCAGCCAAAGCGAGAGCGCGAAGAAGAAGAGCGTGATCGGCAGCATGTTCGCCGATGCCATGGCCACATCGCCGAGCGACACTGCGATGCTCACGAAGGGGATCGACACGAGGAAGCCCAGATAGCCTATGGACACGATCAGCGCGGACCCGATGCACGTCGCCGCAACCTTCTGGAGCACCAGCGATCGCCGCGACACGGGCTGGGCCAGCAGGAGATCGAGCGATCCGGAACCCTCCTCCCCGGCAATAGCCCCGGTGCCGGCGATCACGGCGAAAACGATCAGCAGGATCGGGATCCAGCTGTAGAACTCGGACGCCAGGAACCCCGGCGCGGTGGCGATGTTCAGATCGCCGATCAGGGCCTGGAGCGCGGGCGGCACCTGGAAGTTCTGCAAGGGATCTCTGTACGCCGGCCAGATGAACACGTCGAGCGCGGCGATCACCGCCAGCGCCAATCCGAACCCCGCGACCTGGATCCGCTGTTCACGCAGCACCTTCGTGAGCACGCTACACCGCAACATCGCGGCGCTCCTCTCCGGGCGACACCGGCGCAGCGTAGTACGCCAGGAACACGTCCTCCAGGCTGGGCTGCTCCGTCCGCATATCGACGACCGGGAAGCGGGCCATCGCCTTGATCACGGCATCGAGGCCGTCGCGGGCCTGCAGGCGAATGGTCGGCCCGTCCCGCCGCAGCTCGCTGACGCCCGGCAGGCGGAAGAGGTCGGCGGGTGGCGGTTCAGCGAACGTCACCTCCAACACGTGCACCGACCGCGACTTCAGCCGCGCGATGTCCTCCACGGCGACGATCTCGCCAGCGCGGATGATCGCGACGGCGTGACTCAGCCGCTCCACCTCCGGCAGCACGTGGGACGAGAAGAACACCGTCCGGCCGTCGCGCACGGCATCTTCCAGCAAGCGCGCGACCTCCTCCTGCACCAGCGGGTCGAGTCCGCTGGTCGGCTCGTCGAGGATCATCACCTCAGGCCGGTGCATCAGCGCCTGCACCAGGCCCAGCTTCTGCTTGTTGCCCTTCGACAGCGCCCGGATGGGCCTCGTGGGGTCGAGGCCGAGGCGCTCGAGCAACGCGCGCCGAAGCTGCGGGTCCCGCCGCTCGGGGCGGAAGGAGTCGATGAGGTCCAGGAAGTCGCTGCCACGCATGGCGTCGTACATCCGCAGCTCGCCGGGCAGATAGCCGGAGCGGCGGCGCACCGCCATCGACTCGCGCTGGCAGTCGAGCCCCAGTACGCGCGCGACCCCTGCCGTCGGCCTGATCAGATCGAGCAAGATGCGCGCCGTCGTGGTCTTGCCCGCGCCGTTGGGGCCGAGGAAGCCGAAGATCTGGCCGGGTTCGATGCTGAGGTCGATACCGCGGAGCGCGCGGGTGGCGCCGTAGTCCTTGACCACGCCGCGCAGCTCGATGGCGGGGACGCTCGCGCCGGTCATCAGGTGCACTATAGCGATGCTCGTTCGCCCGGGCATAGGGCAACGTGCCGGCCGCGGCGCCAGCGCGGGTCACAGCGAGAGAGCCCGGCACGTGCCGGGCTCTCTCGTCATCGCATCGTTCCGTTGCGGGCCGCCCCTAGCGGCGCCGCCTGGCGAGCGCGAGCGCGCCCGCACCGCCCGTGGCCAGCAGGCCCGCCGCCAGCAGCGCCCATGACAGTGGGCCGCCGCCGGTCGCGTGGCCGGTGCCGGTGTTCGGCGCGGCGATCACTGTCCCGGTCCGCGGAGTTGCCACGGCGCCGAGCACCGTGCTGACGGCCGTCGGCTTCGGCGGCGCTACCGTCGGCACCGCGGTCGGCGGCACAGACGTCGGCGTCACCTTCACCACCGGCACCGTGTCGAAGCAGCGCGACTCAACGATGCCGGGGATACACGGCGTCGCGACGGGCTTGGGTGGCGCCGGCGAGCCGGATGGCGGCGGAGGCCCGCCGTTGCCACCGCCGAAGCTGCAGGTCCCCGCCGGGATCTCCCACGCGTTGAGGATGCGGTCGTAAGCATCGATGCTCCAGATCGCGCCCTTCGGCGCGAACGTCACGTTGTCGCACTCGAGGTCTTCGATGCGCTTCGGGAACGACGACATCAAGGTGCACGTCACGAGGTCCTTCGTGCACTGGTAGATCTCCGAGCAGCCGTCATTCGCAAGATAGAGCTTGTCACCGCCGACGGCGATGCCGGAGTTGCCGCAGTTGCCGAGCTTCCCACTCACGGAGAAGCTGCCCAGCGCCGTCCCGTCCGTCTTGAAATGCTGGACGCTGCTCGCAGAGTCCCCACTCGCCCAGATCGTGCCGTCACTGCCGTCGAACGCGAGTCCGTCCACGCAGCCGGAGCTCGTGAACGCCGGCGCACTTGTCTGCGCCGTCGTATCGATCAGCACGACCGCGCTGCCGCCGTTACACGCCCACAGCTTGTTCTGCGAGCTGTCCCACGCCATCGCGCGCAGGTCGCTGGCGCCGGCGATGGTCAGCGTGTCCATCAGCGAACCGTCTGCCGGGCTGACGCGCCACAGCTTGTTGCTGCCCCAGCAGCTCAAGATGAGGTGCGTGCCATCAAACGCCAACCCCGTACCCACGCTGCACGGTGGGGTCGCACCCGTGATCTGGCGGAGCTGGTCGCCGGTGGCGCCGCGGGCCACACCCGCCGACCCCGCCAGCGCCATGCCGATCCCCCCGACCGTCAGCACCAAGATGGCAAGCCGCGTGAGCCATCCCCTCTTCCTGTCTTCTCCTGTTTCAACCACGACAATCCCCCTTCCGCCCCTTGGGCGACCACGTCCGCACCCGCGCGCTCGCTCGGACCGTCCGAACGCGACGCGTGGGTGCACTCATGAACCTTCATGATCTAATGAGCCCACGTTAATGAGCGTTGCACGCGCGGTCAATGGGAAAGCAGATGCGGTGTCAAGTTGGACCAACCAAGACAAGAGAAACCGCGAGGAGCGCGCGTTTGGCACCGCCATAGGCCCCGTCCGCCTCAGCAGCCGCAGCTACGACCGACGGACCCCCGCAGCGAGTAAGCCGCTCGCAAGCGCTACGCTGACGACCCAGGCGGCCAGCCAGATCCACGGCCGCGCCCGCGCACCGGCGCCGCCTGTCGACGGCAAGACGGTGGGTGCACCCGGCCGCGGCGGCCCCGGGCGTTCCAGGGCCAGGACGGTGTTGACGCCGGTGGGCGTCGCGCTCGCCGTCGCACTGGCGGGCGAAGCCGTCGCTGCCGGCGTGAAGGTCGATGTCGCCGTGCGGACGATCTGCGGCGTCGGGCTCGCCGTGCCGGCGGGGGTGGCCGTCGCGGTTGGCGTGCTGCTGCCGGCGACCTGTGCCGTGGCGCTGGCGGTTGGCGTGGCGCTTCCCGCCCCCTGTGGCGTGCTGGTAGACGTGGCGGTTGCCGTCGTGACCGCGGTCTGCGTCGGCGTGGAAGTCTCACTCGCGACCAGCGTCATCGTAGGCGTAGGGGTCTCGCTTGCGATCGCCGTCTGCGTCGGCGTGGGGGTCCCGCTTGCGATCGCCGTCTGCGTGCCCGTCGCTCCGGCGGTGGTCGTCGCGCTGGGCTGCGGCGTGTCGGTCGCGGTAGGGACGGGGCTCGCCGTGGCGGAGGCAGTCTGCGACGGCGCTGGTGTGCGCGTCAGCCCGGGCGTCGCGGATACGACGGAAGTGGTCGATGCGAGCGCCGTGGTCGATGCGAGCGCCGTGGTCGATGCGAGCGCCGTGGTCGATGCGAGCGCCGTGGACGTCGCGCGCGCCGTCGTCGATGGGGCCGGGGTCCGGCTCGTCGTCGCCGTACTCGACGTGGCGGCGGTTGCGGTGATGGCGGCGGTCGTCGATGCGACGGCGGTCCGTGTCGCGCCCGCCGTGCTGGACGGCGCCGCCGTTCCCGTGATCCACGCGGCTGCGACGCGAGGATGTGCATCTAGCGACGGCGCGGCGGCGCGTGCCCGGTCGCGCGTCGACGCCGCGGACGCCGCGATCGAAACCGCAGCCACGGTCGCGAGCGCCGCCAACGCGATCGGTGACAGACGAAGCCTCATCGTGGACACGACCTTCCGTGCGCCGCATGGCAACGGGCGGGGATGGAGAGTGGCGCAGCGACCCGGCGACCGGTGGCGCGCCAGCGGCAATCGTACGCGCTGGCCGCCGACTCGTGCAACACAAACCAACGCCCACATCGCGCCGCGCGCGCCCCGCAGTCCGCACGATAGAACCCATGCTACCTTACATGCAATCGATACAGGAATCTAGCGCGCGTTCTTACGCCTGGTATCTACACCGCCTATTT
Source organism: Dehalococcoidia bacterium (assembly GCA_035632115.1). GTDB lineage: Bacteria > Chloroflexota > Dehalococcoidia > DSTF01 > JACRBR01 > DASQHL01. Next base: position 7,916 of record DASQHL010000012.1, on the reverse strand, counting down.
ACCATGACCACTGTATGCACTCCACAGGCGACCGGAGACTTGCCGACGTGCCCACCCGCACCTATACTGGGTCGCTCCCCGGACGGGGCGCGTTTGTGTTCAGGAGGACAGGGCGTGCCGAAGCGCACCTATCAGCCGAAGCGGATTCCGCGCCGGCGGCGGCACGGCTTCCTGCACCGCATGGCCACGGCCGCGGGTCGCAGGGTGCTGCGCTCGCGCAGGGCGAAGGGCCGCAAGCGGCTGGTGGTCGTCTAGGCTGCCGCACGGCGACGCCGGCCCGCGCCCGGTCGCCACATATGAAGAGAGAGCAACGGCTGCGCCGGCGCAAGGACTTTGCCGCGGCGTACCGTAAGGGTCGCGCCCAGGGCAACCAGCTTCTCGTCATTCGCGTGCACGCCAACGGGAGCAGCGTGACCCGGTTCGGGTTCGTCGCCGGCAAGGCGGTCGGTGGAGCGGTGGTGCGGAATCGCGTGAAGCGGCGACTGCGCGAAGCGGCGCGGCGCATTGACGTGCAGCCGGGGCTCGATATCGTGATCGGCGCGAGGAAGCCGTCCGCCGGGGCGCCATACGGGGCGCTGTACCGCTCGTTCGAAGCACTGGCCCGCCGCTCGGGCGCGCTGCTTACGCGCGAAGCCGCAGCCGACCCTCAGGAGGACGCGTGAAGAGGCCCGCCCTCGCCGCCATCCGCTTCTACCAGCGGCATCTCTCGTCCACCGCACCGGCGGCCTGCCGGTTTCAGCCCACGTGTTCGGCTTATACGTACGAGGCGATCGAGTCCTGGGGGCTTGTCCGCGGAATGGCGATGGGCGCCTGGCGCATCCTGCGCTGCAACCCGCTCAATGACGGCGGGTTCGACCCGGTGCCGGAGCATCGCAGCCACCACAACGGACAATCTCCGGCGTGAGTGTTTCACGTGAAACAGTGGCCCCACCCCTCTCTCGGCACCGCCTACGGCTGCTCCGGTGGCCGCTGCTGATCCTCGCGGGGGCGAGCGTGCTGGCAGCCGCCTGCGGCAAGCCGCCGTCGCCGCAGGGCTGGTCGGGCGCCCGGCCGGTGATCGTGAACGGGAACGGTCTCGTGCTGGTCACCCACACCGGCCACCTCTACGCCCTCGGCGGCCAGACGAAGGCGGACATCACGCCGAACTACGCCTGGCAGTTTCCTCCCACCGACCAATCGATCTACCCGTTGAGCGAGGTCGCGCAGCAGGATCTCGGCGCCGCCATCGACAAGCTGTCGGGGGTCGATGCCGCCGGCAAGACGCAGCTCAAGAAGCTCGCGGCCAGCGTCCGCCTCTCCGGGCCGACGGCCAAGGCCTTCAAGGACGGCGTCACCGCCACGGCGGCCCCACAGGCCGACCGCAACGCGCTCAACTCGTCGTTTGACGCGATCCTCGCGTTCGAGAAGGGGGCGCTCGGCCGCATCCAGGCGTTCTACGGCGAGATCGGCCTCTCCGCGGACGGCAAGACGGCGTACATCGGCTCGTTCAAGGGCACGATCTTCGCACTGGACGTGGCAACGGGGTACACGCGCTGGGTACAGGATGCCGGCAGCGGCATCGTGGGGGGCATCGCCGTCGACGGCAGCACGCTGTACTTCGGCACGAAGGGCAAGCAGCTCTACGCCGTGGACGCCACGACCGGCGCCCAGAAGTGGCACTTCAACGCCCGCGGCGAGATCTGGGCGACGCCGACGGTCGACGCGGGCACAATCTACTTCACATCGCTCGACGGTTCGGTGTACGCGCTCGACGGCAGCGGCAAGCAGATCTGGGCGTTCGGCGGCGCCAGCGCCGGCATCGCATCGCGCCCCGTCGTGGCCGATGGCGTGGTGTACGCCGGCGCGTTCGATAACAAGCTGTACGCGATCAATGCGAGCGACGGCAGCATGCGCTGGACGCTGGACGCGGGCAACTGGTTCTGGGCGTCGGCCGTCGTGCAGAACGGGATCGTCTACGCTGCGAGCCTTGATGGCAAGGTGTACGCTGTAGATGCGAAGACCGGACAATCGCGCTGGAGCACGCCATTCGATGCGGGCGCGCCCGTCCGCGCCACGCCGGTGATCGCTGGCGGCGGCCTTGTCGTGGCGGCACGGGACGGACGCGTGTACAAGCTCGATCTGACCACCGGAAAGGCGACGCTGGGGCCGGTCCTCCTGGCGTCCGGCAGCACCGTGCTGGCCGACCTGGCGACGAACACTGACGGCTCGGCGATCTACGTCGTGCCGACCAGCAAGACGCTGTTCGTCCTGGACGACCAGCTGACGTTCAAGAGCGTGCAGCTTCCATAGCGCCGAGCCAGGGATAGATGAGCTACATCACCTTCCTCTTCCACATCGCGCTCGTGGTCCCCATGACCAACGTGCTGGTGGCGATGGCGCGCGTCTTCGGCGGCAACTTCGGCATCGCGATCATCGTCTTCACGCTGGCCATGAAGTTCGTGACCTGGCCGCTGACGTCGAGCCAGTACAAGGCCAGCCGCGCCATGCAGTCCATCCAGCCGCAGATGCAGGAGCTGCAGAAGAAATACAAGGGCAAGGACCCGAAGAAGCTCCAGGCGGAGACGATGGCGCTCTACCGGGAGGCCGGCGTCAACCCGCTGGGGTGCATCCTGCCGATGATCGCCCAGTTCCCGATCTGGATTGCGCTGTACGAGGTGATCCGGTCGTCGCTGGGCTCGGCGCCGGAGAGCCTGGTCACGCTCTCCCAAAATCTGTACCCGTTCTCATTCGTGCACACGGCGGTGCCGTTGAACACGCATCTCTTGTTCTGGGATCTGGGGACGCCAGACACCTCCTACATGCTGCCGCTGCTCGTCGGCCTGACGATGTACGTGCAGCAGAAGCTGATGACGCCGCCGGTCACGGGCACCGGTCAGCAGGCGCAGCAACAGCAGCAGACCCAGCAGATGATGACGTGGATGATGCCGTTGATGTTCGGCTTCATGAGCACGACGGTGCCGGCGGGGCTGGCGCTCTACTGGTTCATGTCCAACCTCTCCGGCGTCGTGCTCCAGTACTTCTACATGGGGCGCAAGCTGGAGTGGCGGACCCTCTTCACACTGAGCCCTGCGGCGGCACCCGCGCCCACGGCACGCGCGCGCGACCGCCGGCCGGCCGATGAGGGCCGCGGCAAGCAGGCCAGGCAGGCTGCGGACAGCGCGCCCGCAGCAGATGCCGAATCCGAGGACGAGCGGGAAGCGCCGGGGGACAGCTCCACCGGACAGGCAGCACGAAGGAAACGACATGGCCGGCGTCGAGGCAAGCGGTAAGACCGTCGAAGAAGCGATCGAGAGCGCCCTGTCCGAGCTGGGCGCCGAGCGCGAAGACGTCGAGATCGAGGTGCTGACCGAAGCGAAGGGCGGCATCCTCGGCGTCGGCGCCGCGCAGGCGCGCGTCCGCGTCTGGCGCAAAGGCGAGGAGCCGGAGGATGCGCCGCCCGCCGAGGGCGACGAGGAGTACATCGAGGACGAGGCGGAGATCGCCGCGCAGGCGCTCGACAAGCTGCTGGCGATGATGGGCATCGAAGCGGACGTCTCGATCCGCGACCCGGAGACGCCCGGCGACGGGCTGGGCATGGCGAAGGCGGTGCTCGACGTCGAGGGCGACGACCTGGGCCTGCTGATCGGCCGGCGAGGCGAGACGCTGGCCTCGCTGCAGTACCTGCTGAACCTGATGATGACGCGCCAGTTCAGCGAGCATATGTCGTTCACCATCGACATCGAGGGGTATCGCCGCCGGCGCGAGCAGCAGCTGAACACGCTGGCGCACCGCATGGCCGACCAGGTGCGCCGGACGCGCCGCCCCGTGACGCTGGAGCCGATGCCGGCGAACGAACGCCGCATCATCCACCTCGCGCTGGCCGAGGACCGGCAGGTGGAAACGTCGAGCTTCGGCGAGGGTGAATCGCGCAAGATCTCGATCTCGCCGCGGCGCTGACGGCCGCGCGCATGTCCGCACCAGACTTCGTCGTCGTCGGGCACGCCGCGCGAGACCTCGCGGAGGGAGGCTGGCGGCTGGGCGGCACCGTGACGTTCGCGGCGGCGCAAGCGCACCGCCTTGGGTTGAGCGTCGGCATCGTCACGCGCACGGCGGGCGACCTGGGGCTTGCGGCGCGCATCCCGTTCGCGGAGATCGTTGACCTGCCGTCGCCGGCGACCACGACGTTCGAGAACGTCTACGAGCGTGGACAGCGCCGCCAGCACATCCGCGGCGTCGCCGCGCCGATCGCACACGAGGATGTGCCACCCGCATGGCGCTCCGCCCCGATCGTGCTGCTTGGCCCCGTGATGGGCGAGCTGGAACCTCACTTTGCGCGCGCATTCGCCACGGGTTCGCTGTGCGGCGTCTCGGCGCAGGGCTGGCTGCGGGCCAGCGATCCGGATGGCCGGGTGCGGCACACGCCGTGGCTCGGCGATCCGTTCTGGACGGGATGCCGCGTGCTGTTCGTCTCCGACGAGGACCTGGCGGACGGACAGGGCCAGCTCGACCGGTGGACGGCCGACGTGCCGATTGTGGCGATGACGGAGTCCTGGCGGGGGGCGCGCGTGTACGCGGACGGAGCCTGGCGCCGCATCGACGCATTCCCGGAGCAGGAGGTGGACCCGACCGGCGCGGGCGACACATTTGCGACGGCGTTCCTGATACGATTGCACGAGACCGGCGACGCCGGCGAGGCGACGCGGTTCGGCGCGGCTGCGGCGAGCCTTTCGGTCAGCGGCATCGGCGCGGCGGCCATGCCGAGCCGCGCAGAGGTCGACGAGCGGCTCCGCCAGTACCCGGGGGTGATGCTCCGTTGAGCACGGTGATCGCGCTGGCGAACCAGAAGGGCGGCGTCGGCAAGACGACGACGGCGATCAACCTCGGCGCCGCGCTCGCGAGCCACGGGCAGCGCGTGCTGATCTTCGATTTCGACCCGCAGGCGAACTCCAGCGCGGGGCTGGGTGTGCGGACGCAGGGCGCAAGCACGTATGATGTCGTGCTAGGCAGTACGCATGCGCGTGATGTGGTCACGCCGACCAGCGTCGCGGGGTTGTCGATCGTGCCGGCGACGCCAGCGCTGGCGGGGGCGGAGGTGGAGCTGGTGCCGATGATGGCGCGCGAGTTCCGGCTGAAGCGCGCGCTGGAGGAGATCCGGGGCGGCTACGACTACGTGCTCATCGATTGCCCGCCGTCGCTGGGCCTGCTCACCGTCAACGCGCTCACCGCCGCCGACGAAGTGATCGTCCCCGTGCAGTGCGAGTACCTGGCGCTGGAAGGGCTGAGCCAGTTGACGGCCACGCTGGAGCTGGTGCGGCGCAACCTGAACTCGCGGCTGGCGCTGCGCGGACTGCTGCTCACCATGTTTGATGGCCGCACCAACCTTTCGCAGCAGGTCGCCGACGAAGTGCGCGCGCACTTCAGCAACACCTTTCGCACGATCATCCCGCGCAGCGTGCGGCTCAGCGAAGCGCCGAGCCACGGCCTGCCGATCGCGCAGTACGACCCATCGTCACGCGCCAGCCGCGCCTACGACGACCTGGCGCAGGAACTGATCGCCGGATCACGCAAGGAGGTGCCCGTATGAGCTCCAACCCCCGCCCCGCCCTCGGCCGCGGCCTCGGCTCGCTCATCCCGCGGACGAACGCCGGCGCAGGCGTCGAGACGGTCGACGTCGACCTCATCGTGCCGAACCCACACCAGCCGCGCGCGCGGTTCGACCAGGCGTCGCTGCAGGAGCTGGCCGACAGCATTCGCGAGCACGGCGTGCTGCAACCGGTGATCGTCACGGAGGTCCGCTCCGATCTCGGCCCCGCGACGTACCAGCTGATCGCCGGCGAGCGACGGCTGCAGGCGGCGCGCATGGCCGGCGTGACGCGCATGCCGGTCATCGTCAAAGACGCGGCGGACCACCAGCTCCTGGAACTCGCGCTGGTCGAGAACCTGCAGCGGGAGGACCTGAACGCGCTGGAGGAGGCCGCCGCCTTCCGCCGCCTCGCCGACGATTTTGCGATGACACAGGAGCAGATCGCGAAGCGGATCGGCCGCAGCCGCACGGCCGTGACCAACACGCTGCGCCTGCTGACGCTCGAGGATGACATCCGCGCCAGCCTGGCATCGGGTCAGATCACGGAGGGCCACGCGCGCGCGCTGCTGGCGATTGAGCAGTCCGCCGTGCGTCTCGATGCGTGGCGCCGCATCGTCGCCGGGGGGCTGACCGTGCGGGAGGCTGAGGAGATCGCCCGCGCGCTGAAGGCGACGGCAGGCCCTACGCGCGCCGCCGCCCGGCCGGCGAAGCGCACCGACCCGCATATCCGGGCGATCGAGGACAACCTGCGTCATGTGCTCGGCGCGCCGGTGACCCTCGCGCGAGGGCGCAAGGGCGGCCGCATCGTCATCCGCTTCCACAACGACGACGAACTGGAAGGAATCATCGAGCGGATCACCGGCTGAAGCGGGGCGCGGGTCTAGCAGGTACTGAAAGGGGATCGACGGCTGATCTCGCCACGCGGATGGCGGTGGCGGGCCACCCAGCAACGGAGAGGATAGACACCATGCGCGCTGGCCCGATGCTGCTGGTTTGCCTTGCCTCATGCGGAGTCGTCCTCTCCTGCGGTAGCGGAGCCCCCAGGCCGTCACCCACGGTCGCTCCCAGCGCGACAATGTCAGCCGATGCGTTCAAGCTTGACGACACCGGCCTCAGCGGAATCGTGCCCTCGGGCTACTCCTTGGTAACACAAGACTCGTTCACGTCAGGACTGACCATTCTCACGCTGGTGTTCCACGCCGATGAAACTCTGTCGGCAACATTTCGGTCTTTGGTCGTCGAAATATATCCCCACGGACTTAGGCCTCATGAAATCACCGTTGACAATCTCGACCGCGCACTGTCGTCGATGCGCCAAGCGTTCGCCAAGCCAAGTGACAAAGTAGTCACGGCGAAGGTCACGACGATCGCGTCGGTACCTGCCATCGAGCTGGAGGTTCAACACGACGACGGTGCACTGCATCAAGAAGCGGCGCTTCACCTGAGCTCTGGTCGATGGATCGTCATTGCCGCGAACCAAAGCCGCGCTCTGGTTCCAGTCGATGTCCAACAGCGAGCGTTTGCACAACTTATTGCAAGCCTTACTCACTCCAGGTGAAGCCCAGGGCAACGCACCCGCTTCGGGGGCGGGACAAGATGATGGCGCCCAGAGATGAACCGCATCCGTGGCCGCATAGCTGTCCGGACTGCGGTGCGCCGGGTCCTAAGATCAGAGGCCGACGTCGGTCTGACGTCGAAGGGATCCGTCTTCGATCCTTTGCCATAGACGACGGCCGCGTGCTAGATCCTTTGCATTCGTCATGATCCACCAGTCACACGGAGGTTGGCTTCAGCATTTGCGAGCCTACGTCGGCCAGCCGTTGTTGCCGGAGGGATCTATGCGCTTCGTGGCGGCTGCAGCGCGGGCGGCAGCTGCGCGTGCTCCAAGTGCAGGAGCGCAGCGTACCGGCGCGCATCGGCCAGGTGACGCTCCTCGCCCGTGCTGCTGAACGCGTTGATGGCGTCCAGCATCTTGTCCGCGATCAGGCGCGTGTCGAGCCCCATGATGTAGCGCTCGCTCATCTCGCTCAGCGCGTCGGCGTACAGCTCAAAGTGCTCGGCCAGCTTCGCGAGCGTGTCGCGCTGCCGCTCATCGTCGGCGGACGCGTGGCGTGACGCTAGGACGTACATCGTCCTGCCGGTGCTGACGTAGTACCCGCGGTCGATGCCGGTCGCGCGGGCGCCCAGCCGGCCACGTCGCATCGCCGGCGGATGGCGCATCGCCGGAGCGCAGACGCCGGAGAAGAACAGCGCGCTGTCCGCGTAAGCGCGGTACGCCTCGAACCGGCTGGCGAAGCGTGCCGCGATCCGCTGTTCGTCGAGCATGTCGGAGAAGTAGAGGCGGCGCGGCCGG
>DASQHL010000011.1:0-44597 GCA_035632115.1 Dehalococcoidia bacterium | reverse complement strand
GCTCGCAGCTCCCCCGCCTGCTCGTCCGTGAACGCCACCTTCAGGATCCCCTCCGGCCGGAACTCCACCTCGAACCCGCACGCCGCCTCCACCTCCGCCACCAGCGATGGATACGCGCGGAGCGCCCGCATCCCGAACTCCAGCATCGGCCCCGGACCCGCCGCCTCGATCAGCGGCGCCAGCATCCCGGCCGCCGCGTTCGTCGCCTGCATCCCCGTCTTGCCATACTCCAGCAGCGTCACCCGCGCGCCCGCCTTCGCCAGCTCGTACGCGCACGCGCAGCCGACGATCCCCCCGCCCACCACGACCACATCGCTCACGCCGCGCCGCCGCCCACCATCCGCACGATCTCCAGCGCGTCGTCCGCGCGGATCCGCGCCGTGGCATACGCGTCCTTCGGCACCACGTCGCCGTTGATCGCCACCGCGACCAGCCGCGGGTTGACGCCCAGAGCCTCCAGGAACGCCGGCAGCGCCATCTCGCCGTCGATCTCCCGCGCCTTGCCGTTGACCGTGATCCGCACCGCTACGCCCGCACCGGCAGCGAGATCGCCGCGCGCAGCTCCGCCGCAGCCAGTCGCGCGTCCGTCGCACCGAAGATCGCGCCGATCACCGCGACCCCCGCCGCGCCCGCCCGCACCACGTCGCGCGCGTTGCCTGCGGTCACGCCGCCGATCGCGATCACCGGCGCCCGCACGCTCGCGCACACCGCCCGCACCCCCTCGACGCCGATCGTCGCGGCCCCCGCGTGCGACGCGCTCGCGAACACCGTGCCCAGCACCAGCATGTCCGCGCCGTCACGCACCGCGGCGACCGCCGCGTCCATCCCGTGCACCGCGCGCGAGATAAGCATCGTCTCGCCAGCCCGGCGGCGTGTCTCCGCAATCGACGCGCCGGCCTCCGGCAGGTGCACCCCGTCCGCCCCCGATGCCCGCGCCGCCGAGCCGTCGCCGTTCACCAGCAACAGCGCCCGCCCGCCGATCGCCGCCCGCAACCGCGTCGCCAGCGCCGTCAGTTCATCGTGTGGCAGCTCCCGCTCGCGCAACTGCACCGCGTTTACGCCGCCGCCTACCGCCGCATCGACCACCGACTCCAGGCTCCGCCCGCGGAGGCGCGCCGCATCTGTCACGAGCATCAGCAGCGGTACCGGGACCGTCGTCCGTGTCACGCGCGCGCCTGCGCCGGGGCCACGGCTGCCACACCCTCCGCCGGACTGCTCGCCGAGGCGTACGGCTTCGCCGGGATCCGCCCCGCCAGGTGCGCCGCCCGCCCCGCCTCCACGCCCTTGCGCATCGCGGCGGCCATCAGCGCCGGGTCCGCCGCCTTCGCCACCGCCGTGTTCACCAGCACCGCGTCCGCGCCGATCTCCATCGCCAGCGCCGCGTCGGACGGCGCGCCGATCCCCGCGTCCACCACCACCGGCACGCGCGCGTTCTCGATGATGATCTTGATCTCGTCCAGCGTCAGGATCCCCTGCCCCGACCCAATCGCCGACCCCAGCGGCATCACCGTCGCGCACCCCGCCTCCTCCAGGTGCTTCGCCAGCACCGGGTCCGCGTGGAGGTACGGCAGCACCACGAACCCCTCCGCCAGCAACTGCTCCGCCGCCCGCAGCGTGCCGATCGGGTCCGGCAGCAGGTACTTCGCGTCTGGGATCACCTCCAGCTTCACCCAGTTGGACCCCGTCACCGAGCGCCCCAGGCGCGCCGTCAGCAGCGCCTCCTCCACCGTCTTGCAGCCCGCCGTGTTCGGCAGCACCGTGTAGCGCGACCAGTCGATGAAGTCCAGCTCCGTCCGCGCGTTCGGGTTGTCCAGGTCCAGGCGGCGGATCGCCACCGTCACCAGCTCCGTCCCCGACGCGTCGAGCGCCGCGACGGTCTGCTCCGCGCTCGCGTACTTCCCGGTTCCCAGGAACAGCCGCGACGTGAACCGCTTCCCCGCGATCGTCAGCATGTCAGTCATGGCGATTCTCCTTTCCCGCGTCCAGCGCCCTGCGCGACGCCTCGGACGCCGCGCGCAGCCGCTGCATCAGCCGGCTCCCGCCAAGCGTCACCGGCAGCATCGCCGCCGCGACCGCCGCGACCAGCCAGTCGCCTCGCACGATCCCCCACGCCGCCAGCCCGGCGAACCCTGCCGCGAACAGCAGATACAACCACCCCGGCGCGTAGCCCGATCGCGCATACCGCCGCCACAACAGGTGCATCAGCTCCCTCCCGCCGCCGCGCGCCGCTTGCGGAAGCGGAACACCGCCACCACCGCCCACAGAGACTCCACGACCGCGAACGGCGCCACGCCGCTCAGCAGCCCGTACACCGCTGAGGCCGCGCACGCACCCGCGAACGCCAGCACGAACCACGCCGAGCGGTCCTCCAGCCAGTACGTCGCGAACATCGTCCCCACCGCCGCGAAGCCGAACGCCGTCAGGCTCATCGCGGCGCCACCCCGGGCCGGTACCGCCTGCCCGTCGGCTGCCAGTAGCGATAGAAGTGGTGCACCGGCCCGCGCCCGCCGCCCACCGGGTACGCGTGCTGAATCGCCAGCGTCACGTACGACTTCCCCAGCGCCACCGCGTCCGCCAGCCCCAGCCCCTTCGCCAGCCCCGCCGCGATCGCCGCCGAGAACGTGCACCCCGTGCCGTGCGTGCTCGTCGTCTCCACGCGCACCGCCGTGAACTCGCGGTAGCCGCGCCCGTCGTAGAACAGGTCCGTCGCCGCCTGCCGGCCCGCCGCGAAATCACCGCCGGTGATCACCACCGCCCGCGCCCCCATCTCGACGATCTGTGCCGCCGCGCCACGCGCGTCGTCCCACGTGGCGATGCCGCGCCCGGTGATCGCCTCCGCCTCCCGCACGTTCGGCGTCACCACGGCGGCGAGTGGCAGCAGTGCCTGGATCAGCGCCTCCAGCGCGTCCCTCTCCAGCAGCCGGTCGCCGCTCGTCGCGACCATCACCGGGTCCACCACAAGCTGCGCCACGCCATGCTCGCGCAGCTTCTCGGCGACCGCCCGCGCGATGCCGGCCGTGGCCAGCATGCCCGTCTTCACCGCGTCCGCCCCGATGTCACCCAGCACGGCATCGATCTGCGCCTCGACCAGCGTCGCAGGCATCGCGAGCTGGTCGCGCACGCCCTGCGTGTCCTGCGCCGTCACCGCCGTCACCGCCGACGCCCCGTACACGCCGTACGCCGCGAACGTCTTGAGGTCCGCCTGGATGCCCGCCCCGCCCCCGGAGTCGCTGCCGGCGATCGTCAGTGCGCGCGGGACGGGGCCAAGGTCATCGGACATAAGAAACGCGCCTTCCGGGCGGGAGGCGCGGTGCGGCGTCCACTCCCTGCGCCGGCATTACCCGGTCAGGTTCGGCGGTCGGCCGCACGTCGGCCCTCTCAGCCGGGCTTCCCCCAGCTCCCGCAGAACGAACTTCCTGATGTTCCAGCGCAGTATAACAGGGACGAGCCCGCCTCCGGCCTCCTGCCCTCAGTCGGCCTCCCCCTCCACGATCCGCCGCTCCTCCGCCGTCAGCTCCGCCTTCGCCAGCAGGTCCGGCCGCCGCCGCGCTGTCCGCAAGATGCTCTGCCGCCGCCGCCACTTCGCGATCTCCGCGTGGTGCCCCGAAAGCAGCACTTCCGGCACCGCCATGCCGCGAAACTCCGCCGGCCGCGTGTACTGCGGATACTCCAGCAGCCCCTGCGCGTGCGACTCCTCCTCCAGCGACGCCTCCGAGCCCAGCACGCCCGGCTGCTGCCGCGCCACCGTATCCACCAGCACGATCGCCGCCGGCTCCCCGCCCGACAGCACGTAGTCGCCGATGCTGATCTCGTCGTCCACCAGCGCCTCTCGCACCCGCTCGTCCACGCCTTCGTAATGCCCGCACAGCAGGATCAGCCGCGCCTCCCGCGCCAGCTTCGCCGCCACCTCGTGGTTGAGCAGGCGTCCCTGCGGCGTCAGCAGGATCACCCGGCCCGGCGGCTCCGCCATCGCGCGCACCCCCTCCACGCACGCGAACCACGGCTCCGGCTTCATCACCATCCCCGGCCCGCCTCCGTACGCGTAGTCATCGACGACGTGGTGCTTGTCCTCCGTGTAGTCCCGCGGATTGTGCAGCGCGATCTCCAGCACCCCCGCCTCCCGCGCGCGCGCGATGATGCTGTGGTCGAACGGCCCCGCCAGCATCTCCGGAAACAACGCCAGGATGTCGATGCGCATGCAGTGAGCGTAACCGCGCCCGCCCGTCGCGGGCCAGCAGCGTAGGTCCGCGACTGACCCACCGACACACCGAAACACTGACACACTCCCCCACCCCCCTCACGCCCCACGCGCCCGCACCCACTCGCGCAGCGCCTCCTCCGTCGTCTCGAACGCCAGCTCCCCCCACGGGATCTCCCCCGGCGCGCACCACCGCACCGCCAGCGACTCCCAGTCCGCAACCTTCGCGTCGCCCCTCGCGCTCGTGCCCGAGTACACCACCAGCACGATGCCGTGCCGCCGTCGCGTGTAGATCCCCTGCAGCGACCGCACGCTCACGTCCAGCCCGACCTCCTCCTTGGCCTCGCGCACCGCCCCCTCCTCCGGCGTCTCCCCGATCTCCAGGAACCCGCCCGGAAACGTCCACAGCCCGCGCGACGGCTCCATCGCCCGCTGTTGGAGCAGGACCCTTCCGTTGTGCTCGATGATCACCGCCGCCACCACGCGCGGGTTCAGGTAGTGCACGAAGCCGCACCCCTCGCACTGGAGCCGCGCCCGTCCCTCCGGCTCCACCACGCGCTCGATAAGGTACCGGCCGCAGACTTGGCAGTAGCGCGCCTCGGCGAGTCGTTCAGGCACGCTTGACATCCTCGCATGTGGACGTGACGTTGTCGATCAAATTGCTTGACTTAAAAATCACGCCTCGCCTACACTCTGCGCCATGCCGCGGCACCCTCCGCGGCGTGCACGGCCTGTCTCAAGGAGGAAGTAAGGTGGCATTTGAGGATAAGTCTCTGACCTGTCGCGACTGCTCCGGGACATTCGTCTTCACCGCCGGCGAGCAGGGGTTCTACCTCGAAAAGGGCCTCCTCAACGAACCGCAGCGCTGTCCCGGCTGTCGCGCCACCCGGCGCCGCGACCGCAGCGCCAGCCCGGCCCGCGAGCAGACCACGGTCACCTGCGCAAACTGCGGCGGCAACGCAACGGTCCCCTTCGTCCCGCGCCTCGACCGTCCCGTCTACTGCAGCGACTGCTTCGAACAGTCCCGCGCCCCGGTCGCCAGCTAGTCTCGCGCTTCCCATCCCGCGTGCTCCCCACACCCGCCTGCCGTCAGGTTGCGCGTGACGGAGCGGCTCGCCCGGATACCTCCGAGCCCGCCTCGTCGCCCCGCTCGTCCTGGTTGCCCCCCGCACGCGGGTCCGCGTATCCCACGCCCGCGCGGGGGCTTGACAGCCCGGCTTGGAGTTCCCCGCCGCTCGTCGTAGCATCGTCGCGCATCGCTGTCGCCCGCCGCCCACCATCGGGTGCCCGCCGCCCGCCGAAAACATCAAAACTGCCGAACGAAACGCGATTTTGAATCATGGAGATGACATAACGGTGCATGAAATGTGCGCCAGATCGATGCAAAAGCGTCGCCGCATCCGCCTCGCCGGCTGCGAAATCCGGGATCCGCGCAGTCCCTACGTCCCCGCCCGGTCGCCCGCCCCCGGCACGTGCCCCTCCACCCACTCCTCACCGTCGTCCCAGACCTCCTTCTTCCAGATCGGGACGATCTCCTTGATCCGGTTCACCGCGTAGTGGCACGCCTCGAACGCCTCCTTCCGGTGACCGGACGAGACCGCCACCAGCAGGCTCGTCTCGCCGATCTCCAGCCGCCCCACCCGGTGTAGCACGCCCACCCCGGTGACCGGGAAGCGGGCGCGCACCTCGTCGGCCACCTCCCGCATCTTCTTCACCGCCATCTCGGGGTAGGCGTCGTACTCCAGGTAGCGCACGGCCCGCCCCTTGTTCTCGTTGCGCACCACGCCATAGAACAGCGCCACCGCGCCGCTCTCGTCGCGCCGCACCGCCTCCACCAGCGGCGCTGACTCCAGCGGGTCGCTCGTCACCGCGAACATCAGCGGCCTCCGCTGACCGGCGGGATCAGCGCCACGTGGTCGCCGTCCCGCAGCACGTGCTCCGGCGGCACGTACTCCTCGTCCACCGCGCAGACCAGCATCGGCATGAACGCCTGCACGATGGGGTACTGCTCCGCCAGCCGGTCGCGCAGCTGCGCCACCGTGGCGCGCGCCGGTAGCTGCATCTCGATGTCGCGCGAGCCGATCATCGCCTGCAGGCCCGCATACAACCGGATGCTCACCCTCGTCGGATCATCAGCCGCCATGCCGTCATTGTAGCCAGCTTCGCCGCGAGGCGGGTGGCGCGCCCGGCTGGGCGCCGCGGACCGTTCCGGCGTATACTCGCGTCCCATGGTCACCCTCCTGCACCGCGCGTCCCGGGCCGTGATCGATGTCCTCTTCCCGCCGCAGTGTGCCCTCTGCGGTCGCGGCGGCTCCCTCCTCTGTGGCCGCTGCGCCGAAGGCCTCGTGCCCGCCGCCGGGAGCCGCTGCGACAACTGCTGGCGCCCCTCGGCTCGCCCGCGTTGCCGGGACTGCACCGCCGGCCCGCCCGCCTTCTCCTCCGTCCGCGCCGCCTTCGTCATGGACGGCGACGCCCGCCGCCTCGTGCACGAACTCAAGTACCAGGGCCTGTCCGCCCTCGGCCACCCGATGGCGCGTCTCATGGCCGCCGCGCTCGACCCCGCGGACGCGGAACTCGTCGCCCCCGTCCCGCTCCACCGCGGCCGCCAGCGGTCCCGTGGCTACAACCAGCCCGACGAACTCGCCAGGCACCTCGCGACGCTCCTCGGCCTGCCCTACGAGCGCGGCGCCGCTCGCCGCGTCCGCGCTACGGCGCCCCTCGCACGGTCGCAGGGCCGCGACGAGCGTCGCCGCATCGTCGCCGGCGCCTTCGCCGCCGTCCCCGGCCGCGTCCGTGGGCGCCGCATCCTCCTCGTCGACGATGTCGTCACGACCGGCGCCACCCTCGACGCCTGCGCGCGCGCCCTCCGCGACGCCGGCGCGGCCGATGTGCGCGGCCTCGCCTTTGCCCGCGCCGATTAGCGCCCGCGTGACCCCGCCTGCGTCACCGGCTATAGTCGGACGCGACACGTACGCAACGACAGGAGCGCCATGCTGGGCGAACCCGAAGTCCGCCGGATCGTAGCCGAGGTGCTCGCGGCCAGCCGCGCCGATCAGACCGAGGTCGCCGTCTTCTCCAGCGCCTCCGCGCTCACCCGCTTCGCCAACAACTACATCCACCAGAACGTCGAGTACACCGATGTCGATGTCCGCGTCCGCGCCGTCCTCGGCCAGAAGATCGGCATCGCCTCCACCAACGAGGTCTCCGCGGACGCGCTGGCCCGCGTCGCCGCCCGCGCCGTCGAGCTCGCCCGCCATCAGCGCGAAAACGAGGACTTCCGCTCGCTCGTCCGCCCTGCGCCCGTCGCCGCTGTGGAGTCCTTCGTCGAGCCGACCGCCCGCTGCGGCCCGGAGGAGCGCGCCTCCGTCGTTGCTCAGATCTGCGACGCCTCCTCGCGCGCCGGCCTCACCGCAGCCGGCGCCTTCCAGACCTCCGCCCAGGCGTACGCCATCGCCAACTCGCTCGGCGTCTTCGCCCTCCATCGGGAAACCCAGGCGGATATCAACACCGTGATCATGTCGGAGACCTCCAGCGGCCACGCCGCCCGCGTCAGCAAGGACGTCAGCGACATCGACGGCGAGGCCGTCGCGGCGGAGGCCGTCGACAAGGCGCTGCGCGGCGTGGCTCCGAAGGCCATCGAGCCGGGCACCTACGAAGTGATCCTGGAGCCGTACGCCGTCGTCGACCTGCTCGACTTCTTCTCCTACCTGTCCTTCGGCGCCCTGCCGTTCATGGAGAAGCGCAGCTTCATGTCCGGCCGCCTTGGCGAGCGCGTCATGGGCGAAAACATCAGCATCTGGGACGATGGCCTCTCACCCCAGGGTCTGCCCATGGCCTTCGACTACGAGGGCGTGCCCAAGCGCCGCGTCGACTTCGTCGAAGGCGGCGTGGCGCGCGAGGTCTGCTGGGACAGCTACTACGCCGGCAAGCAGGGCGGCGACACGCGCTCGACCGGTCACGCCCTCCCCGCCGGCAACACCATCGGCCCCCTTCCCCTGCACATGTTCATGGCTCCGGGCGATGCCACCCGCGACGAGATGGTCCGCGCCACCAGGCGCGGCCTCTGGGTGAGCCGTTTCTGGTACACCCGCACCGTCCACCCGCTCAACGTGGTCGTCACTGGTATGACCCGCGACGGCACCTTCCTCATCGAGGACGGCAAGATCGTCGGCCCGGTGCGCAACATGCGCTTCACGCAGGGCTACGTCGAAGCCCTGGGCCACGTCGACCTTGTCGGCCGCGACACCATGCTCGTCCTGGGCGACCTGGCCGGGGGCGTGCGCCGCGTGCCGGCGCTCAAGATCGCTGCCTGGGAGTTCACGGGGGTCAGCGAGGCCTAGCCTCGCGGGACGGCGGATGATCCTCTTCACATTGGCCCAAGCGCAGGAGTTGCTGCCGCGCGTCCGCGAGGAGCTCGTCGCCATGCAGGCCTGCAAGCGCGAGCTGGACGCCGTGCGCGACGAGCTCGCTCGCGCCGTCGAGCCCGCGTCCGGCAACGGCCACGTCAAGCACCAGGACGCCTTCGCGAAGAAGCGCCTCCGCGCCCAGGCCCTCGTCGACGACATCAACGATCGCCTCGCCCGGATCAACGGCTGGGGCGTCGAGCTCAAGGGAATCGACGAGGGGCTCGTGGACTTCCCCGCCGACCGCGCCGGTCGTGTGGTCTACCTCTGCTGGAAGCTCGGCGAAGACCGCATCGCCTGGTGGCACGAGGTCGAGGCCGGCTTCGCCGGCCGCCAGCCCCTTTGACCCGGCCACCGAAGGGCCGGATCGCCTGACATTCCGTCCGAAGCGCCCTACCTCACCCCGGCGCGCCTCCGGTACACCGTCTTCACGTGTGACGTTACACACACCGGCGCGGCTCCGCGCGCCGGCGGCCGAATGAAGAGTGAGGGGATGATGTCCAGATACCTGCCTGCCGCCGCGGCGCTCATGCTTGGCCTGCTGATGCTTGGAGCCGCAGCCTGCTCCAGCGCCGCCGTCGCCGACCCGACGCCGGTCGCCACCTGGAAGATCACGCCCGCCAGCGGCACGTTCGCCGCGGCGTCGCCCGCCTCCGCCGCGACTGCTGCATCCACCGCCCCCGTCAGCACGTCTGGCGGCGCCGGGGCCACCCTCCGGATCAAGGCCGTGAACCTCCTCTTCGAACCCACCACGCTGACCGCCGCGCCCGGTGCTGTCTCCATCGAACTGGACAACGCCGACGGCGGCGTCCCCCACAACATCCAGTTCTTTCAGGGTGCGGACGCGAAGGGCACCAGCATCGGCAAGACGGACATCGTCACTGGACCCGCCACCAGCAAGCTGACACTCACGGTTTCGGCGGGCAGCTATTTCTTCCAATGTGACGTCCACCCAACCACCATGAAAGGCACGCTGAAGGTGCAGTAGCGGCAGCCCGCGCCCCCGCCGTGGTTATGTCCGACACGCGGCGCGGCGCTCCTTGCGTGAGAATCCGGCAAGCGTCCCCCAGCAGCCTCGCCTTATGCGCGGTCAGAATTGCGCTAGCTTGCCCGCTCCCCGAGAATGAACCTCGGATTCGGACAGATTCAGCTGTGAAGGCGGGTGCATGGAACGAGCGTTGGCCCAGGCGCGGCGCGAGACGGTAGCACAGGCGGACGCGCCCGGCGCGCGTGTGCTCTGCGAGGCCATTGAGTTCGAAACCACCTGCGCTCCCGAGTTCATCGACATCACCGATGATGTCCGCCGCGTCGTAGAGATGTCCGGCGTCCAGTTCGGCCAGGTCACGGCCTTCTCCCAGCACACCACCGCCGCCATCAAGATCAACGAGAACGAGCCACTCCTCCTGCGCGACCTCGCCCGCACCCTCCGCCAGTTCGCCCCGCCCAATGCCTACTACGAGCACAACGACTTCTCCCGCCGCACCGTCAACATGAACGAGGACGAGTGCGCCAACGGCCACGCCCACGTCCAGCATCTCTTCCTCAGCGCTGGCGAGACCATCCCCATCGTGGATGGCCGGCTCTCGCTTGGTACCTGGCAGCGCGTCTTCCTCGTCGAGCTCGACCACCCCCGCCTCCGCCGGGTGCTCGTCAACGTGGTGGGCACCGCCTGACGCAGCCCGTGCAGCCGGATGACACCCCTGCACCCCACGCTCGCCGCGGCTACTACGCCATCGCCCATCGCGCCGGCAACAACCTCCACCACCTCGAACAGGCCCTCGCCGCCGGCGTCGACGCCATCGAGTGCGACTTCTGGCACGCCAGCGGACGCCTCGTCCTGCGCCACGAGCGCAAGCTCCCCGCGCTGCCCGTCCTCTACGACCGCTGGTACCTGCGCATCGCCATGGGCGAGCTCCAGCTCCCAAAGCTCCTGCGCGCGATCGACCACCGGGCCGAGCTCTTCCTCGACATCAAGTCGGCCTCGCCCCGCGCCGCGGATGCCGTGCTGACCCTCTACCACGACAACGCTTCCATGATGCCCCGCACGTCCGTCTCGTCCCGGCAATGGAAGCTGCTCGACCGTCTGGCAGCCGCCGCCACCGACCTGCGCACCTTCTACTCGGTAGGCTCGCGTTCCTCCCTCGCCGCGCTCCTCCGCCGCGCCGAGTCTGGGCCGCGCCCCGCCGGGACCTCGATCCGCCAGACGCTGCTGACGCCTGGAGCCGTCCGCCAACTCCACGATGCCGGGCTCCAGGTGTACGCCTGGACCGTGAACAACCCGCACCGCGCGGCGGATCTGCTCGCGTGGGGTGTCGATGGCCTCATCTTCGATGACGTGGGCCTGGCGGCGTCACTCGGCGATCGCGTGCAGCGCTGATGGCGGCACCGTCGCCCGCACGGCGGAATCGACTTCCAGCCGCAGCGCGATCCGCGTGCGGCGCAACATGATCGCCGTCAGCCGCAGCACCCCATCCATCGTCAGCCGGTCGCACGGCCCCGCCGGCGTGATCCGCGTCACGCGTAGGTCGAACGCATTGACGGCGCAGGGCCCGCCCGGAGGCGCAAGCTCGACATCCTCCGGCCGGTAGCACAGGACGAACGCGGTATCAGGCAACGGCCCGCCCAGCACAAGCACCGCACCTCCCACGCGTGCGCGGTCGCTCCCGGCGCGCCCCGCGTCCGCCATCATCTCCATCCCGAGGAAGCGCGCCACCGTGGCGTCCACGGGCTTCGTGAACACGTCCATCGCTGGCCCCGATTGCCGCAGTGCGCCACCGATCAGCACGGCAAGATCGTCCGCGATCGCCAGCGCCTCCGCCTGGTCGTGAGTCACGTAGATCGCCGGCACGCCGGAGCCTGAGAGCACCGTGCGAAGCTCCTCGCGAAGGTCGTCACGCGTTGGCGCGTCCACCGCGGACAGCGGCTCGTCAAGGAGCAGCAGCCTTGGCGACGCGGCAAGCACACGCGCCACGGCTACGCGCTGACGTTCGCCACCGCTCAGCGTCCCGGGCCGCCGCTGCGCCAGGTGCTCGATCCCGAGCTGGCTCAGGGCGCCTCGCGCCGCCCCGCCGTCGGCAATGCCTCGGGCGCGCAGCCCGAACCGCACGTTCTCCAGTACCGTGAGGTGCGGAAACAGCGCGTAATCCTGGAAGACAAAGCCGATCTCCCGGTCCTCTGGCGGCTTGCCCGCCAGGTCGATGCCATCCAGCCGTATCCGGCCCGCATCCGGCGCCCGGAACCCGGCGATCATCTCGAGCAGCACTGTCTTGCCCGCGCCCGACGGCCCGACAAGCGCCAGCGTGCGCCCGGGACGTACCGAGAGCGCCGCGTGGCGCAGCGTGAACTCCCCCACCCGCGCCGTCAGGCCCTCGATCTCCAGTCCGTTCCCGTGCGCCGGCTGGCTCAACGCAGGGCCAGTGGCCGCACCTGGCCGGACGCCAGCGCTCGGAACACCACGAACGTCGAGAGCGTCACAATAAGCAGCAGTACCGACACCGCCGCGGATGCATCGAGCCCGTTCTGAAGATAGAGATCATAGGCCTTCACCGGTGCGGTCATCGGATAGTACGCCAGGATGACGATCGCGCCGAACTCGCTGATCGAGCGGGCGTACGTCAACACCAATCCGGTCATGATGCCCCGCGCAGCCAGCGGGAGCGTCACTCGCCGGAACGCGTAGGCGCGCGTGGCCCCCAGGCTCCGTGCCGCCCGCTCGATGCGTGGGTCGATCGCGTCGAGTGCCACCCGCACGCTGCCGACCATGAACGGCGCGCTCACGAACAGCATGCCGGCCACGATCCCCCACTGCGTGCCGAAGAACGAGATCCCGATGTGGTCCGCCGGCGCGCCGATCCACCCGCGCCTGCCAAACACGAACAGCAACGCGATGCCGACCACTGAATGCGGGACCGCGAGCGGCAGATCCACGATCGCTTCGACGAACCGCTGCCCTGGAAAGACGCTCCGCGACAGGATGAACGCCAGCGGCACCCCCAGGAAAGCGGCCACGACGGCCGTGACGGCGGCGTCCTGCAGGCTGAGCCTGATCGCCGCTCGCACGTCGGACCGCTGCCCCGCATCCACGAGCTCGCCTGGCGATGTTGCGAGCGTGAGTCGCACGAGCGGCAACATGATGAAGGCAACGAGGAGCCCGCCCAGGCACCAGAGGGTCGCCAGGAAGAGGACCCGCGGCGCCGCCGACGGTGCTCGCCCCCGGGCCGCTGTCAGGGCCCCGGCCACGGCTTCACCAGACCCTTGAGCGCTGCCGGCACAAGGCTGACGTCGTTTGCGAGCGCCGGCGTCACCGCGCCGAATCCCATATCAGCCATGATCTTCTGCCCTTCCGGCCCCAACGCGAACTCCACCCATTTCTGCGCCCAGTCCGCGTGCGGCGCGTTCGTCGGGATCGTCAACGCATAGATGATCGGTGCTCCGGTGAGGCTTCCGCCCGTCGTCTGGACCGTAGCCCCCTTGTACGACGCCGCCAGCGAGGCGTCCGAAAGGTCGACGGCCGCCGGCAACGCGATGTACTGGAAGTGATGCTGGAGGGCGTCGGACTTGTAGATCGCCAGGTAGTCGATCTGCCCGGCCTGTAGCGCGCCGATCAACTCCGTCTCGGTGTCGCGGATGTTCTTCTGCGGCGCGTTCTTCAGGATCGCGGCCGCCAACCCGGGCTGCTTGTAGTACGTCTCCGCCAGCTGGAGCATCTGCAGCGTCTGGTAGCCCGATGGATCGGTGTTCGGGTTCGAGCGCCCGATCTGGACCCCCGGTTCCGCCAGCACGGAGTACCAGTTCTGCGGCGTGATGCGGTCCGCGCCCTTGCTCTGCTTCGTATAGACGAACGTGATGGCGTTCGAGGCGAAGCCCGCGTACCAGTTCGCGTACCGCGTCGTGCCACCGTTGCCGAACATGTACTTCGGGATGACCGAGTAGTCGGCCACCGCCACGATGTCGGCCTCCTGGTGAAGCTCCGTCACCTGCTTGACCTCCTTCACGCTGCCTCCGAACTGCGGCTGCAGCGTCACGTTCGGGTACTTCGCCGCGAACGCCTTGTCGATCGCCGTGAACGGGTTCGCGAGCGTGCCTGCCGCAAAGATTGTCAGCGTCACCGGGGCGTTGTTCGTCGCCGCGGAGGTCGGCGTTCCGCCGGACGTGGGTGTCCCCGTGCTGCTGCCGCCGCCGCTGCCGCTTCCGCAGGCGCCGGCGAACAGCGCGGCGAGCGCGACGATGACCAGGCTGCGATTGGGAAGGCGTCGTGCCACGAGATCTCCTCCTGCCATTCGATATGTTGGCGGGAGCATAGCGCGTGGCCACCGGCAAGGCTAGGACAGGAGCCCGCCCTCAAACGCGCGCGTGAACTCGCCGCGTACGTCCTCGGTCGCGGCTTGCTGGAAGCGCTGGTACATCTTCACGAGTCGCTCCCCCTCAGCCGTCAGGCGTGAGCCGCCCCCACCGGGACCGCCTGCTGCGCTCTCAACCAACTTGCTTCCGAGGTTCGCCTCGATCTCGCGCACCTTGCCCCAGGCGCGGCGGTACGAGAGTTGCATCCGATCTGCCGCCTCGGCGAGCGACCCCGTCTCGGCGATCAGCGCCAACAGGCGGACGCGATAGTCGCTGAGTACCAGCTTGCCCTCGTGTTCAATCCAAAGCTTGGCGTGTGGCTCCATCACCCGCCAGCCTACGACGTGGCGCGCCGTCCCGCCACGCCAGATCTCGCCGGGACGCCTGCCCCAGAGCGAAAGCAAACCCGCCGAAGGGGGCGGCGGGGAGCGTCCCTGCTTCGGACGCCACCATCCCTTCGGCGGGTTGTGGTCGAGGAGATACTAAACCGCCGGCGTGCGCTTGTGGGCGTTTGTTATGTGGATTTTCGCCGCGTTTGCGAGTCGGCCGCCGTCAGGCTGCCTTCAGCGTGCCGCCCGTTTCGTCGGACGAAGCCACCTGGTCGGCCGCGTCCGACGCGGCCAGCGCGCGGCTCCGGTACTGGTACAGCAGATACGCCGTGGCCGCGGCGACGAGCAAACCCAACGTAATGAAGAATTGCATAGCGGGTGCTCCTTTGCTCCGACGCGCGCCCTCTGAAGAGATGTGGTGGGCCCCGGTGTCCCCGAGGCCCACCACCGAATGCCTGTCACGCCTGTCGGGGAGAAGGCGTGCGGGTGGCAGCCGGGGACTGCTGCCACCCGTCCGACCTACTTCTTGGCCGCCGGCTTGCGCGCCTTGCGCGCCGCCGGCTTCTTGGCCGTTCGGGACTTCGCGGCCGCAGCCTTCGCGGGCTTGCGCGCCGCCGGCTTCTTCTTCGCCGCTGGCTTCTTCGCGGCGGCCTTCTTCGCCGCCGGCTTCTTCTTCGCCGCTGGCTTCTTCGCCGCGGCCTTCTTGGCTGCCGGCTTCTTCTTCGCTGCCGGCTTCTTCTTCGCTACAGCCATGCTTTTCCCTGCCTCCTGTCTTCCTTGACCTGTTTGTTGCCCCTACCGTTAGGAGCAGCCACTCGTGCTACCGCAGTTCTCACAGCGGTAACACGTCCCCGACCGAATCATGATCCAGCCGCAGCTGGCGCAGGCCGGCGCGTCTGCGTGCCCGTTGGCACGCGGCGCGCGGTAGGCCGCCGGTACGCTCGATGCGCCGGAGCTCAACTCCGCGGCAGTGTCTCCGGCACTCCCACCAGCGATGGGCGCGACGGACCCCTGCAGCGGCAGCGGATACTGACCCGCTGCCAGCGCCGCCTTGATCTCGGGCGTCATCACGCCCACTTCGTACGCCTCTTGCGGCGACATGTAGCGGCTGGCTAGCCAGCGGAACACGTAGTCGATGATCGACTGCGCCACCGGGATGTCGCGGTTCTCGGTGCGGCCCATCGGCTCGAACCGCATGTGGCTGAAGTTCCGCACCAGATCCTGGAGCGGGACGCCGTACTGGAGCGCATAGGAAACCGCGCGCCCGAACGCCTCCATCAGCCCGCTCACGGTCGAGCCCTGCTTGGCCATCGAAAGGAAGATCTCGCCCGGCGTGCCATCGTCGTACAGGCCTACCGTGATGTACCCGTCGTGCCCCTCGATGCTGAACTTGTGCGTCACCGAGCTGCGTGTGTCGCTCATCTTGCGGCGCACCGGCTTGCCGCCGGCAGCGTCGGCGTCCTCCGCAGCGTCCCGCGAGGTCGAGAGCGGCTGCACCTTCTTGGATCCGTCGCGGTAGATGGCAATCGCCTTCACGCCATGGCGCCACGCCTCGATGTACGTGTCGGCGACATCTTCGATCGTTGCCTCGTTAGGGAGGTTGACCGTCTTGGAGATGGCGCCGGAGATGAACGGTTGCGTGGCGCCCATCATCTTGATGTGACCCATGTGGTGGATCGAGCGCTGGCCGTTCTCCGCCTTGAACGCGCAGTCGAAGACCGGCAGGTGTTCGTCGCGCAACGCCGCCGCGCCTTCGATCGTGCCCCCGTCGTCGATGTGCCGGATGATCGACTCGATCGCGTCCTGCGTGTAGCCCAGGCGCTTGAGCGCGCGCGGCACCGTCTGATTGACGATCTTGATCATCCCTCCGCCGACGAGCTTCTTGTATTTCACCAGCGCGATGTCCGGTTCAACGCCCGTCGTGTCGCAGTCCATCATGAACGCGATCGTCCCGGTGGGAGCGAGCACCGTCGCCTGCGCGTTGCGGTACCCGAACTTCTGCCCCAGCTCCAGCGCGTCATCCCATGCCCTCTGCGCCGCGTCGATGAGATCCGTCGGCACGTGCGCCACGTCTATTGTACGCGATGCGTCGCGGTGTTTTGCAACTACGCGCAACATCGGATCGCGATTCACGTGGAATGCCTCGAACGGCCCGACACGTTTCGCGATCGATGCCGACGTCGCGTACGCGTGTCCCGTCATCAACGCCGTGATCGCCGCGGCGTACGCGCGCCCCGCGTCGGAGTCGTACGGCAGGCCGAGCGACATCAGCAGCGCGCCGAGGTTCGCGTAGCCCAGCCCCAGTTGCCGCATCGCCATCGTGTTCGCCGCGATCTTCGCCGTCGGGTAGCTCGAGTTGCCGACAATGATCTCTTGCGCCCAGATGGTGACCGCAACCGCGCGCCGGAAGGACTCCACGTCGAACACGCCGTTGTCATCGACGAACCGCATCAGGTTCAGCGATGCGAGGTTGCACGCGGAGTTGTCCACGTGCATGTATTCCGAACACGGGTTGCTCGCGTTGATCCGCGCCGTGTTCGCGCACGTGTGCCACGCGTTGATCGTGGTGTCGTACTGCATGCCGGGGTCACCGCACTCCCACGCCGCCGCCGCCATGCGGTTGAGCAGGTCGCGCGCGCCCACGGTGCGGTGCGGCTGCCCGTCGACCACCCCCACCAGTGTCCAGTCCCGCCCCTCGACCGCCGCCCGCATGAACTCGTCCGTGACCCGGATAGAGTTGTTGGCGTTCTGAAACTGGATGGAGGACCAGGCGTCCCCGTTGAGCGACATGTCCCAGCCGGCCGCTCCCAGGGCGTACGCCTTCCGCTCCTCGTTCACCTTGCAGTCGATGAACTCCTCCACGTCCGGGTGGTCCGCGTTCAGGACCACCATCTTCGCCGCCCGCCGCGTCTTGCCGCCCGACTTGATCGACCCGGCGATGCTGTCGGCACCCCGCATGAACGAGATCGGGCCGCTCGCCTGCCCGCCCGCCGAAAGTTGCTCCCGGCTTGACCGGATCGGAGAGAGGTTGATGCCAGAGCCGGAGCCGCCCTTGAAGATCATCCCCTCTGTTTTGCACCACTCCAGGATCGATTCCATCGTGTCTTCGACCGAGAGGATGAAGCAGGCGGAGCACTGCGGCTTCTCTTCGACGCCAACGTTGAACCACACCGGGCTGTTGAACGCCATCTTCTGGTGGACCAGCAGGTGCGTCAGCTCGTCGTGAAACGTCCGCGCCTCCTCGCCACTCTCGAAGTAGCCGTCCTGCTCGCCCCAGGCTGTGATCGTCTTCGCCACGCGCCCGATCATCTGGCGGACGCTCTTCTCGCGGCGCTCCGTCCCCAGTTGGCCGCGGAAGTACTTCGATACCACGACGTTCGTCGCCGTCTGCGACCACGCCGCCGGGATCTCGACGTCCTTCTGCTCAAAGAACGACGTGCCGCTCTCGTCTGCGATGACCGCGGTGCGGCGCTCCCAGGCGATGTCGTCGAACGGATCGTCCCCGGAGCGCGTGAAGAAGCGCTCAATCGTAAAGGCAGTGCTGCTAACAGTCGCTCTGACGCTTGGCTTGGTCTCGATGACCACGGGGGAGTCCTTTCACTGCTAGCCTGCCCTGGAGGTTGCTGTGTTCGCAGAGCGAGCGCGCCTGGCCACGGCATGCCGTCCTGTGATCTGCGTTGTCTGCGTCGTCGCGAGATCCCCGATAGCCGCGTGCCGCGAGCCTGCGCCACGGACAGCACCAGACTGCGCGAGAACCGCGCGCGCCGCAACGCTTGTCTTCCCGGCTACCGAAACCACAATCCCACGCTCTCCATAACGTACACGCCGATCGGCAACCGCCGGCCGGCGTGTCTGCCCTCGATCAGATCTGTGTCGCCGCCACGCCCGTTGTGTGCGCGCGCCAGCGTTCGCTCAGCTCCGCCGCGATCTTCTCCGGCCGCAGCACCTGGTGCCCGTCCGGCGCGCGCCCCGCACGCAGCGCCGAGAGCAGCATCTCGAACCGCGCTGCGTCCATGCCGCTGAGACGGCCGTCGGTCAGCAGTGCGATGCCATCCTCGATCGCACGGCGATCGCCGCCGTCGCCCAGCAGCGCGAGGCGCCGCCGGAAGCGGGCCGCCACTTCATCCCTGAACAGATCGACGCTCGGCACTCCCTGCCTCCAAACGCCCGCTAAGCGGGCGGTGCTGCTGACACTACTTGCGCTTCCGCGACGGTGTTTGCGCGAGCGCACTGGCCGCTGCTCGTCTCTCGACCTTAGTCGAATGCGAACTCTGGAGAACTCGCCCGGCCGCGCTCGCTGCACGCTGCCCCGTCTGCTTCGTGTTCTTCGTCATGGTCGTACACCTCGTTCGTCGGACAATCCGCCCTCTACGCCCGCTAAGCGGGCGGTGCTGCCTGTGTGTGTGCCGGATCCGCGGCGGTCGGCGCCTCGATGGACGCCGCGGGCTCCTCTGCCGCCGCCGGCGCGCTGTAGCCCGCGGCCAGGTGCTCTGGCACCGACGGCCGGTCCAGAATGCGCAGCCGGTAGACGGAGATCCGCTGCTCCGCCGTGCCGCGCAGCTTGAACGTAAGGTGCCTGTCGCTGATCGCCAGCCGCGACCCATCCTCCAGCTCGAGCGAGAGCTCGCCGCGCTCCCGCTCCAGCATGTGCAGTTCCCACGACGGCCACATCGTCACCTCGCGGCGGTCCCGGTTCACCTCGCACGGCCCGCTCGCGATGAATTCGCCTCCGGCGTTCGTCAGCTTGCCTTCCATGCGCACGCGATCTGCTCTCCTTGCACCTCGCGCGGACGCCGCCCGCCCGCTCTACGCCTCTCGTGCCTTGCCGTGTCTCTTCGGCTGCTCCCGCGGCGCCGGCTCTTGCCCCGCAAGCGGGACGGGAGTCTGCACCGGCCGCACCGGGCGGCGGGTACGGGTTCGTGCGGTCGGTGCGGCCGGTCGCAGCCGAAGAGAGGAGGGGGAGAACCCGGGGTCAAGCAATGGCAACTGGGCGGCGGCGGGCCGCGTGCCGGAAGCCAGCGCATCGAGTTCTTCCCGGAGCGCGTCCACGTCGGCAAACTGCCGGTACACGCTCGCGAAACGCACGTACGCGATTGGATCGAGCGAGCGCAGCCGGTCCATCACCACCTCACCCAGCAGACTGGACGGGATCTCCGGCGCGTTCGTCTGGTACAGCGCAGCTTCGATGTCCGCGGCGAGCGCCTCCACGGCGCCGGCCGGGAGGGGCCGCTTCTCGCACGCCTTCCGCAGGCCGCCGAGGAGCTTTTCACGCGAGAACTCCTCGCGGCGGCCGTCCTTCTTGACGACGTACAGCGCGACCGCCTGCACGCGTTCGTATGTGGTGAAGCGGCCTGCGCACGCCGGGTTCAGGCACTCGCGCCGGCGCCGGATCGAGTCATCGACATCGCGCGAGTCAACGACCTTCGAGTCCTGGCTCCCGCAGAACGGACAACGCATCGCCTGACGCCCCTCCCTGCCGTCCGAAGACGAGTGTCCTCGTCGGCTTGGCGAGAGTAACACCAGATGTTGTACTTGTCAACGGGTTTTCGGCCGCCAGGACGCCATATCTTGTGTTGACTTCACGCCGCCCACCCGGTTCGTCTGGTGCGATAAGGGGCGGCAATCGAGACTCGCCATAACGCGAGCTTGGTGTAACTTATGGAATCTCATCGGGTAGCCGTGTAGAATGGGCCCCAGAGTAGCCCAGGCTCCCGGTCTCGTGGCATCTGCCCGTGCCACTCCACCGGGTCGGGCTACTTTCTTTTCCCCGCGGTTCTCCCCGGCGGGTGCGACCAGCCGGAGAGATGGGTCGGCCGTGAGCGGCGACATCTCCCATGTACGCCGCTCACGGCCCTGTCTTTCCCTGGTGGGGGAAAGATCCCGAGGCGCCTCCGCCCCAGGACGGCTTGGCTAGACAGGCTCCTCCTTTCTCAACTCCTCCAAACGCCCTTACCGCGCCGCCACCGTGCGGCGCAGGAACGTTGGCAACTCCGTATCCGCTGGGTCGGGCGCGGCCGCCCGCGCCGCAGTGCGCTCGGTGGCCGGATCCTCGGTCGGACCGCCCGCGCCGCCGTCCGGCTCGTGGCGGCGGTACTGTTCCGGGATGGGGTTCACAGCCACGGGGCGGGCGAAGCCGGTAGCGATGAGCGTGATCTGCACCTCGTCGCCCAGCCGAGCATCGATCGCGGTGCCGAAGATGATCTCCGCGCTCGGGTCCACCACCTCCTCGATCACGCTCGCCGCGGCGTGGATCTCGTGCAGCCCCAGGTTCTTGCCGCCGGTGATGTTGTAGAGGACCCCTCGGGCACCATCGATCGACACCTCCAGCAGCGGACTGGAGATCGCCATGCGCGCTGCGTCGGCGGCGCGGTTGGCGCCGCTGGCGCGGCCGATCGCCATCAAGGCGGGCCCCGCCTCCGACATGATCTTGCGCACGTCAGCAAAGTCGAGATTGATCTCGCCCGGCACGGTGATGATCTCGCTGATGCCGCGGATCCCCTGCTGCAAGATGTTGTCCGCCGTGCGGAAGGCGTCCTCCACCGTGGCCTTCTCGTCGCAGATGCTGAGCAGGCGGTCGTTCGGGATGACGATCAGCGTGTCGACCTCTTCCTGGAGCCGCTGGATGCCCTCCTCGGCCTGCTGCCGGCGCTTCGCACCCTCGAAGCTGAACGGCTTCGTGACAACGCCGATCGTCAGTGCGCCCGCCTCCTTTGCCACCTGCGCCACGATCGGCGAGGCGCCCGTGCCCGTGCCGCCCCCCATGCCAGCCGTGACGAACACCATCTCGCAGCCGCGGATCGCCTCCAACAGCTCGTCCTGGCTCTCCTCCGCGGCGCGCAGCCCGCGCCCGGGGTCACCGCCCACGCCCAGCCCGCGCGTCAGCTTGTCGCCGATCCGGATCTTGATCTCCGCCGGCGACTGCTGGAGCGCCTGCGCGTCCGTGTTCACCGCGACGAACTGCACCCCCGGGATCTGCTCGGCAATCATGCGGTTGACGGCGTTGCAGCCACCACCACCGACCCCCACAACCTTGATTGGCGGTAGCCCGTCCGAATATGCCCTGCTCATGATCGCCTCCCTTCGCTGTTCCTCTTGCTTGAGTTCTTTCAGCTCTTCCTCGAACATCACCGTCTGCCGGTATTCGGGCACGCGCCCCCCTTTTCTGGTCGCCCGTCTATGGCCGTTCTGCGCGCGAGGGCGGGCCGGGGCGCCGCCCGTGCGTTTCCTTCGTCCGCCATCACGCCACCTTCTCTCCCGTTTCGACACTCCTCGGCCGGCCGCCGGTTGGCGGATCGGCCGCTCACCGCTACTCCGGCAACAGCACGCGCGCCCAGTTGCCAATGCGCCGCCAAACCCCATGCAGGTCCAGCGACGCCCGCGCCGGGCGGTGCCACGCGCTCGCCTCGGCTTCGTTCACCGCCCACTGCAGCAGCCCAACGCTCGTGGCGTACGCCGGGTCGATCAACGCGTCCGTCAAGCCGTGCAGGTGGCGCGGCATGCCGACGCGGGCCGGCCAGCCAGTCACCTGCTCCGCCAGCAGATCGATGCCAGCGAGCTTTGCGCCGCCGCCAGTCAGCACGATGCCCGCCGAAACGATGTCGTCGTGGACCGCTCGTTTCACCTCCGCCGACACCATCTCCAGGATCTCCTCGCAGCGCGCCTGGACGATTTCGCACAGCCGGCGCCGCAGCTCCGTCTTCGATCCTTCCGAGCCGAACGCATCGAGCGTGACCTCCTCCCGCGCGTCCACCATGCTGGGGATCGCGTGCCCCCACCTCCGCTTCGCATCCTCCGCCGCCTGGTAGGGCGCCCGCAGCCCGACGACGATGTCGCGCGTCACGTGGTTTCCGCCCACCGGCAGCACTGCCGTGTGGTACACGCTCCCCTCGATGAACAGCGCGATGTCCGTCGTCCCGCCACCGATGTCCGCCAGCACGACGCCCTGCTCCTTCTCCTCCTGGTCCAGCACCGCCTCCGCGCTCGCCAGCGGCTCCAGGATCAGTCCGTCCACCTGCACGCCGACGTTCTCCACGCACTTCGTCAGGTTCTGGATCGCGCTGTCGATGCCCGTCACGATGTGCGTCTCCACATCAAGCCGCGTGCCGTACATCCCCACCGGATCGGACACGTTGTCCTGTCCGTCCACGACGTAGTAGCGGGGGATCGCGTGGATGATCTCCCGGTTCGTCGGGATGCTGACCACCCGCGCCCCGTCGAGCACGCGCGTCACGTCGTCCGGCATGATCGGCCGCGTGCGGTCGGGGATCGCGATGATGCCCCGGTTGTTCAGGCACGAGATGTGCGTCCCCGCGATGCCCACGTGCGCCGAGAGGATGCGCGTGCCACTCGACCGCTCCGCCTTCTCGACCGACGTCCGGATCGACTCCGTGGCATCGCGGATGTTCTCCACCATCCCCCGCGACAGCCCGGCGGCCGGCGCGATCCCGACGCCGAGGATGCGCATATCGTCCTGTGTCACCTCCCCGACCACCGTGCACACTTTCGTGGTCCCGATGTCGATCGAGGCGAAGGTTCCTCCCCGGCTCATAGCTGCCTCCCGTCTCCTAGTTGAAGCTCAACCTGTCGCCGAACCGCAGATCGACGGTGTTGAGCGTCAGGTTGTCCTTCTGCGCCTGCTCCATCAGCACGTACAGCGTTGCCACCTTGTAGTCGTAATCACGCGAGTCGCCGAACGTCACCCACAGCGGGCGCGCCCCGTCGGCTGAGCCGGAGAGCACGGCCGTCAGGCCGGAGCTCTGCCGGTACACCAACGCGAGCACCTTGCGTCCGAAGGCGGCGTCCGCGCCCCGCACGAGCCGCACCGCCGCATCTACCGCACCGGGATCCACACGGTCGCCGGCATTCAACACCCGCTTCGGGTCGATCTCCTGGATCACTGGCGCCCCCTTTGGCGCTTGCTGCCCGGCCAGCACGTACCCGTCCGCATCGATAGGGATGTTGACGCCGTTCATCTGCCACGATCCCCAGACCGTGCGCTCCTGCACGGTGATGGACACGCTATTCCAGCCGTGACGTGTGACCGTCGCGCTGCGCACGCCCGGCAACGCCGCGACGCGCGCCTGCGCCGGCTTGAGGTCGAGGCCGAACACGCTGCTGCCATCCACGTCGGCGGCGGCTGCCGCCTGCGCCGGCGTCAACTGCACCGTCCCCGTCACGGTGACGTGCTGCACGGTGACCCACGGCGAGTGATAGCCCCACCATCCCGTCCAGCCCAGCAGTGCCAGCACCGCCGCCGCGAAGGCGAGGCGCGCCTGTAGCCGTGTCACGCGCACCCGCGGCTGCCGTGGCTCCGGCCGCACCACGCCGTGCGCCGCTCCCTCGCGCACCTTCACGACGCGCCGCGAGCGGCCGGGCGCGGCGGCGCGGTACGGCCACTTGCCAGGGGTGCGGGCGTCGCTCATTGCCGGCGCCTCCCCTCGCGAAACCTCGCCAGTGCCAGATCCACGATTCGGCCGATCAGCTCGCGGTACGTAACGCCCGCTGCCGCCCACAGCCGCGGGAACATGCTCACCGGGCGGAAACCGGGCAGGGTGTTGATCTCGTTGACGATCGGCGCGCCGTTGGCCGGCAGGAAGAAGTCGACCCGCGCGAAGCCCTCGCCGTCGATCGCCTCGAACGCCGCGGTTGCCATCGCCTGCAACCGCCGCACGGTCGCGTCGGGCAGCTCCGCCGGGACGATGATGCGCGCGCTCTCGTCCAGGTACTTCGCGCCGTAGTCGTAGTACTCGCCCGTCAGCGCGATCTCGCCGATGGGCGATGCCTCGGGCCGCTGGTTGCCCAGCACCCCGCACTCCACCTCGCGCCCCTCCACGGCCTCCTCCACCAGGACCTTCGCGTCGATCGCGAAGGCGGCGCCCAGCGCGTCACCGAGGTCTTCACGTGAGCGCACTTTGCTGATGCCCACGCTGCTGCCGGCGTTCGCCGGCTTCACGAACGCCGGGTAGCCGAGCCGCGCCTCGACGGTCCCGGCGAACGCCTCTCCCGCGCCCTGCCACTCGCGCTCCAGCACCGCCAGGTGCCGCGCGACCTTGAGCCCGGCCTGCGCGAAGAGGCGTTTCTGCAGCGCCTTATCCATGCCCAGGGCGCTCGCTGCCACCCCGCACCCCGCGTACGGCACGCCGAACATCTCCAGCATCCCCTGCAGTGTTCCGTCTTCGCCGTTCACCCCGTGCACCAGCGGGAACACCACGTCCACCCGCCGCAACTCGTCGAGTACGCCCGCCCGTGCGAGCAACGGCGGCACGTCCGCGGCGATGCGCTTCCGGAACGGCGGGTCTTCCCGCGCGAGCTGCCCGCGCGTCTCCTCCGGCGTAAGCCAGCGCCCGTCGCGCGTCACCCCGAACGGCACCGCCTCGAAGCGCGCCGGGTCGGCCGCCTGCAGCAGCTCCATCGCCGAGACAACCGACACTTCGTGCTCCACCGAACGGCCGCCGAACACGACCCCGAGCCGCAGCTTCGTTGTCATGCGAAGCCCTCGCCCACCAGCTCGACCTCTGCCTCGAGCTCAATGCCCGTTGACTCTCTCACCCGCCGCTGCGCTTCCGACATGAGAGCGTGCACGTCGGCGGCGCGCGCCCCGCCCATGTTCTCGATGAAGTTGCAGTGCTTGTCGGAGAAGCGCGCGTTGCCGATGCGGTGGCCGCGCAGCCCCGCGTGTTCGATCAGCTCCCACGCCTGTGCGCCCGGCGGGTTCTTGAAGGTGCTGCCGGAGTTACGCCCCCGCGGCTGCGCGTCGAGGCGGCGCGCATCGTACGCCGCCACGGTGCGTACCAGCGCCCCCGCGTCGCCCGGCGTCACCGTGATCTCAACGGCCAGCACCACGCGCCCGGCAAATTCGCCGCGCGTGAATACGCTGCTGCGATATCGCAAACCCAGGTCGGCCGCCCGCACGTCGCGCTCAGTGTCGTCGGTGTCCAGCACCGTCGCCGAACGGAGGACGTCCGCCAGGCAGCCGTCGTAGGCGCCGGCGTTGTACACCACTGCGCCACCGAGCGTGCCGGGGATGCCGCACGCCCACTCGACGCCGGCGTAGCCCTGCCGTGCCAGGTTGCGCGCCAGCGTCGCGAACGGCATGCCCGACTCGGCGCGCAGCACCCACTCGCCCGCCAGCTCTCGCGGCCCCTCGATCCCCCGCGCCTCGTTCGCGATGACGACACCCCGCACGCCACCGTCGCCGACCAGGATGTTGCTGCCGGCGCCGAGGATGAAGTACGGGACATGGGCCGTGCGCGCTGCGACGACCGCGGCTGCCAGCTCCCGCGCGTTACGCGCCGTCACAAGCGCCTCGGCCGGACCACCGATGCCAAACGTCGTGTGGCGTGACAGCGGCTCGTTAAGCCGTGTTGGCGCGATCCCCCGCAAGCGCGATAGCAGTGCTTCGTCCATCGGCTCCATCGTCCCCGCGCCCCCGTGCGGACGCTCAATCGCCACCCGCATCTCCGCCGCACCGAACAGCGGCGCGCTCATGGCTGTGACCGCCGCTTGCGCCGCAGCGCCTCGATGACCATCGGCCCAACGCGGTCCACGTCGCCCGCGCCCACCGTGAAGAACACGTCGCCTGGTCGCAGGTCGGCGGCGATCCGCGCGGCCGCCTCCTCGAACCTTTCGATATACACCGCCGGCGGCGATGTCACGGCGGCCGCCAGGTCCGCGCCGCTCAGCCCCGCCGCCGCGTCCTCCCGCGCCGCATACGTGTGCGTGATGTAGAGCGCATCGGCCCCCGCGAAGCAGCCCCGCCACTCGTCGATCAGGTACTGCGTCCGCGTGTAGGTGTGCGGCTGGAACAGCAGCACCAGCCGCCTGCTCGGGAAGCGCTCGCGCGCCGCCGCGATCGTGCCGATGCGCACCTCCGTCGGGTGGTGCGCGTAATCGTCCATCACCGTCACGCCATCGACTTCGCCCACCAGTTCGAACCGGCGCGCCGCACCACGGTACGTCGCCAGAGCCGCGCGCAGCACGCCCGCCTCGATGCCGATCGTCGTCGCGGCTGCGATGCCCGCGAGCGCGTTGCTCATGTTGTGCCGCCCGGGGAGGGAGAGGGTGAAGTCTCCCAGCGCACGCCCGGACGCCGTCACGGCGAACGTCTGCCCCACCCCGTCGTGGGAGAGGGCACGCGCCTGCCACGATGCCTCATCGTCGATGCCGTACGTCTGCACGTCGCGCGCCCGCACCGAGCCGCCCGCAACGGCCAGCCGGACGCGGGGGCTGTCGGCGCAGGCGATGACGTGCCCGTCGATCGGCGCGCTCGCCATGAACTGCTCGAACGCGGCTTGCAGTTCGTCCACCGTGCCGTAAATGTCGAGATGGTCGGGCTCGATGTTCGTGACGACGGCCACGTCCGGCGTGTAGCTGAGGAACGCCCGGTCGTACTCGTCCGCCTCCACCACGATGTAACGGCCGTCGCCCGGCGCGGCGTTCGTGCCCAGGCTGCGCACCTCGCCGCCGATCAAGTACGTCGGATCCAGCTTCGCCTCGACCAGCATGTGCGCGATCAGGCCGCTCGTCGTTGTCTTCCCGTGCGTGCCAGCCACCGCGATGCTGTAGCGCCCCTCCATGAGCCGCGCCACCATCTCCGCGCGCTTGATCACCGGGATGCCCCGGCGTTCCGCCTCAACGATCTCCGCGTTGTCGCCGTGCGCCGCCGATGTCGTGACAACGAGCTGCGCGTCGCCGACGTTCTCCGCGGCGTGCCCGATGGCGATGCGGACGCCCAGCCGCTCCAGTTTCTCTGTCGTTGCGCTGGCCCGCTGGTCGGACCCGCTGACCGAGTGGCCCCAGGCGTGCAGGATCTGTGCGATCGCGGACATGTGGGCGCCGCCCGCGCCGACGAGGTGCACCCGCAGCGGCACGTTCGCCACCGTCACGCCGCCACCTCCTCGAGGATGCGCGCCAGATCGTCGGCCGCGGCTGGACGCGCGAGCTGGCGCATTGCCGCGCCCATCGCCTCCAGCCGGTCATCATCGCGCAGCAAGTCCAGGACGGTCGCCGCCAGGCGGTCAAGCTCGGCGTTGGTGATGATCACGGCCGCTCCCGCGTCCCGCAGGAACTCGGCGTTTGGCGCCTGCGTCCAGCCCTCGTATTCACCAGGCACGAGGATGGCAGGCAAGCCCGCCGCTGGCAGCTCGCCTAGCGTCGACGCGCCGCTGCGTGTGATCGCGAGGTCAGCCGCGACCATCGCCGCCGGCATCTCCCGCAGGTACCCGCGCACGACGTAGCCCGAACGCTGCTCGGGCGAGAGCCGCGCGCGCTGCTCCTCTGCGGCAGTCAGGTCGGCGGCTCCGGTCACGTGCAGCACCACGCAGTGGTCGAGCAGGCCGGGCAGCGCGGCCCATACCGCGGCATTGATGCGGTGCGCCCCCAGGCTCCCGGCGGACACCAGCAGAACTCGCCCGTCCAGCGGCAGGCCGAGGAGCTCCCGCGCCCCGGCGCGGTCCGCGCTCCAGAATCCGCCGCGTACCGGGTAGCCGACGACCGATGTCTTGCGCCGGGGCAGCCCGTCCAGCGCGCGCTCGGATGTCGTCGCCACGCGTGTCGCCAGGCGCGCGAGCATCCGTACCGCCCAGCCTGGAGTCACGTCGGGCAGGTACACAATGAGCGGCCGCCGCAGCAGCCGTGCGGCGACCCCGACGGGCACGCTGGCGTACCCGCCCGTGGCGAACACCACGTCGGGCCGGAATCGCCGCAGCAGCAGCATCGACTGCACGACGCCCCGCGCCAGCTTGCCCATGTTGCGTGCGAACGTCACCGGCGACCCCACCCGGAGCGGCCCGGCGTCGATCGTCCGGAAGGGAAAGCCCTCCGCCGGCACGATCGTTTCGTCCGCCCGCCCGCGCACGCCGATGTAAAGCAGCTCCAGCGGCAACCCCTCGCCGGCCGCGCGAGACTGCAGCGCGCGCCACACCGCGATGTTGGGGTATACGTGGCCGCCCGTGCCGCCGCCCGCCAGCACCACTCTCACACCGCTCCCTTCCGTTCGGGCCAACCGGTGCGCCGCCGCGCCCGAGCTGTCGTCTTGCGCGTGGGCCGTACGATCGTCTCCGAACCGTCCGCCGGCTTCTCGCGCTTCGCCACGGATTTCACGTCAACGCCGTATCGCGAAACGCTCAGCAGGATGCCGACGCCCGCGAGCATGGCCATCAGCGCCGAGCCGCCGTAGCTGAGGAACGGCAGCGGGATGCCGGTCAGTGGCAGCGCGCGCGTGATGCCGCCAACATTGATCAGTGCCTGGTAGCTGATCCACGAGACGATGCCGACCGCCAGCAGCGACCCGAAGTCGTCGCGCGCCCGCAGCACCACGCGGAAGCCCCGAATGATCAGGAATGCGAACAGCACGATCACCACAGCGCAGCCAATCAGCCCCAGCTCCTCCCCGATGATCGCGAAGATGCCGTCCGTGTGCGCGCCTGGCACGTAGAAGAACTTCTGGCGGCTCGCGCCCAGGCCCAGGCCCTTGATGCCGCCGCTCCCCAGCGCGATCAGCAGCTGCAACGTCTGGAAGCCGCGCCCGCTCGGGTCTTCCTCCGCGTGCACGAACGCGAAGATCCGGTCCGTGCGGTACTGCCCCGCCGCGATCAGCATCGCCGCCACGATGGCGCCGACGCAGGCGAATGCGGCCACATGCTTGATCGACGCACCCGCCACGAACACCAGCGTCATCGTCGTGAGTACCAGCACGATCGCCGTGCCCAGGTCCGGCTCCAGCATCACCAGCCCGGCGACGAAGCCAACCAGCAGCACGCAGGGGAAGAAGCCGAGCCAGAACGTCTTGACGTTGTCGCCGCGGCCGGCCAGCCACGCCGAGACATAGACGATCAGCGCCAGCTTGGCGAACTCGCTGGGTTGGAGTGGCGGAATCGGCCCGCCGACCGCGATCCATCGGGTCGCGCCGTTCCGCGCCAGCCCGATGCCCGGTACCAGCACCGCGCACAGCGCCAGGATCGCCGCCAGCATCAGCAGCGGGCTGATCACGCGGAGCTGGCGGTAGTCGTACTTCATCAGCACGTACATCGCCACGCCGCCAAGAACGGCGAACATCGCCTGCCGCAGCACGAAGTAGTTCGCGTCGCCGTACTCCAGCAGCCCCAGCGCGAAACTGGCGCTGTACACCGCCACCACGCCCAGCACCACGAGCACGCCGACCACGGCCGCGATCGCGTAGTCCGGGCTGCCGACGCGCAGGCGGGACGGATGCGCCGTGACCGCCATTAGCGTCCCTCCTCCGCGGCGATCTCGTGCACGATGCGGCGGAACTCCTCGCCCCGCTCCTCGAAGTTGGCGTACGCGTCGAAGCTGGTGCAGGCCGGCGAGAGCAACACCACGTCACCCGGCTCGGCCATCTCGCGCGCGTCGCGCACCGCTTCCGCCAGCGTGACCACGCGCACCGTCGTTGGCCGGTCCTCGGGCGCCGCGAACGCTGCGTTCGCCTCCACCGCCGCCTCCAGCAGCGCCCCATCCGCCCCGAAGAAGACGATCCCGTGGCAGCGGCGCAGCGCGTCCTGCGCCAGCTCGTCCTTCGGCAGGTCCTTGTCTTTGCCGCCCAGCAGCAGCACCAGCGGCTCGTCGAACGAGCGGATGCCCGCGAGCGCGCGCTCCGGCGTCGTCGCGATGCTGTCATTCACGTAGCGCACCCCCGCGACCTCGGCGACGTCCTCCAGCCGATGCGGCACCGGCGTAAAGGCGCGCACGGCCCGTGCCATGACGTCGGCCCGCACGCCCGCCGCTGCCGCGATGGCAGTCGCGGCCAGCACGTTCGCCACGTTGTGCTGCCCGCGCAACGGGATGTCGCGCGCGGGCAGCACCATCTCTTCGACGTTCCCGCGGCGTACGAACACGGCGTCGTCTCGCAGGAGCGCGCCGTCCCCGGGCAGCTCGTCGTCCAGCGTGAAGTGCCAGATCGTCGCTGGCGTCAACGCGGACATCGCGGACGAGATCTCGTCGTCGAAGTTCAGCACCGCGATGTCGTCCGCCGTCTGGGACCGCACGATCGCCTGCTTCAGCGCGACGTACTCGTCCCACGTGAACTGGTCCAGGTGGTTCGGCGTCACGTTCAGCACAGCGGCGATGTGCGGGCCACGGTCGATGAGCTGCAGCTGCGTGTGGCTCAGCTCCATCACCGTCCAGGTGCGCTCGTCGATCCCGTCCAGCAGGCCTAGCAGCCCGGTGCCGATGTTGCCGCCGACGCGGTACGCGCGCCCGTCGGCGGCCAGGATCGCCGCCACCAGGCTCGTGGTGGTCGTCTTGCCGCTGCTCCCCGTGATGCCGATCGTCGGCCCCGGGCACTGCTCCATGAAGAAGCGCACCATCGAGTCGATTGGTACGCCGTGGGCGCGTGCCTCCGCCACCGGCGCGCTGTCGAGGGGCACGCTCTGGGAGACGAAGACGATGTCGCTGTCTGCGATGCCTTCGGTGGTCTGGCGGCCGAGTACGTAGTTGATGGGAGCGCCCTCTAGCTGCTGGATGCGTGCGGCGAGGGCTTCGGGAGGTTTCGAATCGAAGACGGCGACTGTGGCGCCGTGCGCCGCCGCGTACCCGGCTACGTCCACACCTTCGATTCCGAGACCAATAACGGTCACCCGTTTCCCCACCAGGAAGTCTCGTTTACCTGTCATAGCACGTTAGCAAATTGCTTGTCAAGCCTTTCACCGCCTACTTCAGCGCCGCCAGCCCCACCCCCAGCAGCGCCCCCGCCAGAGCGACCACCAGGAACCGCGCCGCGATCCGCGTTTCCGGCACCCCTAGCTGCTCAAAGTGATGGTGGAGGGGCGCCATCTTGAAGACCCGTCGGCCGCCCCGCAGCCGGTACGAGCCGATCTGGATCACGTTCGAGAGGATCTCCGCGACGAACACCACGCCGATCACGGGGACGAGCAGCCACCAGCCGGTCATCAGCGCGACGACCGCCAGCGTCCCGCCCAACGGAAGCGAGCCGCTGTCGCCCATGAACACCCGCGCCGGGTACGCGTTGTGCCAGAGGAATCCGGCCAGCGCGCCCGCAAAGGCGAAGCACAGCGCGGCCAGCCCCGTCTGGTGCTGCATCAGCGCGATCGCGCCGAACGCCCCGAACGCCATCGCCGAGGTGCTGCCCGCCAGCGTGTCCAGTCCGTCCGTCACGCCCACGGCGCTCGTGAGCGAAACCATTACGCCGACAGCCACGACCACGTACAGCGGGCCGATGTCGTAGCTCCCGTAGTGCGGCACCAGGAGCCGCGGGGCGTCAAGGCGGCCGTAAAGCAGGTAGGCGGCGACGATCGAGACGATCGTAAATCCCGCCAGCTTGAGGATCATGGTTGTGCGGTCGTGCGCATCGCGCTTCTCGCGGTCGATCAACGTGCCGAGGTCGTCGTACCAGCCCAGCGCGCAGAGCAGCGCCGCAACGGCGATCGGTAGCAGCGTGTGGCGGTCCTTCGGCACCGCGAGGACGAGGCTGACCGCCAGTGCGGTCACGATGAACAGCAGCCCGCCCATCGTCGGTGTGCCCGCCTTCGCCAGGTGGCTCTCCGGGCCGTCGGCGCTGATCGCCTTGCCCAGCTTCCGCGCGCGCAGCAGCCCAACCAGCGGATAGCCCGCGAGCAACGCGATCAGCATTGCAGCGCAACCCGCGAAGAGCGCGTAGCTCACGGACCCACCCCCAGGTCCGCCAGCAGCGTCTCCAGCGCCAGTGCTCGGGAGCCCTTCAGCAGCACAACATCGTCCGGCTCCAGCAGATCGCGCACCTCGCGGCCGGCCTGCGCCTTGTCGATGACGATATGCACATTGTCGTGGCCGGCCTGGATGGCGGCGTCCCCGATCCAGCGGCCCAGCTCGCCGATCGCATACACCACGTCCGCCACCTCGGCCGCGCGCCGTCCGACCTCCCGGTGGCCGTCCGACTCCGCCGCGCCCAGCTCCCGCATGTCCCCCAGCACCGCGATCTTTCGGCCCGGCAACTCCCCCAGCAGGTCCAGCGCCGCCAGCATCGATGCCGGGCTCGCGTTGTACGTGTCGTCGAGCAGCGTGGAGCCGTTGGCGCCCCTGTGTGCCACCAGGCGCGTCGGAACCTGCGCCTCGCTCAGCGCCTTCGCCGTCTCCTCTACCGACATCCCGTCCACGATGCCCGCGGCGGCTGCCGCGAGTGCGTTGTGCACCATCGCTCGCCCCGGGAGCCGCGAATATACGGGCGCCCGTTCGGCGCCGTGCGCCAGCGTGAAGCTTACGCCCGCGAGCCCGTGGCTGACGATCTGCTCGGCGCGCACGTCTGCCTTGAGCGCCTGCCCGTACGTCAGCACGTGCGCTGCCGTGCGCTCCGCCATCGCCGCCACCCGCGGGTCGTCGGCGTTGAGGATGGCAACACCCTCCCCAGCCAGCGACTCCACCAGTTCTGCCTTCGCGTCGGCGATCGCCTCGATGCTGCCCAGCCGTTCCATGTGCGACGGCCCGATGTTCGTCACGATGCCGACCTCCGGCACGGCGATGTCGCACAGCAGGGCGATCTCACCCGGCGCCCACATGCCCATCTCCAGCACCGCCCGGCGATGGCGCGTCGTCAGCTCCAGCAACACCAGCGGCAGGCCGATCTCGCTGTTCAGGTTGCCTTCGTTCTTCAGCACGGGATGGCGCGTGCCCAGGACCGCCGCGACGAGCTCCTTCGTCGTCGTCTTCCCGACGCTTCCCGTGATGGCGACGACGTTCAGCCGCGGCCGGCTCAGGCGCCGCTGTCGCGCCAGCTCCTGGAGCGCGGTGAGCGTGCCAGGCACAACGTACTGCGCCAGCTCGGCCTCGACCGGGCGCTCGACGATCGCGCCCGTCGCGCCGCGCGATGCTGCGTGGGCTACGAAGTCGTGCCCGTCAGCCCGCTCGCCCCGAAGCGCCACGAAGAGGTCGCCACGGCCCGCCTTCCGCGAATCCACCACGGCGTGACGGAACCGCATCGGCCCCACGGACGGCGCGCGGACCAGCATCGGGCGGAGCGCGGTGGCGATCTCGATGGCTGTGATCATCCGGTTGCCTGCCTGCCTCAGGCGCGGTGCATGGACCGCCATGCCGTGGTGCGTTGGCTCCGTGCGCGCGGGAGCGACGGCTGCCGCCGTCCCGCGCACGCGCCGCTCAGGGGCCCGTCGCGACCAGCTGCGGGCCATTCGGCTGCACGCCCAGGTACGCGAGGATGCTCGGTGCCAGATCGTGGAAGACCGGCGCGGCGAACTCGCCGCCGAGCTTGTCGTCCTTGTAATCCAGCTTCACCAGCATGATCATCTTGGGGTCGTTGACCGGCGCGAAGCCGATGAAGGACGCCACGTTGCCGTTGTGCACCGTTCCGTCCGCCAGCGTGGCGCCCGTCGTCGTGCCCGTCTTGCCGGCCACGTGGTAGCCCTTGATAGCCGCCAGCTCGCCCACCACCCCCTCGACCACCTGGTTCATCATATCGGCTACCGCGCTCGCTGTTTGCGGCTTGACCACCTGCCGCACCTCCACCGGGCTGAACGTCCGCGGCCCCGCTGGCGTGTCCATCTCCTTCACGATGTACGGGCGCATCAGCTTGCCGCCGTTCGCCAGCGACGAGATCGCCGTGATCACCTGCAACGGCGTCGCCGCGATCCCTTGCCCGAAACTGTTGTCCGCCAGGTCCACCGGCGACCATGCCGGGTCCTGGTTCGTCCGTACCAGCCCGTCAGGCTCACCCCCAAGCCCGATACCGGTGGCCGTCCCGATGCCGAATTGCTTCACGTAGTGGTAGAAGTTGTCCGGCCCCAGCAAGCCGCTCATCCACACCGCGCCGGTGTTGAGGCTCCGCTGCAAGATCTGCGTCACCGTCGTTCGGCCGTTCACGCTGTAGTCCCAGTTCCGGATCACCGATGTGCCGATCACGGCGGCGCCCGTATCCACGTACGTCGACTGCGGCGTCACCAGCCCCAGGTCGATCGCCGCCGCCGATGTCAGCGTCTTGAACACGGATCCGGGCTCATACACGTCCGTGACGGCCCGGTTGCGAAACAGCAGCGGGTTCGCCGTGTTCAGGTTCAGTTGTGAGAGCTTGAACCCCGGCCGGCTCGCCATCGCCAGCACTTCACCGGTGTGCGGATCCATCACGATGATGCTTCCGCCCAGCGCGCCCGTCTTCGCGATCTGCGCGTCCAGCTCGTTCTCCACAAGCCGTTGGATGTACCGGTCAATCGTCAGCGTGATGTTGCCGCCCGCCTTCGGCTGCTCGCCGATCCGCTCGCTTCCGAAGGCGATCTTGTTGCCGATGCTGTCGTGCACGAAGTAGATCGTCCCCGGAATGCCCCCGAGCTCCCTGTCGAAATCCGCTTCGATTCCGGTGAGCCCGACGTGATCCCGGCCGACGAACCCGAGCAACGTCGACGCGAGGTCGCCCTCCGGATAGAACCGCTTCGTTGTCTGGACCATCCGCAGCCCCGGTGCCGTGACGTCACGCAGCGTGTTGCCCTTGTTGAAATCGAGTCCGCCGTAGGCCAGGTAGAGGCCCGTCGCCTGCTTGCGCACCTCGCTGATCAGGCTGTCCGGCGTCTGCCCGATCACCGGCGCGATGACGGCAGCCGCCTTCTGCGCCACAGCCGTGTCCTGCCAATCGGCGCGGTTCACGTACACGTCCCATGCGTCGACCGTCGTTGCGAGCGGGTAGC
This sequence comes from Dehalococcoidia bacterium, assembly GCA_035632115.1. GTDB lineage: Bacteria > Chloroflexota > Dehalococcoidia > DSTF01 > JACRBR01 > DASQHL01. The sequence continues at coordinate 9,691 of DASQHL010000011.1, read as the reverse complement.
CGTTCCGGTCCAGAATCGCGCCGCGGGGCGCCCGGACGACCTCCTGACCGTAATGCTCGTCGTTCGCACGCGCCGTGTAGTGACGCGCGTCGACAACTTGGATGTAGGCGACGCGCGCCGCCAGCGCTGCCCCCGATAGCGCGATCAGGAGTGCCAGCGTCGTCAGGCGTGCGTTCATGCGGCCCCGCTGTCCGAACATACGCTCCTTCGTCGCGCCGGGCGTGCCGGCCGGCGTCCCCTGCCTAGAACGGAAGCAGCTTCAAGAGCCGCTTCCAGATTGAATCGCGTTGTTGCGCCGCGCCGGCGGTCGTTGTTGGCCCTGGGAGGAATCGAGTTGGCAGCGCCTCGCCCTGTGGCACCGGCTGGTTCACGGTGATGTAGAGCTTCCGCGTCGGCGGCACCATGTGGAGGTTCACCCGTGCCTCCCAGTCGACGCGCGCCAGCGACGACAGTTGCGCCACCTCAGCCTCCAGCTGATGGTTCTCAGCTTGCTTCGCCGCCCGAAGCGTATTCAGGTTGTCGATCTGGTAGCCGGTGCTGGCGCTCAGGCTGAACTGGTTCACCTGCAACGTGGCCGCCGCGAGGATCATCACGCCGGCCACCACGAGCAGCGCCTTGCCCGATCGCAGCCGCCCGAGCGCCTTCGGTACGCCGATTCGCCGGGGAAACGGGAGCGCGTGCCGTTGGAGCGCGACCATGGGCGCCTCCTAGGCCGCGTTGTCTGCGATGCGTTCGGCCGCGCGCAGCCGGGCGCTGCGGGCGCGGGGGTTGGCCGCGATCTCGTCGAGGTCGGGTTTCAGCGCGCCATGCGTCACCAGCCGCAGCGTTGCGCGGTGACCACAGCGGCATTCGGGCAGCCCAGGTGGGCAGACGCAATCCCGCGATTCGCGCCGCATGAACTCCTTGACAATGCGGTCCTCCAGCGAGTGATAGCTGATGACGACGAGACGGGATCCAAAGCCGAGCAGGCCGTGGGCCTGAGGAAGTGCGGCGGCTAGATTCTCTAGCTCTTGATTGACCGCGATGCGGAGAGCCTGGAACGTCCTGGTGGCGGGGTGGGTTTTCAGATTGGCTCTCCTACCCACGGCCTGCTCGACGGCTTTGGCTAGTTGGGCGCTCGTCCGGATCGGACGAGACGCGACGATCTGGCGCGCGATCCTCCTGCTCGCCGGGTCTTCTCCGAACTTGAAGATCAGGTCGGCCAGTTCGGCCTCGCTGTAGTTGTTGACGATGTCCTCCGCCGTAGCGCCCGCTTCACCGAAGCGCATGTCCAGCACAGTCTCGCGCTGGAAACTGAACCCCGCGCCCTCCTCCAGTTGGAACGAGGACAACCCGAGATCCATGAGCAGGCCGTTCACGGGCGCGAACTGCAGGTCGCGGCAAATGCTCCCAATGTCACGGAAGTTCCCCTGCACTAGTCTGAAGCTGCCCTCGAACCGTGCGAGACGCGTTTCGCCGCGCCTGATCGCGTGCCGGTCGGCATCGATGCCCACCAGCGTGCCGCCCGGCTGGGCACGTTCGAGAATCGCCGCCGCATGGCCGGCTCCCCCGAGCGTGCAATCGACATAACGGCCTCCGGGCTGCACGGCCAGCGCATCCAGCACCTGCGGCAGCATCACGGGCACGTGCGTCGTGGCTCCGCGCGCCGTCATCGCGGCCCCCGCGCCTCGAGCGACTCCAGCGTCTGGGCGAACTCGCGTTCGATGCGCGCCATCTCGGCCTCGTAGCTCTCCGGTGCCCAGATCTCCAGGCACTCCCCGGCGCCGATCACCAGCACTTTCGCCGACAGGCCGGCGTACGCCCGCAAGGCGGCGGGGATCAAGATGCGGTTCTGCTTGTCCAGCTCCGCCACGTGAGAGCGGGAGAAGAGCACCTTGCGCAGGTCGCGCCCACGGCGCTGCATCTGCGAATGCTCCAAGAACTCCGAGGCTTGCGCTGTGAAGGCAGCCGCTGTGTATACGCGCAGGCACGGGTCCGGGGAGCCCTGGCTGAGCACGATCCCATCGCGGAACGCTTCGCGGTAACGAGGGGGGAGCGGCACCCGCCCCCTCTCGTCCATCGCATAGTCGAACGTTCCGAGGAACAACACTGGATCTGAAGTCCTGCCGGGTGCTCATCGGGTCCATCCGTACGCCAGATTTCCCACGAACCACCATAGAGTATCATCGAATGCCATGATGTCAAGCGCTTATGCCGATCTTTTCCCCATTTTCATCCACTCCGCGCCCTCTGGTTGGTTCACGGGCGGTGTTTGGCCTCCCTTGATACGATGTCCGGCATGGCAACCCTGCGTGCCGCCATCCTCACCGTTAGCGATGCCGGCAGTCGCGGCGAACGCGAAGACACCAGTGGCGCTGCCGTCCGCGAGCTCCTGGTGGGGATCGGTGGAGAAGTTGTGCGATACGAGATCGTGCCCGACGATCGCGCGCGCATCGCCGCTACGCTCCGCTCGTGGTGCGACGCCGGCGGCCTCGATCTCGTATTGACCACCGGCGGCACCGGCCTCGCCGCCCGCGACGTGACGCCCGAAGCCACGCTTGACATCGCCGAGCGTCTCGTCCCCGGGATACCTGAGGCGATGCGGTCCCAAGGCCTGCGCCAGACTCCACGTGCCATGCTGAGCCGCGCGGTAGCCGTGGTACGTGGGAACACCCTCATCGTGAATTTACCCGGGAGCGAAAAGGGTGTCCGCGAGAGCTTCGCAGCGATCTCCGTCGTTCTGGCCCACGCCGTCGACTTGCTGCGCGGCCACACCGATCACGTCTGATACGCTGCGCCGCACGCCTACTCTGTCCACCCGTAACATCCCTGTAGTACCAACGCCCTTCGCGTCCCCCGCGCCGATGGGCTATACTCGCTGCTGGTTTACACCCACTCCTCAGACGCCGTGATCACGGACGGGCGGGCAAGACTCGTCTTCACATAACGCTGTGCGGACGCATTCCGCCGGGAGGAGACGCTTCGGATGACCGCGCGTACGCTGGTCTGGACGGGCTTCATTGCGATCGCAGCGTTTGTGCTCATGGCGGCCAACCGGCTGACGCTGCTCGACCCCGTCGAGAATCTCACCCTCAATGTGACCTCGCCCGTCCAGTCCGCAATGCGAGACACGACACGTCCAATCGCCGACTGGGTTAACAACATCACCGATGCCGGCGGCCTCTCTCGTGAGAACCAGCGGCTCCGCGATCAAAACGAACGCCTGACAAACGATCTCACGCGGGCGCGTGAGGACGCCGTGCAGGCGCAGGCTGCGCAAGATCTCAACGCCGTGCGCAAACAGTTCCCGAACGACACGTTCCTCGCTGCGTCCGTGGTCTCCCGCGACTCCAGCAACTTGCGTTCGCTTGTCGCCATCGACCGCGGCAGCGCCGACGGTGTGAAGGAAGGGATGATCGTCGTGACAGAGGGCCGTAGCCTCGTGGGGACGGTGGCGAAGGTCTACAGCAACTACTCCTGGATCATGTTGATCACCGACCCGAAGAGCGCGGTCAGTGCCATCGTGCAGGAGTCCCGCGCGGAGGGCGTCGTTGCGGGCAACTACGACGGCGCCCTCAAGATGGAGTTCGTCGGCCAGGGTGCGCCGGTGCAGCAGGGGGATTTCGTGATCACGTCGGGCGTGGGCGGCGGCTACCCACCCGGCATCGTCATCGGCCGCGTATCGACCGTCGGCAAGACGCCGCAAGACCTCTTCCAGCATGTCAACGTCGACTACCTGGCGAGCCTCACCCAGCTCGAGCACGTCCTCGTGCTCACCAGCTTCGTGCCGAACCGGCTGCCGCCGCCATGACCGACACGGGCGAGCGATAGATGCGATATTGGATAGGCGGAGCGCTGGCAATCGTCCTCGCGCTGGTCCAAGCAGCCAGCGTCGAGCAGTTCAAGATCCTCGGCATTGCGCCCAACCTCATGCTCGTCATGCTCGTGGCGTGGCTCGTCGTGCGGGGACTGGAAGACGTGCTGCCGATGCTGTTCGTAGCCGGTCTCACGCTGGGTCTGGTTGGCTCGCAGACGCCCGGCCTCGTCCTGTTGGCGCTGCTGCCCATCGCGGGGTTCGGCGTCTTGCGGGAGCTCCATGTGGTGCACAGCGATCTCGTGCTCGTGCTCGTGCTCGTGGCGGCATCGACCGTAGCGTACGAGTTGGTGTTGCTCGCGAGCGTGGTGGTCTCGGGCGGCACGCTGGATGTCGTGCCGGCGTTCAGCCACGCGATCGTACCCGCGGCGCTGGTGAATATGGCACTGGCGGTGCCGGTCTTTGCGGTCATGCGGTTGGCCAGGCCCGCCGACAGCCGGCGGCGCCTCGCCTATTAGAGGTCGAATGGGAGTACTGACGAACCGGAGGCGGCGCTGGCGCTCGGAGTACACCGAGGCTGCTGATCCGCGCCAGCAGATCAATCGCAAGCTGTGGGTGATGCGCTTTGCCATCGTGCTCGCATTCGCTGCCCTCGTCGTGCAGCTTGCGCGCCTCCAGATCGTCGATGGTGCTCAGTACAGGCAGCGCGCCGCGCTCAACCAGATCCGCATCGAGCCCGTGTCTCCGTCGCGCGGCCTCATCTACGACCGCAACGGCGTGCCCGTCGTCCAGAACGTCCCAAGCTTTTCCGCCGTCGCCATCGCCGCCGATATCCCGAAGCCGCGCGAGGTGGCAATCGCCGGCGGCCTGCAGCAGCTCACCGGCGTCCCTGCGCTGGAAACCATCATGAAGATCGAGCAGGCCCGCCAGTCGAATGACCCGTTCGCACCCGTCACCATCAAGGACGGCATGACGGCCGACGAGACGTTCCACCTTCGCGAACAGCTCGCCGAACTGCCCGGCGTCCAGGTGGCGGTGCAGCCCGTGCGGCAGTACACCGGCGGGCCCGAGCTCTCCGACATCCTCGGCTACACCGGGCGCGTCGATCCTCAGGACTACGCCACCCTGAAGGGCAAGGGCTACCTCGCGAGCGACTACCTCGGCAAGGCCGGCGTGGAGGCCGCGTACGAGAGCTACCTCCGCGGCCTCCCCGGGCGGCAGGAAGTCGAAAAGGATGCGACTGGTCGCCAGATCCGCGTCCTCGGGACGCAGCCCGCCCAACCGGGCGATAGCCTCAAACTCTCAATCGACCTCGACCTGCAGAAGAAGGTCGCCCAGCTGCTCGCCGCCACCCCGAATGGCGGCCAGGCCGCCGCCGTGGTCATGGACGTCCACACGGGCGAGGTACTCGCCCTCGTCTCGCTCCCCTTCTACGACAACAACGTCCTCTCCGGCAAGATTAATGAGACGACGCTGGAGCAATACCTCCACGACCCGAACAAGCCGCTCGTCAACCACGCCCTCGCCGAACAGTACGCGCCAGGATCGATCTTCAAGCAGATCACGGGCACCGCTGCGCTGCAGGAGGGTGTGGCCACGCCCTCCACCACCATCCTCGCCAACGGCTATATCAACGTCCCCAACGACTATGACCCGTCGATCGTCTACACCTTCCGCGACTGGAACACGTTCGGCCCGCTGAACTTCTACGGCGGTGTGGCGAACTCCTCCGACGTCTACTTCTACTATCTCGCTGGCGGCTACCATGCCTACGGCCAGAACTTCAACGGCCTCGGCATCGACCGCCTCGTGAAATACGCCGGCTACTACGGCATCGGTCGCAAGACCGGGATCGATATCGCCGGCGAGGCCGATGGAGTGCTCCCGAGCCCGGCGTGGAAGAAGGCGACCTTCGGCGACGACTGGCGCCTGGGCGACACGTACAACATGGGCATCGGACAGGGCTTCGTCGCCGCCACGCCGATCCAGATGGTGCGGATCACCGCCGCCGTCGCCAATGGCGGGACGCTCTTTACGCCCCGCGTCGTCAGCGAAGTGCGCGATGCCCAGGGCCACATCGTGGTGCCCAATGAGCCGAAGATCGAGAGCCACATCCCCGTCACCGCCGCCAACTTCGCGGTCATGCGCGACGCGATGGCGCAGGCCGTGCTGTGGGGGAGCGCACACCCGGCATTCGAGCCGGACCTGAAGATTGCCGGCAAGACCGGCACCGCCGAGTTTGGACCCCGCCACCCGGACGGCTCCTACGACACTCACGCCTGGTTCAGCGGCTTCGCGCCCGCGGACAATCCCCAAATCGCTGTGACCGTGTTCCTGCTGAACGGCGTTGGCGCGACGAACGCCGCCCCACTTGGCGCCAAGATCCTCGACTACTACCTCCACCGGCCGCAGCCACAGACCGCGGCCGCCCCCCCGAGCGGCGACATCCTGCCGGGGAGCGCGCCGTGAACCTCCGCAATACGCCCACGCGGGAATTCGACTTCATCCTGCTGCTCGCCGCCGTCGCGCTGACCATCTACGGCGCGCTCCTGATATACAGCGGCAGCCTCACCACCTACGGCTCGCCCGGACAGGCGCTATCGCATCCCGTCTCGCGCCAGCTCGCATTCGCCGTCATCGGACTCGTGGCGATGGTCGCCCTCGCCCGGTTCGACTACCGCGCGTTCGGTCCGCTCAGCCTCGCGCTGTACGTCCTGTCGCTCGCCGGACTCCTCTTCGTCCTCGTCGTCGGATCCAGCGCCTACGGCTCGCGTCGCTGGATCCCCATGGCTGGCACGCAGGTGCAGCCGTCCGAGATCGCCAAAGTGTGCACGGTGATCATGCTCGCCAAGTACTTCTCCGACAACCAGGAGCGGATGGCCTCCCTTCGCGTGTTTCTCACGTCCATGGTCATCGCCGCCGTCCCGGCGGCACTGGTGCTCCTGGAGCCTGACCTCGGGTCCGCCATGGTCTTCGGCGTCATCTGGGTGGCGATGGTGATCATCGCCGGCGCCCGGCCTTCCCACCTCGCCGGCATGTTTGGCGCTGTCCTTGCTGCCCTGCCCGTGGGCATCTGGGCCATCGCCCACGACTACCAGAAGGCGCGCATCTCTGTCTGGCTCGACCCGAACAAGGATCCGCTGGGCAAAGGGTTCAACATCCTCCAGGCGGAGATCAGCATCGGCTCGGGCGGCTGGTTCGGCAAAGGCCTGACCCACGGCACGCAGACGCAGCTCGATTACCTGCGCACGCAGACCACCGACTACGTGTTCAGCGTCGGCGCCGAGGAGCTTGGCTTCATGGGCGCGATGCTCCTCCTCGGCCTCTTCGCCCTGATGCTGTTCCGCTGCCTGCGCGTTGCCGGCATGTCGGACGACGCCTTTGGCCGCCTGATCGCCGTCGGCGTCATGTCGTTTATCCTGTTCCAGGTGTTCATCAACATCGGGGTGAACATCAGACTCGTGCCGGTGACCGGCGTGCCGCTGCCGCTGGTGAGCCAGGGCGGCAGCTCGTTGATCACGATCCTGGCGTCGCTGGGCATTCTGCAGAGCATCCTTGGGCATCGAAGGAGACGCGGCCGCGCAACCTGACCAGGCGAGACCCAGCGCCCTCCGCGGACGCGCGTTCGCCGCCGTACGCATCGTCACCACGCTGGCAATCGTCGCCGGCCTGATCTGGAAGCTCTCCCCCTCGGATCTCGCGAAGACGCTCCGCCACTCCAACCCGTGGCTCATGCTGCTTGCCGTAGCGATGATGGTCGCCGTCCAGGCGCTCGTCATCATCAAGTGGCGCGTCCTGCTCCGCGCGCGCGACGTCGCCCTGCCCGCGCCGGCGCTCATCCGCGCCTACTGCGTCGGCAACCTGCTCAGCAACGTCCTCCCCACCGCCGTCGGCGGCGATGTCTACCGCGTCTATCGTGTACAGCGCGACGCCAACGCGCGGGCCGCGGACGTCACTATGAGCGTGCTGTACGAGCGCGCCACCGGCTACGGCGCCATGACCTGCCTCGGCGCGCTCGGCGCCGCGTTCTACTTCGGCAGCGCCGGTGTCGGCCTTCTCGCGCTCGTGGCCGGCGTCGCCGGCGCGGGCGTGCTCGCGCTGGTGCTCCCCCGCGCCCCGTTCCCTGCCTTCCGTCACGACCACTTCCTGCGGAACCTGCTGGCGCACCGCCGCGAGCTTCTCGCCGTGTACCAGATGGTCGTCTTCTCGCTCGCCATCCAGGCGTTGAACATCTCGACCATCGCCGTCGCCGGCCGCGCGCTTGGCATCCACATCTCATGGTGGTACTGGGCGTTCACCATGTGGGTGGTCGCGGTCGCCGTCTTGCTGCCGGTCACGCTGGGCGGTCTGGGCGTGCGCGAATCGTCGTTTTCAGCCCTCGCGAAGCAGGCGGGCGCCACCGCCGCACAGGGCGCGTCCGCGGGGTTCGCGCTCGGCCTCCTGCTCATCGTGGCGAACGCCGCTGGCCTCCTCGCGGTCGAGGCCGCGGCCCGCGCCGGCCTCACCCACCCCGCCCCCATGCCCGAAGCTCCGGCCGCAACCCCTGAAATCGCGACGGCCGAGCGATGATCCGCCCCCTCGCCGCCGCCCTCGCCCTCTCCCTCGCATCGATACTAGCCGCATGCGGCGCCTCCTCCGGCGCAGGCCCCGCGCCCGCCGCATCGACGACCACCGCCGTGTCGCCCGCCGCCACGTCGCCAGCGAACGGTGCCCCGCTCGACGACTTCAAGGCCCTCCTCGCCGCCCTCAACGCCCGCGACGCCGCCGGCGTCGGCGCCCTCCTCTCCGCCGAGGCCCGCAAGGACCTCTCCGGCGACCGCCTCGCCGCCTTCGTCACCAACCTCACCCGCGACGACCCCTCGTTCAAGGTCGAGATCCAGACCGTCGGACGGACGCAGGTCACCGGCGACCAGGCCCAGATCGAGATGACGCTCCTCGTCGACTACCAGGGCAAGCAGTACCCCCTGCAGGACGTCGCCTACCTCGTGCGCGAAGCCGGCCGCTGGAAGCTCGCCGACCATTTCCTCCAGACCGCCATGGCCGCCGTCGGCCTCGGCGCCCCGCCCGCCGCCCCCCGCGTCTACCGCGCCGATGGCTGCGTCGAGGGCGCCGTCCTCGCCGGCGTCTACCTCCCCTCCCGCCTCAAGGTGCTCGACCCCTGCCTCACCGTCGAAGGCGTCGTCCGCGAGGTGGAATCAGTCGGGCAGGGCGAAGGCGACGGCGACATCTCCTTCAACGTCGAGCTCGCCCCCGCCGACCAGCGCCTCCTCAACGAAGGCAACATCCAGAACATGCACGGCTGGCTCCACATGGAGATCGTCCCCATGGACCAGCCCCGCCTCCCGAAGCCCCAGGTCGGCCAGCGCATCCGCGTCCAGGGCCCCTGGGTCACCGACATCGTCCACGGCCACAACGAAATCCACCCCGTCTGGTCCCTCACCGTCCTCCCGCAGTGAGAGCACGGGGTTCCGCACGTTGTGGCGACGCGCGGTAGCCCGTCGAGCGGGAGGGGTATCCATGAGAATCGCAGGGCGATATCAATGGATATGCCCCCCATGATGACCATGTCCTAACTCGTTGGGGCGCGAAGCTCGTAGGGCGCGCAAGTCGAGAATTAGATGCTTTCCACCCGCGCCCCGTCCCGCCCATCTGCGCTCATCCGGCTCGCGCCGGGGATGACACCCCCCATTAGGAGCACGCCCACCGCTCGCCGTACCATCGCCCCAACGTCCCGGACTGCGCCCCGCGCGCACCCCCTGCCCCGCACCCGCCGCAGGGCGCACGCGCGAAAACGCAAAACTGCCGAACGAAACGCCGATTTCGAATCTGGACTGCACATAATGACGTGGACAAACGCGCACAAAATGGCGCCAGAATCGCCCCCGTCGCCGTGTCGCG
>DASQHL010000010.1:0-25929 GCA_035632115.1 Dehalococcoidia bacterium | reverse complement strand
TTCGGGATGAGGCGGCTGTAGTCCGGGAACGTGCCCTGGATGAGCTGCGCCACCAGCTCGACGTCCTTCAGGCGGAAGAGAACCTGCGTCTTGGCGGGGTTGAAGGTCATCTGCACCGGCTCTTCCTGGTCCTGGAGGAGTCGGTTCAGCTCCGCCAGCGCCTTCGAAGGGACGATCACTTCCTGGCGCTCGGAGACCTTCTTCTTGAGGTCCAGGTGGCGCACGGCGAGGCGAAAGCCATCGGAGGCGACGAGGGTCAGGCGGTTGCCTTCGACGACGAGATCGACGCCGGTGAGCACGGGGCGGGAGTCGTCGGTGGCGGCGGAGAAGACGACCTGCGAGATGGCCTCGCGCAGGGTCTTCGCATCGATCTCCAGGGTGTCGCCTTCGACGGCGGGGATGGGCGGGAAGTCGTCCGCGTCCATGCCGCCGATGGTGGCCTCGTTGCGCGCGCAGACGAGCTTGATCTGGCGGGAGCGCGGCGCGAGGGTCATGGCGATCTTCTCGGCGGGGAGCGAGTTGACGAAGTCGGTCAGCAGGCGGGCGGGCACGGTCGTGGCGCCCTCCTCCTCGATCTGGCCGCCGATCCAGCAGCTCAATGCGATGTCAAGATTCGTGGCGGCCAGCTTGATGCGGCCGTGCTCTGTGCTGATCAGCACATGCGACGTGATGGGGAGGGTGCTGCGCAGAGCGACGGCCCTGCCGACGATGCCGAGACCCCGCGCCAGGTGCTCCTGGAGACACGTGACTTTCATTGCGCTCACCTGCGTAATCACTTGGCGTGAGTATAAGAGAGGCCCCGGCCAAGCGACAATAGATCAATGCGCGTGAGCAATTTCGGTCGCGGTGCTCGTCGCGCGCATGGGGGCGCGCATTTGGGCGTCTTGCGTGCCGATCACCTGCCGCGCGGCGCACATGGTGTGCTGTTTCGTGCGCATTTTGTGTGCGGTTATGTCTTGCCCAAATTCAAGAAGGCGTCTCGTTCGGCAGTTTCGTGTTTCTTCGCGCGGGCGGCGGCGCGGGCTTCGTGGCGGGTGCGCGCACTCTGCCGGGGGAAGGGTACGGCGACGCGGCGGCGACCTCCAAGCGGACGATGTCACTGGGTGGGGGGGGCGGGGCGGTGTGTCAGTGAGTCGGTGTGTCAGGTGCGAGCGGTGCTTCTACCGGGCGGTCCAGCCGCCATCGACGACGAAGGAGGCGCCGGTGACGAAGGATGCGTCGTCGGAGGCGAGGAAGGCGACGACGGCGGCGACTTCCTCCGGCTTGCCCATGCGCTGGAGCGCGGCGCCCTCCAGCATGAAGCCGCGGCCGGCGTCCGTGGCGGCGATGGGATCGGTCATGGCGGTCTCGATCCAGCCGGGGTTGACGCAGTTGACGCGGACGCCACGCGGGCCGTAGACGAGCGCGTAGTGCTTGGTGAGGCCGACGACGCCGTGCTTGCTGGCGACGTAGCCCTCGGTGGCGGGGAAGGGGACGGCGATGAGGCCGAGCATGGAGGACGTGTTGACGATGGCGCCGCCGCCGGCCGCGGCGAGGGCTTCGCAGCCGTGCTTGCAGCCGTAATAGACGCCGCTGAGGTTGATGGCGAGCATGCGATCCCAAGCGGGCGTGGTGGCGGGGCTGACGCCGGCGTTGTTGACGATGACGTCGATCTTCCCGAAGGCGCGGACGGCCTCATCGATGGCGGCGCGCACCTGCGCTTCGTCGGAGGTGTCGCAGGTGTTGACGACCGACGATTCGCCGATCTCGGTCGCGACGGCGCGGGCCGCAGCGGCGTTGATGTCGGATACGACGACGTGGGCGCCCTCCGCCACGAAGCGCAGCGCCGTCGCGCGCCCGATGCCCATGCCGGCGCCGGTGACCAGCGCCACCTTCCCTTCGAGCCGATCGCCCATATCGTCGCCTCCTGTCGCGCGGTGATGGGACCGCTGTGGGGCCACTGTGCCATTGCGCTGCCTGACGTGCCAGCGGTGGCCACCGTCAGGAGCGGGCGGAGCAACGGCCGGATTCCTTGTCCGACCTCCGGTGGTCGCCCATACTTCCAGTCCGGGCACCGGGGTTTCCGGCGCGTTGCCTCTCCCACGGAGTTTACGAGCGTGACCGTGATTATCGGCCTGACCGGCGGCATCGCCAGCGGCAAGTCCGTCGTCGGCCAGATGCTGGCCGAGCTGGGCGCGCTCGTCATCGACGCGGATAAGGTGGGGCACGAGGCGTACGCGCGGGGCACGGGGTGCTACGACGCGGTGGTGGCAGCGTTCGGGGCGGAGGTCGTCGGTCCGGACGGCGAGATCGACCGCAAGGCGCTGGGCGGCAAGGTGTTCGGCGACCCGGCGCAGCGGCGGCGGCTGGAGAGCATCGTCTGGCCATGGATGCGCGAGACGATGGACGCGCGGCTGAGGCAGCTGCGAGCGGACGGCGTGCCGGTGGTGGTGCTCGAGGCGGCGGTGCTGATCGAGGCGGACTGGATCCCGCTGGTCGACCAGGTGTGGCTGGTCGAGGTGAGCCCGGAGGTCGCGCGGGAGCGGCTGATGGCGCGAAACGGATTGACGGCGGAGCAGGCGGCGGCGCGGATCTCGGCGCAGCTTTCCAACGGGGAGCGCGAGCGGCACGCGCAGGTGATCATCGAGAACGGCGGCAGGCTGGACGCATTGCGGCAGCGTGTGACGACGGCGTGGGAGCGCCTTGCGGCGACCGCGTCGGGGTGAGGAGAGAGGCATGGCGATGACCACGGACGAGGGGACGATCGAGGACACCGGATTCCGGCAGTACGCGATCGAGGAGTACCACCCGCACACGGAGCCGTACTACGTCGCGACCGGCGACGAGATCGAGCTGTTCGAGGCGGCGTTCCACGCGCACATTCCGGTGCTGCTGAAGGGGCCGACGGGCTGCGGCAAGACGCGCTTCGTGGAGTACATGGCGTGGAAGCTGGGGCGGCCGATCACGATCATCAAGGACACCGGCGGCAAGAAGGGTCCCAACGACAAGCGCGAAGTGACGCAGGCGCTGCCGCTGGTGACGGTGGCATGCCACGAGGACTTGACGGCGAGCGACCTCGTGGGCCGCTACCTGCTGGAGGGCGAATCGACGCGCTGGATCGACGGGCCGCTGACGCGGGCGGTGAAGGTGGGCGCGATCTGCTACCTGGACGAGGTGGTGGAGGCGCGCAAGGACACGACGGTGCTAATCCACCCGCTGACGGATCACCGGCGGGTGCTGCCGATAGAGAAGAAAGGGCAGATCCTGGAGGCGAAAGAGGGCTTCCTCCTGGTGATCTCGTACAACCCGGGCTACCAGAGCGCGCTGAAGGACCTGAAGCACAGCACGCGCCAGCGGTTCATCTCGCTGGAGTTCACGCACCCGCGCAAGGAGCTGGAATCGAAGATCATCGCGCACGAGAGCGGCGTCTCAGACGAGACGGCGCAGGATCTGGCGAAGCTGGGGGAGAAGGTGCGCAACCTGCGCGAGCACGGGTTGAGCGAGGGCGTGAGCACGCGGCTGCTGGTGTACACGGGCAAGCTGATCCACGCAGGCATCCCGGCGCGGCGGGCGTGCCAGGTGGGCGTGGTGTGGGCGCTCACGGACGATCTGGACGTGCAGCGAAGCATCGAGGAAGTGGCGAGCAGCATCTTCGAGTAGGGCGCCGCCGCGAGCGGCGGGCAGCGTGTGGGTCTGCCAACGCCGGCGTGTGCTGCGATCGTCGGGAGTCTGCTATCGTGCGGCGTTGACCCGGGAGGGGATTGCATGCGGTTGATCATGGCAGTGTCCGCCATCGTGGCGCTCGCCGCTGCGGCGTGCGGCGGCAGTTCGAGCTCGTCTTCCACCAGCACGCCGGCCGCAGCACCGACGACGGCGGCGAGCGCGGTGGCGGCCGGCACGCCGTCACCATCCGCGTGCGCCAACGCGGCGAGCGGCGTTTCGACACAGCCGGCGCCCGCCGGGACCCAGACAGGAGGCCGCAAGACGTACACCGCAGCACCGCCCATGACGATCGACGTCAACAAGACGTACTGCGCCATCATCGAGATGGACATCGGCAACATCACGCTGGAGCTCTTCGCGAGGGACGCGCCGGTCACGGTGAACAGCTTCTTGTTCCTGGCGCGTGACCATTTCTACGACGGCGTCACGTTCCACCGGGTGATCCCCGGGTTCGTGGCGCAGGCGGGCGACCCGACGGGCACGGGCAGCGGCGGGCCGGGCTACACGATCAAGGACGAGGTCAACAGCCACAAGTTCCTGGATGGCACGGTGGGGATGGCGAAGACGAGCGCGCCGAACTCCGGCGGCAGCCAGTTCTTCATCGACTACGCGCCGCAGCCGGCGCTGGACGGGGGCTACACGGTGTTCGGGCAGGTGGTGGCGGGGCGGGACGTGCTGGATAAGATCGCGCCGCGCAATCCGGCGAGCGCGACGACGCCCGGGACGAAGATCAACACGATCGTGATCGTGGAGAAGTAGGGGCGGCGCCGACGGCGGCGCAGAACAGAGAGCAGAGACAGAGAACAGGCAGCAGAGAGCCACTGGTTGTCTCTGTCGGCTTGCGGCGCGCTACTGGCGGAGGAAGAGGCCCCGGACGGCCTTGAGGGCGCGCGTGGTGACGGGCGGGGCCGGCTGCGTAGTGACGATCTCGTTCTGGAACTCGCCGCTGTGGTAGCGCTGCAGCGTGCGCGCGATCTCGGCGCCGATGAGCAGGATAGCGGCGGCGAGATAGGTGTAGAGCAGGAACAGGAGTGCGCCGGCCAGCGACCCGTAGATGACATCGAACGTGTTGAACTTCGCGACGTAGAGGGCGAACGAGTCCTTCAGCGCCTCGAAGAGCAGGGTGGCGACGAGGGCGCCGGGGAGCGCGTCGCGCCAGCGGGGGCGTTCGGCCGGGACGATCCGGTACAGCAGCGCGAACGCGATGAACGTCAGGACGGCCGGCAGGAGGAGGAGGGGGATCTCCCACAGGGGGCTCGGGCCGGCGAGCGGCCCGGCGTTCGATAGCGCGAGCTGGCGGATGGCGCGCAGCACGCCGGTGAGGATGGTGGAGGCGAGCAGGAATGCGCCGAGCAGGCCCATCTGCGCGAAATCGATGAGCTTCTGCTGCGCGAAGGGGCGGTGCTCGGCGAGGCGCCAGACGCGGTTGAGCGCCTTGCGCACGGACGCAAAGACGGCCGACGACGTCCAGATGGTGGCGAGGAGGCCGAGTGCCGCGACGGGGCCGCTGACGCGGTTGACGCTGTTGAGCGCGCGGTCCACGGCGGAGCGGCCGTCCGTCTGTGACAGGGGGATGGCGTCCAGCACGTGGTTGACGACCTGGGCGCGTGCGTGCTCGCTGTTCAGAAAGAACCCGAAGATCGAGACGGCGACGATGGCGAGCGGCACGATGGAGAACAGCACGTAGTAGGCAATCGCCGCGGCGAGCTGCAGGCAGTCGTCGCGGGTGAACCCCAGGTACGCGTGCTTGGTGAGCACCCAGCCCCGTCGAAACATGCACCTCTATTGTAGGGGACGCGGCGGTTACGGCGTCCGCTGCTATAATCGGCGCGAATCCAGGCCAGACGGAGCGCGCATGACCCAACACCGCGGACGCACGGCGCCGGCCGGCTATCGGCGCATCGTCGCCAAGTTCGGGACGAACCTGCTGACGGCGGGGACGGACAGCCTCGACCTCGGCGTGATGAAGGCGCTGGTGGGACAGACGGCGCGGCTGCTGGACGAGGGCCGCGAGGTGCTGATCGTCACGTCGGGGGCGATCGCGGCCGGGCGGCAGCGGCTGGACGGGGCGCGCAACCGGCGGGACATGCCGTTCCGGCAGGTGCTGGCGGCGGTGGGGCAGGCGCACCTGATGCAGACGTACGACCGCCTGTTCACGCCGCGCGGTCGGGCGGTGGCGCAGACCCTGCTGACACGCCGCGACCTCTCCGACCGGGTGAGCTATCTCAACGCGCGCAACACGCTGCTGGGCCTGCTGGAAGTGGGCGCGGTGCCGGTGATCAACGAGAACGACGCGGTGGCGGTCGACGAGATCGCGGGGGCCCGCATCGGCGACAACGACAACCTGTCGGCGCTGGTGGCGAACCTGATCGACGCGGACCTGCTGGCGATCCTGACGGACACCGGCGGGCTGTACACGGCGGACCCGCGGACGCACAAGACGGCGACGCTGATCGAGCGGGTGGAGCGGATCACGAAGGAGACGGAGCAGCTCGCCGGTGGCGGCGGGGCGCGCGGCACGGGGGGCATGGTCACCAAGCTGCAGGCGGCGAAGCTGGCCACCGGCGGCGGCTCGGACGTATACATCGCCGGCGGGCATGAGCGTGACGTGCTGTACCGGCTGGCGAACGGCGAGCACATCGGCACGCTGATCCCGGCGCGGCGGTCGCGCGTGGAGAGCCGCAAGCGGTGGATGCTCTCCGGTCTGGCGACGCGCGGGGCGATCGTGGTCGACGCGGGGGCGGTGAAGGCGCTGGTGGAGCGAGGCAACAGCCTGTTACCGGCGGGGGTGCGGGATGTGCAGGGGCCGTTCAAGCGCGGCGATACGGTGAACATCTGCCTGCCGGGCGGTCAGCCGGTGGCGTGCGGGATCACCAACTACGACGACCGGGAGCTGGCGGCGATCCGGGGCGTGCGCTCCGACCGCATCGCGGACGTGCTGGGGCACCAGTACGGGGCGGAGGTCGTCCACCGCAACAATCTGGTGCTGCTGTAGGCGCGCTTTCGCGGCGCGGCACCCGTGCTAGCCTTACCGCATGAGCGACGCGCCCCTCCTGTTCGAGACGGCGGACGGCATCGCCTGGCTGACGCTGAACCGGCCGGACGTGCTGAACGCGATCAACATGGCGGCCCGCGACGAACTGTGGTCGGCGCTGCTGGCGGTGCGCGACGATCCGGACGTGCGGGTGGCGGTGATCCGCGGCGCCGGAGAGCGCGCGTTCTCGGCGGGGGCTGACATCAGCGAGTTCGGCACGGCGCCCTCGTACGCGGAGGCGCGCCGGGCGCGCCGCGAGCGCGACGTGTGGGGGCTGATGCTATCGATCATGAAGCCGCTCGTCGCCTCGGTGCACGGCTTCGCGTACGGCGCGGGGTGCGAGCTGCCGCTGCTGTGCGACATCCGCATTACCTCGGACGACGCGCGCTTCGCGCTGCCGGAGGTGACGCTGGGGTACATCCCATCGGCGGGCGGGACGCAGACGCTGCCGCGCACGGTGCCGGCGGGGGTGGCGCGGGAGATGATCCTGACGGGCGAGCCGATCGACGCGCAACGGGCGCTGAGCATCGGCCTGGTGAACCGCGTCGTGCCACGGGCGCGGCTGGGCGAGGAGACGGCGGCGATCGCGGCGCGGCTGGCGGCGCTGCCGCCGGCGGCGGTGGCGGCGGTGAAGGAAGCGCTGATCCGCGGATCCGCGCTGCCGCTGGAGCAGGGGTTGCGGCTGGAGGCGCTGCTGGCCGAGCGGCTGCGGCGGCCGTCCGGGGGCGCATGACGACGGAGGCGCAGCAGCCGCGGCGACGGCGACGCCGCTTCGGCTGTCTGCTGCGGGTAGCCGTGGCGTTGCTCGTGGTCACGGGGATCGTCGTGGCAATCGGCGAGATCTTCGACCAGGGGCCGAACGCGAAACAGCCGGCGCACGGGTTCGACGCGGGGCCGCTCGATGCGTACCAGCGCGGCACGGTCAGCTACGACGAGGCGCACCACGTCTTCATCGTGCGGCTGCCGGACGGGACGCTGCTGGCGCTGTACGACCGGTCGTCGCGCCAGCAGGAGCTGGGCGGCGGCTGCCGGGTGACGTACGACGAGAAGGCGGCACTGAACAACCTGCCGCAGATCGCGGGGATGACGGGCGCGTTCGTCGAGAGCTGCGAGGGGCTGCGCACGGTGTGGCGGGTGGACGGGGCGCTGGCGTCGGGAGCGGGCTACGGCGCGCTCGACCGGTTCGACACGAAGACGACGTCTACGGGTGACCTGTTCGTGAGCGACAGCCGGTCGTGCACGCGGAGCGTGGGGGTGGCGGGGGTGCCGCCGTACCGCGCGCAGCGGTGCAGCGGCAGCGGATGAGCGAGCGGGGAAACCGCAGATGACACGGATGGGTTGGGCAGCGTACCGCCGACCACGGCCGTCTGCGCGACATCGGTGGCACGATAGGGCGAGCGATCAGCCGCTGCGCTCGACGCGGTAGAGGTTGATGGGCGTCGGGATGCCCTTCATGACGACGGGGCCGAGCTGCTGGAACTCCACGCCGGCGAGGCCGCCGTCCGTGCGCTTCACCGTCTCCTCGGAGGCGAGCACCTCGCCGGAGCTGGCGAGGCTCATGATGCGGGACGCGACGTTGACGTCGTGGCCGAGGAGATCGTCGCCGCGGCGACGCTGCTGGCCGGCGTGGACACCGATGCGCACCCAGAGCGGCGCCTCGACGGCCTGCGACTCCTCTTCGAAGCGCTCCTGCAGGCGGAGGCCGGTGCGGATCGCCGCGCAGGGGTCCTCGAACCAGAGCATGAGGCCGTCGCCGAGGTCCTTGACGACGCGCGCGCCGGGCCCGAGCTCCTCGCGCACGATGCGGTCCTGCAGCGAGAGCAGCGCCAGCGCCTCGGCGTCGCCGCGCAGGGCGGTGAACTCCGTGAAGCCGACGATGTCGGTGAACATGACGGTGCCTTCGACGACGTCGGCATCCGTCGCCGCCGCCATCATGTCGGGACGACTTCGATCGCGCCGGAGACGGTCATCGCCTCGATGAGCAGGTCGCTTCCCTCGGGGCACTCGCAGTGGACGCGGCCGGAGAAGGACTTGAAGCGCGTGTGTGGCTCGACGCCCTTCGGCAGCTCGATGTGCACCTTGCCGGAGATGGTCTTGACGGTGATCGCGCCGTCACCGCAGCTGGCTGCCTCGATGGAGCCGCTGACGCTGCGCGCCTTGATGGCGCCATCGACGCGGTCCGCCTTGATCGAGCCGGAAACGGTGCCTGCGGAGAGCGCGCCGACGTGGCCGGCGGTGGCGGTGCCGTTGCTCGTGCGCATGCGGCAGCGGCCGCGGCAGGTGCCGATGGTGATGTTGGCGGAGACGCTGCGGAGGTCCGCCTCGTCCGCGGCATCGACCTCGATGCGGCCGCTCATGGTGGTGACGGAGATGGCGCCGAACTCGCCGACCATGCGGACGGCGCCGGACTGGGTGCCGACGGCGACGTCGGTGCCGACGGGGCAGCGCACGAGAAGGGGCTTGCTGCCGTGGCCGTTGCGGATGCGGAGCGCGGCGCCGCCGTCATCGACCAGCGCCTCGACCTGCTCGCCCTCGGCCTCCACGTCCTCGCGCGGCTCGGCGACCACCTCGACGCGGCCTGAGCGCGACTGGAGGCGCAGGGTGACGGCGACCCCAAGCTCGAACTGACGGACGCCCACGGCACCCCCTCCTGCACGACCGGTGAGCGGCATTGTGGATCGGACGGGGCGACTTCTCAAGCGGGGCGCGGTTGCCGGATTCGCAGGCGCCGGAGACTAGAATCTGGAACTCAGAACCTAGAACTTAGAACCTAGAACCAACCACGCACCACAGTGCCTGGGCGGGTCCGATCCCACGGCGTCGGTCTTTCGACGGCGACGCCCGTGTTCAATACTGGGCAGAACCTATTGGTGGAGGCGGCCCCAGCGTGGTACGGAGGGGATCATGACCACACTCAAGGACCGGCCGAACGCGGCACTCCTCGTCGTCGACGTGCAGAAGGGCGTGGTCGAAGGGGCGCACGCGCGCGACGCGGTCGTCGCGAACGTCGGCATGCTCGTCGAGAAGGCGCGGCGGGAGCAGGTCCCCGTTGTCTGGGTGCAGCACTCCGACGAGGGCCTTGCCAGGGGGAGCGACGCGTGGCAGATCGTCCCGGAGCTGACTCCCGGCGCCGCCGAGCCGCTGGTCGAGAAGCACTACGGCGACTCGTTCGAGGACACGACCCTCGAGACCGTGCTATCGGGCCTCGGTGTCGGGCGGCTCGTCGTGGTGGGCGCGCAGACCGATGCGTGCATCCGGTCGACGCTCCACGGCGCGTTCGTCAGGGGGTATGACGCGACGCTCGTCCGCGACGCGCACACGACGGAGGACCAGACGGCATGGGGGGCGCCACCGCCGGACAAGGTGATCGCGCACACCAACCTGTACTGGACCTACCAGTCCGCTCCCGGGCGGACGGCCGGGACGGTGGCGACACAGGATGTCGACTTCGGCCGCGCGCCGTGACGTGGGGTCCGCGCATGGCGTGAGGCGGGCGAGATCGGCTGTCACTCTCGCTTGCGGAGCTGGGGGAAGAGGATCACCTCGCGGATAGAGGTGTTTCCGGTGAGGATCATGACGAGGCGGTCGACGCCCATGCCGAAGCCGCCGGTTGGCGGCATGCCGTGCTCGAGGGCGACCAGGAAATCCTCGTCGAGGGTCTCGACCTCCTCCAGCCCGGCGGCGGCGAGGCGCGCCTGTGTTTCGAACCGCTGGCGCTGGTCGATCGGGTCGTTCAGCTCGGAGTAGGCGTTGCCGAGCTCGAAGCCGGCGCAGAAGACCTCGAACCGCTCGACGATCTCGGGGTCATCGGCCTTGCTCTTGGCCAGCGGCGAGATCTCCTTCGGATAGTCGATGAGGAAGGTGGGCTGCACGAGCTTCGGCTCGACGTACACCGACACGGCCTCGTCCAGCAGGCGGCCCCACGACCAGCCGGCGTCCACTTCGATCTTGCGGCGGCGCAGCTCTTCGAGCAGGGTGTCGCGCGTGCGGAACTCCTGGAAGTCGATGCCGGCGTGCTCGATGAGGGCATCGCGCATGGTGACGCGGCGCCAGGGCGGCGCGAGGTCGAGCTCATGCTCGCCGAACCGCACGGTCGTCGCGCCGAGCACGTCGCGGGCGGCGCCGCCGACCATCTGCTCGACCATGCGGGCGACGTCGTTGTAGTCGGCGTAGGCCTCGTAGGTTTCGAGCATGGTGAACTCGGGGTTGTACTTCCAGCTGACGCCTTCATTGCGGAAGATGCGGCCCATCTCGTAGACGCGGTCGTATCCGCCGACGATCAGCCGCTTGAGGTGGAGCTCCAGCGATATGCGCAGGAAGAAGTCCTGGTCGAGGGCGCGGTGGTGGGTGACGAAGGGCGTGGCGGCGGCGCCGCCGGCCTCCGGCTGCAGCACGGGCGTATCCACTTCCATGAAGCCGCGCGCATCGAGGAAGCGGCGGATCGACCCGATCACGGCGGCGCGGGCGCGGAAGACGTCGCGCACCTCCTCGTTCGCCATGAGATCCAGGTAGCGCTGGCGGTAGCGAAGCTCGACGTCTTCCAGCCCGTGCCACTTTTCCGGCGGCGGACGCAGCGCCTTGGCGAGCACCTGGTAGGCACGCGATTCGACGGTGATCTCGCGCGTTCGGGTACGGAAGAGGGGCCCCGTGACACCAAGGAAGTCGCCCAGGTCGAGCTCCGCGAGGCCGGCGAACGCCTCGTCGCCAATGACATCGCGCTTGAGGTAGCACTGGATGCGGCCGCTGCCATCGCGCACGTCGAGGAAGGCGGCTTTGCCCATGTCGCGCAGGGCGGTGATGCGGCCTGTGACGGTCACGGCGGGAGCGTCGCCAGCCGCGCCATCGGCCTCCCAACGCTCGTACGCGGTGACGGCGTCGGCGGCGGTGTGGGTGCGCGTCACGCGCGCGGGGTAGGGATCGATGCCGCGGGAGCGGAGGCGCGCGAGCTTCTCACGCCGGAGCTGGATCAGTTCGTCCTCGCCTGGCATGCCGGTAGCCTAAAGGTTTTCGGTGGGTGGTTACAGTCCGGACGGCGGCACGGGCGGCCGGAGGGTGGCCGCGTTCACGCCGGCGCGGCACCGTCCGTGTCGTGTCTCCCGCTTCGTCATGGTGCCCGGTGACGCCTCGCCGGACGCACGGCCGAGAGCGGCTGTGCGCCACGCTCCGCGCCGCGGGCACTCGGGCCACACGGCGCGCCGTGCGTCAGCTGATTCGGGTGATCTTCATGGTGACGATGCCCTTGGGCGCGCTGACCTGCACCTCGTCGTTGAGCTTCTTGCCGATGAGGGCGCGGCCGACGGGCGACTCGTTGCTGATCTTGCCCTCGCGCGGGTCAGCCTCGGCGGGGCCAACGATGGTGTACTCCTGCGACTTGCCGTCGCTGACCTTCACCTTCACGGTGCTGCCGAGCATCACCTGCTTGGAGCGGTGGGCGCCGTCCTGGTCGATGATCTCGGCGTTCTGGATCAGGGCCTGGAGCGCCTGGATGCGGCCCTCCACCATGGCCTGCTCGTTCTTGGCGTCCTCGTACTCGGCGTTGTTCTGGGTGCTGGCGAGCTCCTTGGCCTGGTGGATCTTCTCGGCGACCTCGCGGCGGCGCACGGTCTCCAGGTGCTGGAGCTCTTCCTCGATCTTGGCGAGGCCTTCCTTCGTGATGGGCTGGGATTTCTCGACCATGGTGATCCTCCCGGTGCCGCAGCGCCGGGTGCCTCGCGGCAACCGGCGCATCGCTTGGGGGCGTCCGGCGCCCCGCTGAAGATGCTGTCGAAATGTGAAAAAAAGAACTGAGGCCAGTCCGCCTCAGTCTTCGCTCGGGGCTTAGTATATACGATCCGGCGGGGGCGCTGTAAAGAATGGCTATGTGCACGGTGGATAAGGCGGCGCGCGGGCGTGGGCGCGGCCCGGGCAGCGAGGCTCTGCTAGAATGGCGGCGATTTGCCCTCCGCCGCCGCGGAGGCGACACTGGCGCCCGGGCGAACCAACCCGGGCCGGGCGCATGAATCTGGCAGAGCCGCCCGCAGTGTCCGTTGCCTCCGCGCGCGGGGGATGGTCGGGTCCTACTACTGATGGCGAGAGAACAGCGGGGTCCGTTCGAGCGGATCCTGAAGACCCCGACGCCGGAGCCACCCGAGCCTCGCGACCGCGCCGGTGTCTACATCATCGGGACGATCCTGGGGCTAGGGTTGCTGCTGCTGATCCTGGTGCTGCCACCGATCTCGATCCTGAGTGGCGGTGGCGGCGGTTCGGCGATCCCGAGCGGGCCCGGCACGGCGAACACCTACACCTCGACGGTGCGCACCGGCGTTCCCAAGCTGCCCGCGGGGCTGAGCGCGGTGTCGGCGCTTTTCGACCTGGCGGCGCCTGCCAACCAGCGCGGCGCCTCGCGCATCACGGTACCGCTGAAGGACAAGCAGACCGAGCAGCAGAACCTGGCGCTGTACTCGTACGTGAACGGGAAGTGGCAGCGGCTCTCGACGGCGACGCTGGTCGGAGGCGGGCTGGCGGCGCGCGCCGATCTGAGCGCGCTGCCGGGGAACGTCGTGGTGCTGCGGCGGAGCAAGGCGACGCTGCAGGTCGCCGGCTCGCTGCCGGCGGGCACGGACCTGCAGCCGAACGCGCAATCGGTGATCACGGTGCTGCACCCGATCGTGTTCATCCCGGCGGATGACGGGAGCCTGGCCGGCCTGCCGCCGGCGGTCCCACCGGCGTCGTACAAGGTGGTGCCGGTGATCGTGGCGCCAAGCGCCAGCGTCGTCGACGGGATCCTGCGTTCGACCGACGTCAGCACGACGCACGCGCAGGCGATCGCGGACGCGGTGAAGAACGGGAACTTCGCGGGCATCGACGTGGACTACCGGAACGTCAACGCGACGCTGAGGGCGCCGTTCACGGCGTTCGTGCAGCAGCTGGCGAAGGATCTGCACGCCGACGGGCGCACGCTGACGCTGACGCTGCCGATGCCCACCTCGACGAACGGGTCGATCGATACTGGGGCCTACGACTGGCAGCAGCTGGGAACGGCCGCGGACACGATCGAGCTGGCGGGCGAGCTGGACCAGGAGCTGCACTTCCAGAACACGAAGGCGGCGCTGGACTACATCGTCGGGAAAGTCGACCGGAACAAGGTGCTACTGAGCATCAGCTCGCTGAGCATCGAGCGGGGGAGCGACGGGCTGCGCACGATGGCGCTGAACGACGCGCTGACGACGGCGAGCCAGGTGGCGGTCAAGACGACGGGCGACGTGACGCCGGGCGCAAGCGTGCAGCTGGAGGCGACGAACCTCGCAGCGGCGGAGAGCGCCAGCGGGATCCACTGGGACGACCAGGCGCGATCGGTGACGTTCAGCTACCAGGGCCGGGGCGGCAAGCGGACGGTGTGGGTGGCGAACGCATTCAGCGCGGCGTTCCGGCTGGCGCTGGCGCAGCAGTACAGCCTGGGCGGCGTGACGATCAACGACGTCTCGGTGCAGGGTGGCGGCGCGGACGTCTGGGCGCCGGTGCAGCAGCTTTCGGACGCGGGCAACCTGACGCTCTCGCGGCCGAACGGCGAACTGCTGGCGCCGACGTGGTCGACGAGCGACGGCTCGGTCAGCCCGCAGGTGGGGGACACGACGGTGTGGAAGGCTCCAGCGGCGCCCGGCAGCTACAAGGTCGTGCTGATCGTCGGTGACGGCGTGGTGCGGGTGGGCCAGCAGATCACAATCGATGTGATCAAGCCGGCGCAGTGAGCGCCGGTCGCCGGGCGTCATGCGCGTGATCGGCGGCAGCGCGCGAGGGCGCGCGCTCAAGAGCCCGCCGCGGCCGCGCGCGTCCGGCAGACCGGGCGTGCGGCCGACGTCCGACCTGATCCGGGGCGCGATCTTCGACATGCTCGACGCGCTGGGCGCGGACTACACGCGCGTGCTGGATGTCTACGCGGGGACCGGCGCACTGGGCATCGAGGCGCTGAGCCGCGGGGACGGGACGGCGGACTTCGTGGAGAGCGATCCAGCGGCGGCACGATTGATCGAGGCGAACCTGGCGGCGACGGGGTTCGCGCCGCGGGCGACGGTACACCGCTTGACAGCGGAGCGGGCGGCGGCGCGCCTTTCGGGCCCGTACACCCTCGTCCTCGCCGACCCGCCGTACTACGATGAGGGCGCGGCGGCGGCGGTGGCGTCGATCGCGGGATCGGCGCTGGTCAACCGCGGCACGGTGCTCGTGTTCGAGCATCACCGGAGGTCCGAGCCACCGGAGGCGCTGGGCGCGCTGCGGCTGTACCGGGCGCGCCGCCACGGCGATACGGTCGTATCGATCTACATCGGGGAGGAAGTAACGTGACGATCGCGATGTTTCCCGGCCGGTTCGACCCGGTGACAAACGGCCACCGCGACATTGCCCGGCGGTCGGCGCGGCTGTTCGAGCGTGTGATCGTTGCGGTGGCCGACCTGCGGCAGAACTACCTGTTCACCACGGCGGAGCGGGTGGCGTTCATCGAAGAGGCGGTCAAGGACTGCCCGAACATCCAGGTTATGTCGTATTCGGGGCTCACCGTCGACTTTGCGCGCGAGCAGGGGGCGACGGTGATGGTGCGGTCGATGCGAGCGGTGACGGACTTCGAGGCGGAGTTCGACATGGCGCTGATGAACAAGAAGATGCAGCCGGGGATCGAATCGGTGTACCTGATGGCGAGCCTGGAGCACCTGTTTATCAGCGGGACGCGGATCCGCGAGGTATCGGCGCTGGGGTATGATGTGAGCGACCTGGTGCCGCCGCACGTATCGGCTGCGCTGAAGAAGAAGCACGCCGAGCGCGAAGGTTCGCGATAGGCGCCGGAGCCGCCCACGATGGGCTTGCAGGGAGGTGCGCCATCGATTCCCTACACCTGATTGATCGCCTGGAAGAGATGGTCGCCGAAGGACGCCGGATGCCGATCGGGGCGGGCGTGGTGGTGGACCGGCGGCGGCTGCTGGACCTGGTGGACCAGATGCGGGCAGCGCTGCCGAACGAGATCCGCGAGGCCGAGGACATCCTGCGCCGCCGCGACGAAATCCTGGAGCGCGCGGAGGAGGAAGCGAAGATCAAGCTGCACCGCGCGCAGGAGCAGGTGGACGACATCCTGGAGAACGAATCGATCGTGAAGGCGGCGCAGGCGCGGGCGGAGATGCTGGTGCGGGAAGCGGAGGCGCGCGGCGACCGGATGCTGCTGGACACGGAGAACCAGGCGCACGCGCGGCTGGCCGAGGCGGAGAAGCTGGCCGGCGAGCAGATGGACGAAGCGGACCGCTACGCAGCGGAGATGCTGCGCCGGCTGGACGAGCAGCTGCAGCTCTTCGCGCGCAACGTGCGGACGGCGCTCGACTCGCTCGAGACGCGGCCGGTCGAGGTGGGCGCCGAGAGCTGATCCGGCGCGCGGCTTCCGCACGCCGCGCCACCGCTCCGGGAGAGGGTCGCGCCATGCCCGAGCCGTTTGTCACGGCGATTGTCCCCGTCCGCAACGAGGCACGGTACATCGAGCGCTGCCTGTACACCCTGGCGCGTCAGGACTACCCGCGCGAGCGCTTCGAGGTGCTGGTGGTGGACGGGCGATCGGACGACGCGACCCGCCCGATCGTCAGCCGGTTTGCGGCGGAATCGATGCTGGATCTGGCGCTGCTGGACAACCCGCGGCGGAAGACGGCGGCGGGCCTGAACATCGGCCTGGAGGCGGCGCGCGGCGACGTGATCGTGCGGGTGGACGGCCACGCGGCGGTGGCGCCGGACTTCGTGCGGCGCAGCGTCTCGGCGCTGATCGAGAGCGGGGCGGACTGCGTGGGCGGCGTCATCGAGAGCGAGGGTGACACGTACGCGGGCAGGGCGATCGCGATCGCGATGGCGTCGCGGTTCGGCGTGGGCGGGGCGGCGTTCCGCGTGGGCGGTCGCGGCGCAGCGGATACCGTCGCGTTCGGCGCATACCGGCGCGATGTGTTCGACCGCATCGGCCGGTTCACAGAGACGATCGACCGGGGCGAGGACGACGAGTTCAACTACCGCCTGCGAGATGCCGGGGGCACGATCGTGCTCGTCCCGGGCATCCACGCGCGGTACACGGTGCGCGGCGGTTTCGGCGGGTTGTGGCGGCAGTACTTCGGGTACGGTCGGGCGAAGCCGGAAGTGCTGCGACGGCACCCGTCGCAGGCGCGGCTGCGGCAGCTGGCGCCGGCGGCGCTGGTGCTGGCGCTGGCAGCGGCGATCGCCCGGGCGGTGTCCGGATCCGCCGCGCCGTTGCGGGCGCTGGCAGTGGTGTATACTGGCGCCGCCACCATCGTATCCCTCGCACTGGCTTCGCAGCGCCGATGGCGATACCTCCCACTTCTTCCGATCGCCTTCGCGTGTCTGCACCTGTCGTACGGACTGGGGTTCATCGCCGGCCTCATGGGGCTTGGGGGCCGGAGCCTCGTCCGCGCCGCACGCCCGGGGATCCGCGAGGGCTCGGAAGTCCCCGAGTAGGGCGGCGGCGCCGAAGCCGTGGCGTCCTGTCCGCCACCAGACGTGCCAGGGGGCGCGCGGCTTCGGGCGGCGGGATGTTCCGCGCCGCCGCGGGATCGCCGCGATCACGATCGCTCTGCGGACGCGTGTTACCATGGCAGCGGTGCACGCCGCGGGCCAGCAAGCCTCTCCCGCGTGCCAGACACTGGCGCGGCGGACACGCACGGCACGAGAGACTGCGACGGCGCGGCGCATCGCGCGACTGTAGTGATCGTGGCCCGGTGACCAGCGCATCGTTCAGCGCGCCGTCGAACACGAAGCCGCATTCCCGGGAAGGCCGGCCGTCCACGCGATGAACGAGCACGAAGGCTTCCTGCCCTACA
The DNA here is from genome assembly GCA_035632115.1 of Dehalococcoidia bacterium. GTDB lineage: Bacteria > Chloroflexota > Dehalococcoidia > DSTF01 > JACRBR01 > DASQHL01. The sequence continues at coordinate 8,364 of DASQHL010000010.1, read as the reverse complement.
ACCTGCCAGACATCTCCAACGCCGAAATCGATGCCGTCGTCAAGACGTTGCGTTCCGGCTGGCTGGCGCCGGGGCCGCGCGTGAAGTCGTTCGAGGAGGACTTCGCGGCGTACACGGGCGCGAAGCACGCCATCGCACTGGACTCCGCGACGGCGGGCATGCACCTGGCGCTGGTGGCGGCGGGCATCGGCGCGGGCGACGAGGTGATCACGAGTCCGACGACCTTCGCGGCGACGGTGAACGTGATCATCCACGGCGGCGCGACGCCGGTGCTGGCCGACATCCGGCTCGACGACTACTGCATCGACCCGGCGGCGATCGAGCGGGCGATCACGCCGCGCACGAAAGCGATCCTGCCGGTCCATCACGGCGGCTCGGCCTGCCGGATGGAGGAGATCCTGGGCATCGCACGCCGCCACGGCCTGCTGGTAATCGAGGATGCGGCGCACGGGCTGGGCACCCGGATCGGCGGGAAGGGCCTCGGCACGTTCGGCGACGCGACGGTGTTCAGCTTCTACCCGACGAAGAACGTGACGAGCGGGCGCGGGGGCATGCTGACGACGGACGACGACGCGCTGGCGGACCGCGCACGGTTGCTGGCGCTCCACGGGATGAGCAACGACGCGTGGGACCGCTACACCGAGCGGGGGTCGTGGGCGTACCGCGTGCTGGCGGCCGGCTACAACTACGCGATGAGCGACTTCCAGGCGGCGCTGGGGCACGCGCAGTTCCACCGCCTGGGCGCATTCCAGGAGCAGCGCCGGCAGTTGGCCGCGCGATACGAGCAGCGGCTGTCGTCGCTTTCGCAGCTCGTGCTGCCGGTGGAGCGGGCCGGCACGACGCACGCGTGGCACCTGTACGTTGTGCGGCTGCGGCCGGAGGCGCGTACAATTTCACGCGACGCGTTCATCGTGGCGATGAAGGAGCGGGGGATCGGCACATCGGTGCACTTCATCCCGATCCATCATCACCCGTACTATCGAGAGGCGTACGGCTGGGCGCCCGGGGACTTCCCGGTGGCGGACCAGGCGTTCGAGACGATGGTGTCGCTGCCGCTCTACACACGGATGACGGAGCACGAGGTCGACCGCGTTGCGACGGCCGTCGAGGAGATCCTACGGGACGACCGGGACTGAGCGAGAGATGCTGCTGAGGTTGTTCGACGCGCTGGTTGCGCTGGTGGGCGTGGCCGTCTTCATCGTGACGTATCCGATCATCGCCATCGCGATCAAGCTGGACTCGCGCGGGCCGGTGATCTACGCGCAGCAGCGGGTGGGGCTCAACGGGCGGGTGTTTACGTTCTACAAGTACCGTTCGATGTCGCACGAGGGGCACAAGCCGTACGAGACGCCGAAGCTGGACCACGTGCACTTCAAGACATTCGTCTTCGTCACGCCGACATCGCGGCTGACACGCGTGGGGCGATTCCTGCGGGCGACGAGCCTGGACGAGCTGCCGAACTTCTGGAACGTGCTGAAGGGCGACATGCGGCTGGTCGGTCCGCGGCCGGAGATCCCGGAGCTGGTGGAGCAGTACCCGCCAGAGTATCACCGCCGCCACGACGTGAAGCCGGGCATCACGGGGCTTGCGCAGGTGAGCGGCCGCGCGGATTTGACGTACGACGAGACGATGACCTACGATCTTGATTACGTAAAGAACCACTCGCTGGGCCGCGACCTCGCCATTCTCTGGCGTACACTACCGGCGGTGATCACACGCAAGGGCGCGCGCTGACGCAGGGAGGCCAGACACGGACGTCAAGCCGCAGGACAGGCTGCCAGCGCCGTTGACGGGCGTCAGGCGGTTTATGAACTGGGGACTGCCCTCCAGCCTGCGCGAGTTCCTCCGGCTGGTGCCGGTGCTCGTGCTGGATGCGGCGGTGGTGCTGGCGTCCTACGCGGCGGCGCTGGCGTTCCGCTTCGACGGCTCCGTGCCCGACGATTCGATTCGGTTCTTCGAGCAGATCTCGTGGTTCCTGGTCCTGGCGTACCTGACCGGCAACGTCTTCTTCCGCATCTACCGCACGCGCTGGAAGTACGCGGGCATCGTGGATGCGTTCAACCTCGTGCTCTCGATCGGACTCGTCTCGATCTTCCTGTTCGCGATCAACGCGTTTCAGAGCCCGCGGCACATCCCGCTGACGGTCAACGTGGTGGCGCCTGCGCTGATGCTGATCGTGATGGGAGGTACCAAGTTCTGGCCACGACTGTGGGCCTCCCGCAACCCGTTTTCCGGCTACGACGCGGGCGTGAAGAACGTGCTGATTGTCGGCGCCGGGCACACCGGGCAGCTGCTGGCGCGGGAGTTCCTGGAGAATCCGCGCTGGCAGTACCGCCCGATCGGATTCGTGGACGACGACCGGCGGCTGCGCGGGGTGCGCATCCACTCGGTGACCGTGCTCGGCGACCGCTTCGACATCCCGGAGATCTGCCGGCGAAAGCGGGTGGACCTGGTGGCGCTGGCGATCCCTTCGGCGGGCGGCGCGGTGATCCGCGACGTCGTCGGCATCGTGCAGGCGACGCGCGTGCCGGTGCGCACCGTCCCCGGCCTGCGGGACCTTGTCCGCAGCGAGGCGCAGGCAGCGCAGTTGCGCGAGGTCACGGTGGACGACCTCCTCGGCCGCGACCAGGTCGACATCGATGCCGAGCTGTGCGCGGCGACGATCCGCGGCAAGTCCGTGCTGATCACGGGCGCGGCGGGCTACATCGCGTCCGAACTGGCGCGGCAGGCGTTCGCCTTCGGACCGGCGACGCTGCATCTCGCCGACCTGAACGAGACGGGGCTGTACGATCTGCAGCGCGACCTCGTCGACGACGACGCGGACTCCCGCGTGCGGATCTGGCTGTGCGATGTCGCCAACGCCACGCAGGTCGAAGCGGTCTTCCGCCAGGCCCGCCCGGACATCGTGTTCCATGCGGCGGCGTACAAGCACATCCCGGTGATGGAGGACCACCCCGACGCCGCGCTGCGGGTCAACGTCGTCGGAACGCTCAATCTCTGCGAGGCGGCCAGCCGCCACGACGCGGCGAAGGTGGTGTTCGTCTCCACGGACAAGGCGGTGAACCCGGACAATGTGTACGGCGCGACGAAGCGCATCGGCGAGCTGCTGATCAGCGCGATCGGCCGCGACAGCGCGACGACGTTCGCCGCCGTGCGCTTCGGCAACGTGATGGGGAGCCGGGGCAGCGTGGTGCCGCTCTTCCTGCGGCAGATCGAGCGCGGCGGGCCGGTGCTGCTGACCGACCCGGAGACGACGCGCTACTTCATGTCCGCCGAGGAGGCGGCCAGCCTGGTGATCCAGGCGGCGTCGTTCGCCGACCAGGGGCAGATCTTCATCCTCGATATGGGGGAGAAGGTGCGCATCGCCGACCTAGCGGAGAAGATGATCCGGCTGAAGGGGCTGGAGCCGGGGCGCGACATCCAGGTGGTCTACACGGGGCTGCGGGCGGGCGAGAAGCTGCACGAGGAGCTGATCGGCCTGAGCGAGAAGCTGCGCAGCACGCACCACCCGAAGATCTTCCTGACGCAGGGCCGGCCGACGGTGACCCGCGCCGAGCTGGTCGCCAAGATCGAAGAGCTCGCGAACGTGCCACCACGCAACCGCTCGGAGATCGCGGCACGGCTGCACGCGCTGGCGCGGATCGACCTGCGCGACCGCGGCGAGGCATCGCTCGGACCGCCGGCCTCTCTCGACGCGGAGGCGCACCCCGAGCCACGGGATCGATGAGACGGCGCGCGCGCTGGCCGCTGGGCGCGGCGCACAGGCGATGAAGCTGCTGACCGTCGTCGGCGCGCGGCCGCAGTTCATCAAGGCGGCGGCGTTCTCGCGCGTGGCGCGGGAGCGGCACACGGAGATCCTCGTCCACACGGGGCAGCACTACGACGCGCAGATGTCGGATGTCTTCTTCGATGAGCTGGCGCTGCCGCGGCCGGACCACCACCTTGGCGTCGGGTCGGGGCCGCACGGCGCGCAGACGGCGCAGATGCTGGAACGCCTGGAGGTGGTGATCCAGCGCGAGGCGCCCGACCGCGTCGTGATCTTCGGCGACACGAACAGCACGCTGGCGGGCGCGCTCGCGGCAGCGAAGCTGGGCGTGCCGGTGGCGCACGTCGAGGCGGGGCTGCGCAGCTACGTGCGCGACATGCCGGAGGAGATCAACCGCGTCGTCGCCGACCGGCTCTCGCGCTACCTCTTCGCCCCGACACCGACCGCCGTCGACAACCTGGCGCGAGAAGGGATCACGGAGGGCGTGTCGCTGACGGGCGACATCATGTACGACGCGCTCCTGCAGCACGCGATGGCGGCGACGGACCGGGCATCGGTGCTGCGCGACCTGTGCGTGGAGCCGGGTGGCTACGTGCTGGCGACGGTGCACCGCGCGGCCAACACCGACGACCCGGCGCGGCTCGCCGAGATCCTCGATGCGCTCACGCTGCTGCGCGAGCCGGTGATCCTGCCACTGCACCCGCGGACGCGCGCCGCGCTGATGGCGACGGACATCGAGGTGGAGCCGCCGGTGCGGCTGATCGAGCCGGTGGGGTACCTGGAGATGCTGATGCTGGAAGGGAACGCGCGGATGGTGCTGACCGACTCCGGCGGCGTGCAGAAGGAGGCGTACCTGCTGCAGGTGCCGTGCGTGACGCTGCGGGAGGAGACGGAGTGGGTGGAGACGCTTGACGGCGGCTGGAACGTGCTCGCCGGGACGGACGCCGAACGTATACTGGCTGCGGCGCGCCGCCCCCGTCCCGCGGGCGAACCGCCGCCGGTCTTCGGCAACGGGGACGCGGCGGAGCGCATGGTCGAAGCACTGGAGTCGTAGCCACAGATGATCCACCCGACCGCCGACGTCTCGTCCGAGGCCCGCATTGGCGAGGGGACGCGCATCTGGCACGAGGCGCAGGTGCGCGAAGGCGCGCGCATTGGCCGCGAGTGCGTCCTGGGCAAGAGCGTCTACATCGATAAGGACGTGGTCATCGGCGACCGGTGCAAGATCCAGAACCGGGCATCGCTGTTTCACGGCGTGGTGCTGATGGACGGGGTGTTCGTCGGCCCGCACGCGGTCTTCGCCAACGACCGCAATCCGCGTTCCGTCAACCCGGACGGCTCCCTCAAGTCCGACGACGACTGGGAGGAAGAGCCGACGTACGTGCAGCGCGGCGCGTCGGTGGGCGCCGGGGCGGTGGTGCTGCCGGGCGTCACGATCGGCGAGTGGGCGATGGTGGGCGCGGGGGCGGTGGTGACGGCGAGCGTGCCGGCGCACGCGATCGTGCGGGGCAACCCGGCGCGGATCGCCGGCTGGGCGTGCGTGTGCGGGCTGCCGCTGCGCATCTCGGAGGCGCGGGAGTGGCACTGCGAGCGGTGCGGCCGGTCGTTCGCGGTCGGCGAGTTCGGCGAGTGAGCCCGCGAGGACCAAGAACCCAGAACCAAGAACCAAGAACCTCGAGCCTGGAACCTGGGGCCCATCGCCGGATGACCAGTCACCAGTCACCGATCACCATCCGCCTCGCGCAGCCGATCATCGAGGACGAAGAGCGCGCGGCGGTGCTGGAGGCGCTTGAGTCGGGGCAGCTGGCGCAGGGCCCGCGCGTCGCGGCGTTCGAGCATGCGTTCGCGGAGTACGTGGGTGTCCGGCACGCGGTCGCCGTGAGCAGCGGCACGGCGGCGCTGCACCTGGCACTGCTGGCGCACGGCGTCGGGCCCGGCGACGAGGTGATCGTGCCGGCGTTCAGCTTCGCGGCGACGGCGAACACCGTCCTCCACTGCGGCGCCCGCCCCGTCCTCGTCGACGTGCGGGAGGCCGACTTCGGCATCGACGTGGCGCAGATCGAAGCGGCGATCACGCCCCGGACGAAGGCGATCGTGCCCGTGCACCTGTACGGGCAGATGTGCGACGTTGCCGCCGTGCGCGAGATCTGCGCGCGCCGTGGCGTGGCATTGATCGAGGATGCGGCGCAGGCGGTGGGTGCGACGGCGGGCGAGGTCCGCGCGGGCGCGACGGGCACGGGGTGCTTCTCGTTCTACGCGACGAAGAACCTGCAGACGGGCGAGGGCGGCATGGTGACGACGGACGACGCCGCGGTCGCCGACCGTGTGCGGCTGCTGCGGTCGCAGGGGGAGCGGACGCGCTACGTGACGGAGGAAGCGGGCTACAACTACCGGATGACCGAGATCGCCGCGGCGCTGGGGCTGGCCCAGCTGCCGAAGCTCGACGCGCGCACGCAGGCGCGGCGAGCGAACGCCGCGCGGCTCAACGAGCTGCTCGCCGGCAACGCGCGGGTCGTCACGCCGCGCGAGGTGGCGGGGCGCTGCCACGTGTGGCACCAGTACACCGTGCGCGTGCCGGCGGGCCGGGAGGCGCGCGACCGGCTACAGGCTGGGCTGCGGGAGCGCGGCATCGAGGCGGCGGTCTTCTACCCGACGCCGATCCACCGGCAGCCGCTGTACGAGCGACTCGGCTACGGCGGCGTCTCGCTGCCGGTGGCGGAGCGGCTGGCGGGCGAGGTGCTGTCGCTGCCGGTGCACCCGGCGCTCACGGCGGCGGACGTGGAGACGGTGACAGCGGCGGTGGTGGAGGAGCTGGCCGGCGGCTGAGCCGCCGGCCAGAACAGACAGCAGAGAGCAGAGCTTCAGCCACGGATTTCTGCAGGAGCCGGTGCGGAGCGCTGGCCGAGAAACCTAACCCCCGCCCTTCCCTGAAGGGAAGGGGAGCCTGCGAGTGAGTGCTCCGCCCGACGGCGGGCCTGGCCCGCGCGCTCGATGTGATCGTTGCGATCGCACGACGTGTGGCGGCGGCGCGGCGGCGTTACAATGCGCCTTCAATGTCCATCCTCAGCCACAACGTCTACGACAACGTCCGCACGCGCGTCATCGTGCCGCACGCGGGCGCGCTGCTGCTCGTCGTTGAATTCGAGGACGGCCGGGCATTGTGGCACCCGCCGGGCGGCGGCATGGAGCCGCACGAAAGCCTGGCGGAGTGCGCCGCGCGCGAGGTGATGGAGGAGACGGGCATCGCCGTGGAGGTAGGGCGCGTCGCGTTCTTGCGGGAGTGGGTGGTGCCAGCGCACTGCGCACTGCCGGAAGCGGGCGACGGCTACGGCTACGGCATGGAGGTGTTCATGTGGGCACGCCCGCGCGATGCCGCCGCCATCACGCCATGCGGCGAGCTGGAGGCGCGCTGGGTGCCGCTTGGGGACGTGCCGGCGCTGCCGCTGTGGCCGAACGAGCTGAAGTCGCTCGCCGCGCGGATCGCGGCGGACGATGCGCCGGCGGGGGCGCACGCATTCGTCTCGCAGCTGGACGATCCGGCGCTGCCGGCTCGTGGCGTCGACTGGTGACGGCGGCCTCCTCTCGCTCCGTTACACTTCCCGCATGACCCTGCACGAGCCGCTGCGCGCTGCCGTCATCGGCCTGGGGGCGATGGGGACGAACCACGCGCGCGTCTGGGCGGAGATGCCCGGCGTGACGCTGGCCGCCGTCGCGGATGTGCGCCCGGCGCGGGTCAAGCAGGTCGCCGACGAGCGCGGCGTCCGCGGCTACGGCGACCATCGTCTGCTGCTGGACGAGGAGGCGCTGGACCTGGTCACGGTCGCCGTGCCGACGCGCGCCCACCTGGAGGTCGGCGCGGACGTCATCGCCCACGGCGTGCCGCTGCTGGTCGAGAAGCCGCTGGCGGCGACCTTGGAGGAGGGGCGGCGGCTGCGCGACCTGGCGGCAGGCGCCGGCGTGACGCTGACCGTCGGCCACATCGAGCGGTTCAACCCGGCGGTGCAGGAGCTGAAGCGGCGGTTGGCGGCGGGCGAGCTGGGGCGGGTGTTCCAGGTGCACGCCCGGCGCGTCGGGCCGTTCCCGCAGCGCGTGCGGGATGTCGGCGTGGTGCTGGACCTGGCGCCGCACGACATCGACGTGATGCGGTTCCTCCTCGGCGCGGAGGTGACGCGCGTGCAGGCGGAGACGGAGCAGCGCATCAACACGGAGCACGAGGACATGCTGGCGGGCCTCCTGCGCTTCAGCAACGGTGTCGTCGGCGTGCTGGACGTGAACTGGCTGACGCCGACGAAGATCCGCGAGCTGTCGGTGCTGGGAGAGCGCGGCATGTTCGTGGTGGACTACCTGGCGCGGGAGCTGACCTTTTACACCAACGACCACGCGGACGATCAGGGCGGCGACTGGGCGGCGCGCCACCTGAAAGGCGTGAGCGAGGGCCCCGTGCACCTCCTGGACGTGGAGAAGCGGGAGCCGCTGCGGGTCGAGTTGGAGTCGTTTGCGGCGGCAGTGCGCGCGGGCACGCCGCCCGCCGTCACGCCGGACGACGGCATCGCCGCGATGGTGGCGGCGGAGGCGCTGGTGCGGGCGGCGCGCACGGG
>DASQHL010000009.1:0-18853 GCA_035632115.1 Dehalococcoidia bacterium | reverse complement strand
GAAGCAGCGCTTGTCAGAACCGCATTTCCCACTGAAAGCGTCCCAACGAACTCGCGAATATCGTCGAGCGTGTATCCATACTCTGCCGGTGCATAGGCCACCACTCGTATCCGTTGCCCATCAACCGACGCGCCAGAGTAGAACACTGCTCCGACGTCGCCGTAGTCTGAATACAACTCGACGTCCCACGGTCCGAGACGCTCTTTCGTGACATGCTCGCGCGGGAAGTCGGGGTCTGACTCGGGCTCTTGGCGAATCATGATTGGCGGACCTCTGTCCACCATTTGGTACATCTGCTCGAAGGAGGGCAGGCGATTCTTCAAGGTTCGCAAGGCGCCGATCGCACCCTCCTGTGCGACAGTAAAGCGCGGATCGTCGTTCCTGAGCGGATTCCAGCCGAGTCTCTCCTGGGCCTCGGCGTAAGTTGAAATGAGCGGAGTGCTGCCAAGGGCCGCGAACACGGTTGCCACTCGGGCATTAGGAGTGAAGGAATCGGGGGTGGCCGGTGTTGGATACGTGCGCGGATGCAAACGTGCAAGTTCACAGAGCGACCCAGGGAGCGGCTCACCCGGCTTGATCTGAACATACTGTGGGAAGGCGCCAGTGTTGGCGACAATCAGATCACGCGCAATGGCCATTGACGTGTCCTTGTCCGCGTAGATCACGACGGTGCCATACCCGACTTCTATCGTGAGGTGTGGTAAGTCTGACACGGCCCGACCTCGGATGCGCGGTGAGCTGTCCGGCGTCCCTACACCCGGCCAGCACCGTGGGATCGTCTTGATAACAATTGGCGGAACACAGCCGCGCTCAAACGTGGGGCCACAGGTGCCGTACGTGATGAGGACAGGCTGCTCCCACCCATCCGGAGTGGGGCCGATCACGCGGTCCAGCTTGTAGGCGCCGTACTCCTCGCCGACCCAGAACACGGGAAACGCGGTGAATGCGCGAAGCGAGGTTGCGTCCGATCCCGCGAGGGTGACACCCGGAGTCCCGGGTTGAGGCCTCTCCTTTTGAAAGATGCCGACGCTTATCACCGCAGCCGCGATGGCGATCACCGCGAGAATCACGCCTGCCAGCATGAGTCTTCGTACAATCACATCAAGAGAATACAGCGCTCACGGGAATCTCTGCTGTCGACGTGACTTGAGCCGCTCAGCGGTCGGCGGTTCAGCGCCATTTCTACCGCCGCCCCCGCACCGGCGCGCGCCGCTGGTGCCGCCCTGGCCGCGGCCGCGACCCAAGCGAGCCGTACGACGACTCCGCGAATTCGTGCAACGCCGACTGGTCGTCGAGCATCGCCTTCCGCAGCTCGATCACCTGGTCCCGCAGCAGCGCCGCCTTCTCGAACTCCAGCGACTTCGCTGCCGTCTTCATCTGCGCTTCCAGGTCCTTCACCAGCCGCGCCATCTCGTCCTTCGGCAGCGCCTTGACCGTGTACTCGCCGCGCTCCTCCGCCACCTTTTTCATCTGGTCGGTGATGTCGCGGATCGCCTTCGTGATCCCCTCCGGCGAAATGCCGTGCTCCTCGTTGTACGACCGCTGGATCGCCCGCCGCCGCTCCGTCTCGCTGATCGCGAACCGCATCGAGTCCGTTACCTGGTCCGCGTACATGATCACGCGCCCTTCGACGTGCCGCGCCGCCCGTCCCACCGTCTGCACCAGCGACCCCCCCGAACGCAGGTAGCCCTCCTTGTCCGCGTCCAGGATGCAGACGAGGCTCACCTCCGGAAGGTCTAGCCCCTCGCGCAGCAGGTTGATCCCCACCACCACGTCGTACACGCCCAGCCGCAGGTCGCGCAGGATCTCCACCCGCTCCAGCGTGTCGATCTCGCTGTGCAGGTAGTGCGTCCGCACCCCCATCTCCTGCAGGTAGTCCGCCAGGTCCTCGGCCATGCGCTTCGTCAGCGTTGTCACCAGCGCCCGCTGGCCCCGCTCCACGCGCTGCTGCACCTCGTCCAACAGGTCGTCGATCTGTCCGCGCGTCGGCCGCACCTCGATCACCGGGTCCAGCAGCCCCGTCGGCCGGATCACCTGCTCCACCACCTGCGCGCTCACCGATAGCTCGTGTGGTCCCGGCGTCGCCGACACGAACACCACCTGGTTCAGGTGCTGCTCGAACTCCTCGAAGTTCAGCGGCCGGTTGTCCAGCGCCGAAGGCAGCCGGAACCCGAACTCAACCAGCGTCTGCTTCCGCGACGCGTCGCCGTGGTACATGCCGCGCACCTGCGGCACCGCGATGTGCGACTCGTCGATGAACATCAGGAAGTCGTCCGGGAAGTAGTCCAGCAGCGTCCACGGCGTGCTGCCCGCCGCCCGCCGCGCCAGGTGCCGGCTGTAGTTCTCGATCCCGGAGCAGTAGCCCGCCTCCCGCAGTGTCTCCAGGTCGTAGTTCGTCCGCTCCTCCAGCCGCGCCGCCTCCAGGATCTTCCCCTGCCCGCGCAGCTCCTGCAGCCGCTCGTTCAGCTCCGCCTGGATGTCGGCGATCGCGTCTTCCAGCTTGTCGTGCGATGTGACGAAGTGTTTGGCCGGGTAGATGTCCACGCCGTCCCGCTCCGCCAGCAGCTCGCCCGTCAGCGGGTCGATCTCGATGATCCGCTCCACCTCGTCGCCGAAGAAGTCGATCCGCACCGCCAGCTCTTCGTACGACGGCTGAATCGTGATGCTGTCCCCTCGCATTCGGAACTTCCCGCGCACCAGGTTCATGTCGTTCCGCTCGTACTGCATGTCGACAAGCCGCCGCATGATCCGGCTGCGGTCGAACCGCTCGCCCTTCCGCACGTTCACCACGAAGCTCTGGTACTCTTCCGGCTCGCCCAGTCCGTAGATGCACGACACCGACGCCACGATGATCACGTCGCGCCGCTCGAACAGCGCCCGCGTCGCCGCGTGCCGCAGCTTGTCGATCTCGTCGTTGATGTCCGCGTCCTTGGCGATGTACGTGTCCGTCCGCGGGATGTACGCCTCGGGCTGGTAGTAGTCGTAGTACGAGACGAAGTACTCGACCGAGTTCTCCGGGAAGAACTCTTTGAACTCGGAGCAGAGCTGCGCGGCCAGCGTGCGGTTCGGAGCCAGCACCAGCGTCGGCCGCTGGTACCGCTCGATCACGTTCGCCATCGTGAACGTCTTGCCGCTGCCGGTCACCCCAAGCAGCGTCTGGGCACGGTCCCCCCGCTGCAGCCCTGCGGTGAGCTGCTCGATCGCCTGCGGCTGATCTCCGGTCGGCTGGAAGTCGGAGACGATCCTGAAGTCGGGCATGAAGCTCCTGGGTCGGTCGGCACCGTCGCGGTGCCAGCCGCGATCGACAGGATAGCAAGAGGCTCGCCGCCGCCTGCCACCGCGGTGCGAGGCTCCTGACACGCGGGGTCAGCATCTCGCGAGCGTCACGGCGCTCGGACGCGCGTCCGCCGCAGCAGCCCCAGGCTCGCGCCGATCGCCGTCACGCCCGCGGCACCCAGCGCCAGCGCCACCCACGGTGGCGTGCCGTCGTTGCCGCTGCGGCTCCCCGTGCCGGTCGGCGGCAGCTGTGCCGCGCCCGCCGCCCCCGCGCCCTGCGTGGGAGTGGCCACGACCGAGGGTGCGGAGGTCGTGGTCGTGGCCGGCGTGCTCGTAGCGGATGTCCCCGCCGCCGCCGTCGGCGAGGCCGCCGGCGTGTTTGTAGGCGTTCGCGTGGCCGCGGCGGCGGTTGGCGTCGATGTCGGTGTTGTTGGCGCCGCGCTCGCTGTCGGAGTGGCCGCCGCCGCGTTCACCACGATGATCCCGTGCATCCCCACGCCCCCCGGCGCGCCGTGGATCCGGCAGTAGTATGCGTACGTGCCCGGCGTCGTGAAGGTGTGGCTGAACGTCCCGCTCGATTTCGAGCTGCCCGCCGGGTCGTCGAACGAACCGCCGTCCGCCGTCACCGAGTGGGTGCCGCCGGCCCAAGTCCACAGCACGCTGTCGCCGGCGCTGATCGTCGTCGTCAGTGTGCCTGACGCAGCATCGGTGAAGCTGAAATCGGCGACCGTCACGCCCGCCGTCGCCGCTCGGGCATCGTGCCCCGCCGGGATCAGCGCCATGACGATTCCGGCGATCGTCGCCGTGACGCCCGCGGCCAACAATAGCTTCCGGCGTGACATCATGTCCGTACCTCCGCGTTCAGTTCGGTGTGTTCATTCCGATTACGGGGGCCGCCGCTCGTTGGATTGCTGCCCCGAGCGATGCGCCCTTACAATTTGGCGGGCGAAGCATGAAGGAGGGACTGTGCGCGTACGCAAGGCGGTGGTGCTGGCGGCTGGATACGGCACACGTCTGCTCCCTGCCACGAAGGCCCAGCCGAAGGAGTCCCTCCCCCTCGTCGACAAGCCGATCATCCAGTACACAGTTGAAGAGGCCGCCGAATCCGGTATCACGCAGGTCATCATCGTCACGGCCGCCAGCAAGCGCGCTGTGGAGGATCACTTTGACCGTTCCCTCGAGTTGGAGATGACGCTGCGCGAAAAGGGAGACCTCTCCCGCCTCGCGGAGATTCAGCGGATCTCCGACCTCGCGGACATCGTCTACGTCCGCCAGAAGGAACAGAAGGGCGTCGGCCACGCCGTCCTCCAGGCGAAGGACGTCGTCGGTGACGAGCCGTTTGCCCTCCTCTTCCCGGACGACGTGCTGGTGGCCGACCCGCCCGTTACGCGCCAGATGATCGATGTGTTCGAGGAGCGCGGCGGCTCGGTGATCGCGGTCCAGGAGGTGCCAGATGCCGAGGTCGAGAGCTACGGCATTGTCGGTGGTGCCGATCTCGGCAGCGGCGTCGTGCGCCTCGATACCCTCGTCGAGAAGCCGAAGCTGGAGGACGCACCGTCGCGCCTCGGAATCGTTGGCCGCTACGTCCTGACCCCGGAGATCTTCGACGCCATCCGCCACACGCCGCCTGGCAAGGGGCGGGAGGTGCAGCTCACCGACGCGCTCGCCGCCTTGATGGCGACCCAGCCCGTCTTCGCCTATCAGTTCCGGGGCCAGCGCTTCGACACCGGCCGCCCCCTAGGTATGCTCATCGCAGGCATCGAGCTCGGCCTGCGCCGTCCGGACGTCGGCCCCGGGCTGCGCGCGTTCCTCCGCACCCTCGCACTCGACAAGTAGCATGGCAGGGCGACGCGTCATCGGGCGCATCCTCTCACTCGGCGTTCCGCTCCCCGGCGTCCGAGTCGATAACTACAGCTTCCTCAGCGCGCCGTCGTTCTTCGATTACGACGCCGTCGTCGTCGATCCGGCGTCCCTCGGTCGCCTCGTGGAAGACGTGTGCGCCGGGTCGGCGAATCCTGAGACGCTCGCCGGCGCGCCGGTGCGGAACGGAGCTACGCTTGCCGGCGAGGCAGATCTCGGCGAACTGCTGGCTCGCCGCCGCGACGAGACCGCTGCACTGCTCGCCGCCGGCGGCGTCGTCATCTGCTTCGCTCATCCGCCCGTCACCCACGACTGCGTCGTCGGCCTTACCCCCTTCGACGACTGGTACTGGCTTCCCGACGAGGTGGCGGCGGCCTGCCGCCCACCGGCGCTACGGCCTGCCGATGGCACCCAGGCGCACGTCGTTGACTACCAGCACCCCCTCGCGTCGTTCGTGTCCGGCCAGTTGGCCAACATCGCCTACCGCGCTCGCTTCGACGAAACGCAGATGCAGGATGGACACGTCTTCGTGCGCAGCCGCGGCGGAGCGGCTCTCGGCGTCGAGCTGCCCGTCGTGGCCGGCCGCGTCATCGTGTTGCCGGCGCTCGCCGCGCTCTCGGGCGACGACCGCTACGCCACCTCGGAGGCCTTGCAGGCGGGCATCCGCCGCGCTCTCGGCGTCGAGGCCGAGGGGCGCGAGCCGCCCTGGGTGGCGTCGTACACCATGCCCGGGTTGGACGAGCGCGCCGGGGCGCTCGCGGCCGCCAGCGAGGCCGCTGCCGCCGCGCAGGACGCGCTCGCCGCCGCCCGCGCGCGCTACGACGAACTGGCCCGCTATCGCCGCCTCCTCTGGCAGGAAGGCAGCGCCGGCCTCGACGAGGTGGTTCTCGACGCGCTGCGCCTCATCGGCTTCGACGTCTACGACCACGACCCCGCCGCGCTGGAGCTGCGCGCCGATGGCAACAGTCTCCTGCTCGAAGTCGAGTCCGGCGACTACCCGATCGACCTCGCCCCCCACTACCGTCTGCGCCAGCGCATTGAGCGTACCCTGGAACAGCGGTCCGAAGCTCCGCGCGGCCTGCTCATCGTCAACGGCACGCGCACCGTCGCGCCGGGCGAGCGCGCCCGGGAAGTAACCGATGCACTTCGCCTGGCATCGGAGACCATGCGCTACTGCGTGGCGCCCGCCAGCACGCTCTTCGCCGCCGCCGTCGCCCAACTCTCCGGCGACGAAGCCGCCGTCGCCGCGTATCGCTGCCAACTGGTGAGCCACGACGGCGTCATCGCCGGCGCGGGTATCTGAATGGCCTGCCGTGCGCTGCACATGCCACTACCTGTGACCCTCTGACTTGCCCTACGCGACAAGTCGGTGCATCCTCTCGGTCAGGGCGGGCTGACCGCGCCAGGTTGAATCGGGAGGTGCGCATGTCATCGAAATGGGCGCTCGTGCTGGGCGCGTCGAGCGGCTTCGGCGCGGCGACCTCCGTCGAACTGGCGAAGGCCGGCTACGGCATCTTCGGCGTCCACTTCGACCTGCGCTCGACGCTGCCGAACGCCGTCCGCGTGCGCGACGAGGTGCGCGCCGCGGGACAGGAAGCCCATTTCTTCAACATCAACGCCGCTGATTCCGATAAGCGCGCCGCCACCCTCGACACCGTGCGCGAAACGCTCAACGACGGTGCCTACGTGCACGTATTGATGCACTCGCTCGCGTTCGGCTCCCTGCTGCCCTTCATCGCTGACGGGCCCAAAGAGCGCATCAGTCAGAAGCAGATGGACATGACGCTCGACGTCATGGCCCATAGCCTCGTCTACTGGGCGCAGGACATGGCCACGCGCCGCCTGCTCGGCCGCAATAGCCGCATCTTCGCGATGACCAGCTCCGGCTCCACGCGCGTCATCGCCGCCTACGGTGCCGTCTCCGCGGCCAAGGCCGCCCTCGAGTCGCACATCCGGCAACTGGCGTTCGAGCTCGCGCCGCTCGGCGTCACTGCGAACGCCATTCGCGCCGGCGTCACCGACACGCCCGCCCTGCGCCGCATCCCCGGTGGTCCGGAGCTGCACCAGCGGGCGATGGAGCGCAACCCTAGCGGCCGCGCCACGACGACCGCGGACGTCGCCCGGGCCATCGCCGTTCTCGCCGATGAGCGCCTCTACTGGATGACCGGGAACGTGATCGGCGTAGACGGCGGCGAAGAGCTCTCCGCCTGAACTACAGCGCGACGGGTACTCCCGCCGCGTCGAGCAGCTCGATCGCCCGCTCCAGCTTGCTCGCGCCGTCGAAGCGGCTCGCCGCGTAGAGCCCCTCGATCGCCCGCACGGTCTCCACCGTCGAGCCCGGCGCCGCAAGCACCGCCACCTCGTCGCGCGCGCCGCGCACGCGGTCGAGCAGGTAGGGGCTTGGCTCGCCGCCGCCGGTGATCACCAGGCACTCGAGGTCGGTCTGCAGCGCGGCGAGCTGGATGTCCGTCTTGTCGAACCGCGTCACGACGCACGTCCGCCGCCGGTTCCCGAAGTACGGCTCGGCGGCGTCCGAAGCCACGGTGCCGATCATGATCTGCTCAATCGATCCGGCGTCCGGTGCGCCGGCAAGCCAGCGCGCGCCCGTCGCGGCAGCGATGTCCGCCAGCGACGGTGCCGCCAGCACGCGGTCCTCCGCCAGCACCGCGATCACGTTCGCTCGCGCTGCCACCACGCCGGCCTGCGCTGCGGGCACGCGCGTCAGCACCCGACCGATCAGCGTCTCCGGCGCGGCGTCCATCGCTGGCGATGCCACGCCGCCCACTTCGAGCACGCGCCCGCCCAGCGCGCGCGCCAGTGCCGATACAGGCCCCGGCGGCGCTTCCAGCACGACGTCGCCCGCCAGCGCTTGGACATCCTTCTCGCTGACGGGTGTCCCCGGCGATACGACGGCCTCGAGTGTGGCAAAGGTCGCCGCATCCTCGGCCGCGCTGTCGTCCCCGGTCAGGCGTGCAAGTGTCGCTGCGCCACCGTCGCGAGCGATACGGCGCGCGATCGCTGCGGCCACCAGGCTCCGCCCCATGCGCGGCTCCGCTGACGCGACGAGGATCACCGACATCTGTGTTGCTCCTGTCCCGAAATCGGCAAAGTATAGCAGCGTCACCCACTACCGGCAGCGGCGCGATCAGTTCGCCCGCCCGCCGCCGCCGTTGAGCGGCGCGCCGTGGGCGCCTTCGATCGTGTGCTGCGCGTGCCGTCCTTGCCGCGCTGCAACCCCGCCGATACAATCCCGCACGTGCCGAGGTAGCTCAGGTGGTAGAGCACACGACTGAAAATCGTGGTGTCGGCAGTTCAACTCTGCCCCTCGGCACCACCTTCACCACGTTCCTGATCAGTCGCCCGGCCCTCCGTGGGTAGGCGGCGCGCTGGCCGCTACGTCGAGCGCTCGACGTCGGTCCACTGCCGGAAGCCGTACGGCAGGTACGCGCCCAGCAGGAGGAACTCCGTGATGCCGTGCCCCGTGCCGATGTCCCCCAGACCATCGACGTGGTAGTCGCAAACGGTCTCGGTCTGGCCGCTCACGCGCTGCCGTAGCGCCGCATCACCCAGGTCCCAGGTCTCGCCCTCGACCGCCAGCGGCCCGTGGTACTGCCCGTGCCGCCAGCCGCCGGTGTACGCATAGCCCGCCGCCGCCATGTACAGCGTCGTCCGCGGCTCCATCCGCACGACGACGCGGCTGCCGTCGCGCCGCGCCAGCGTCACCGTTCCGCGTGCGAACGTGCGGCTGCCCGACACCATGTCAATGTCGTGCGAGACGAACGTCAGTTGCTCCGGCGGCTTCCCGGATGACGCGCCCCAGATAAGCTCCGCGGCGGCATGCCAGCGCGTGCCATCGCCATCCTCGCTGCACGTGATCAGCATCGATGCGCCGTCGAACTGGATCGGCGACCACAACCAGAAGAAGCCGCCCGGCGCCCCCTCCGAGGCCGGAGCCGACGGCGGTTCGCCTCCCCCGACGGGCCGGATTCCCCACGAGTGATCGCGCGCGCCCCACCACGTCGCCGGCTCGACCGCAAACGTGCGCGCGCCCGCCGTCAGTCTGCCCGACCAGCGTCCGCACTGCGTCAGCCGCGTGTAGTCCATGAGGACACGGCTGCCGGAGCGCCGGAAGAAATGCGGCTCCTCGTACGGCACTGCCGCGGCCTCGAACGTCATGTCGAACCCGATGCCGTGCTCGTTCTCGTCTGCGTGCACCCGCAGCTTGCGCAACCCCTCGATCACCTCCACGCCTATCGGTCCCACCTGGGTCGCGCCACGGTCCGAGCCCAGCGCTCGCGACGCCCGCAGGATGTGCTGCGTCTTGCCATCGAGCATCACCGTCGCGAACGCATCGATCACGCCGATGTTCGGATACAGCCCCATCGCCACGACCAGGAACGTGCCGCCGTCGAGCGTGTGGGCGTTGAAGTAATACCGGTCGAAGAAGTTGCGGTCGCTGGTCGCCACGCGGTCGACGGTCTCCGGCGTCTGGTGGATCAGGTAGTCGTCGAGCGGTGTCAGCATGCGTCTCCCCTCCGGCGGGCGATGGCCCTGCTGCAATTCTGGCAGGCGGCGCGCGCTGCGAGAAGACCGCCGCCCCTGGCTGCGGTCGCCTGGGCGCCCGCCATCGCTCACCTCACGAGTCGACGCCCCTGCTGCGGCGGCGCATGCTCGCGAGAGAGAATCGAGCCCGTCGTGGAGACGCTCGCCTCTACCGCGCCGGCTGCCACGACATGATCGCCGACCGCGCCGACTCGATCGACGGCCCCACGCGCCCGTTCGGCCAGCGCACCAGCCGCTCCTCCAGCAGCTCCCGCAGGCGCGCGCCCGCCGCCGCGTCGCCGTCGCGCAGGCAGAGGCCGTAGCGTAGCTGCTCCACCGCCTCGTCGATTGACCCGTAGGTCAGCGTGAAGCGGTGGCTCACCACCTCCACATCCGCGAACACGCCGATCTGTGCCAGCACGTTGATCAGGTCCATGTGCACGGGCTGGTGCTGCAACGGCACGCCGTAGAACTCGCCCCAGAGCCCCAGGTCAGTCGGCAGCGGGTCGGCGCGCAGGTAGATGAACACCCGCTCCCGCGCCTTCTCTTCCAGCTTCCGCACGAAGGGCACGACCTCCGCGATCGGGTAGAGCACGTGCGAGCAGATCACGAAGTCCGCCGCCTCCACCTCCGCGGCCATCCACTCCGCCTCCACCGCCTCGACGTTCCCGAACCGCTGCGCCGCGACGTCCTCCCGGAGCAGCCCCAGCATCGCGGGCGAGGGGTCGACGGCCGTGACTCTGCGCACGTGGGGCGCCAGGGCGAGTGTGTGGCGCCCGGTGCCCGCGCCGACGTCCAGCACGCTGCTCTGCGCGTCCGTCGCGGCGCGGACGCTCAGGAAGAACGGGTCTTCGTCCATCCGCTCGTGCAGTGATTGCCGGTACGCCTTCGCCCGCCGCGCCCAGTAGTCACCGCTCGATTGCCCCGCGGCTGCGAACGCCGCGTCCATCTGCGCGCGCCGCCGCTCAACGAGCTGCGCCCAGCGACGCACGTAGTCGATCGGCCCGGGGGCCGGCGGCAGGCCGGGGTCAAGCGTCATCTTCGGCGCTACCTCCATCGATCGCGTCGGTCACTTCGAACTGCAGCGCCCCCATCCCGGACACGACGAAGCCGATGCCAAGCTTGTGCTTCCCCGGCGTCAGCGTCTTGCCGCCGACCTCGATGGTCACGGACTTGTTCATCGCCAGCGACATCGGGTTCGCCGCGCTCACCTCACCGAAGGGCGTGCCTTTCCCGTCGATGACGAACATCGACGCCTCCGGTGGCAGCTCCTCGCCGTCGAGCGTCAACGCCAGCATCGCTTCGGCGTAACCCGAGCCCAGCGAGTTCTTCAGGTCAAACGCGAAGCCGCCGTTGGCGTTGCGCAGGCTGCCTTTCACGTACAGCCGACGCAATAAGAATCCTGGTACCTGCATCACCCCTCCTTGAACCCCTTCATCATCCGGTATACACGCTGCTCCGACTCCACCAACGCTGCCGGCAGCTCGCCGCCGCCCAGCTGCGCGCTCAGCAGCCGCACCCGCGCCACCCGCTCCACCAGCTCCACAACGGCGAACGCTTCGTCAAGGTCTGTGCCCACGCCTAGCCCGCCATGGTGCCGCAGCAGCACGGCCGCCTGCCGGCCCAGCGCCGTCACGGCGTTGCTCGCCAACGCGTCGCTGGCAGATGCGCCATATGCTGCCACTTCCACGGCGCCACCGAGCGTGATGACCTGCTCGTCCAGCACCGGCGGGATCGCCACCCCTGCCACCGCGAACGCGCTCGCGTACACGGAGTGCGTGTGGATCACCGCGTCAACGTCGCGCCGCGCGCGGTACACGGCCAGATGCACCAGCGACTCGCTCGATGGCACGCCGTCCCCGTGCACGGGGTCCACATCACCATCGACGACGAGCACGTGCTCGATGCTGAAGCGGTGGTACGGCACCCGGCTCGCCGTCACCGCGTAGAGATCACCTTCTGCCCGCCGGATGCGCCGGCTGACGTTCCCGCTCGAACCACTGACGAGCCCCGCGTCGACGATCCGGCGCACCGCTGCCAGCACCTCCTGCCGCTCCGCGAGAAACTCGTCCATCATCCGGCTTCCGCGGCAAGCTGAGCGGACGAGTCCGCGAGTGCGCACCAGCGCCCGTACGCATCCTCGTATACGGCCGATACCGCCGGCTTCGGCTCGATCATCGCGCTCGCCCTCCGCATCGATGCGACCGACTCTGCCAACGAGCTATGGAGCCCCACCGTCGCCGCTGCCAGCATCGCTGCCCCCACGGCCGTTGTCTCGGCCGCGCCTGCGACCGTCACCGGTCGGTCGATCACGTCCGCGAGGATCTGGGCGAACAGCATGTTCCGCGACATCCCGCCACCGAGTGCCAGTCGCCCGATCGTTGCACCCGATACCTCCTCCAGCTGCTCGATGTTTGCGCGCACGGCATAAGCGATCGCCTCGAGCGTTGCCCGCAACACGTCACCACGGTCCGGCTCTGACATCACCAGCGGCAGAGGAAACGTCAGTGCGCCCAACCCGGCGCTCATCGCTCCCGCGCGCATCGCCCGCGGCCCGTAAATGCACACCACATCTCGCGCACCCGCCGGGCTGTTTGATGCGAGCGCGGTCGCTGCCTCTGATTGCATCCCCAGCATCGAGCAGAGCCACTCCCAGCTCCGTCCGGTCTCTCCCGCGTTCGATTCGAGTATCCATGCTCCGGGCGTGACGTGCACGCTTGTCCACGTCCGCCACGCATCATCGAACACGGGCGCCGCCGTCACCATCTGCACCGGCGCGCTCCAGCCCGCTGGGACGGCCGTGTCGCCCGCCTCCAGCGCACCCATGCCGAGCAACGCGCACTGCGTGTCCGCGCCCGCGAGCAACACCGGCACGCCACGCAGTTCGCCCCGCTCCACTACGCCCGCGACCGCTCCATCATCGGCGACTCCGGGCAGCAGCGACAGCGCGAGCCCGAGCGCGCCGAGCAGCGCCTCCGGGACGGCGCATGTCCGCACATCGAGGAGCCCGTTCTCCGCGGCGAGGCTGCGGCTCATCGCCATGCTCCCTGCCAGCGCCGCCGCCAGCCAGTCGGCGACCGGCACGACGTGGCGCACACGAGATGCGGTCTCCGGCCGCTCCGAGCGCAGCCACGCCAGCTTTGCTGGCGCCTGCATGAGCGACGGCAGGTGGCCCGTCGTTGCGTAGACCTCCGAGCCGCGGGCGGCGTCGATCGCCATCCCCTGTGAGGCGGCGCGCGCGTCGACGTTCGGCGACGCGAAGATCGCCGCGCCCCCGGCATCCGTGAACGCGATCCCCTCCCGCTGTCCGGTGAACGCAATGGCCGCGATGTCCACGGTCCGCGCCGATGCGGCGTTAATCAGCCGGTTCAGCGCGCGCAGGAGGCTCTTCGGGTCGAACTCGCGGCCGAACGGCGCCGCGTCCTCCGGGACGAACACATCGTAGGGCTCCGACGCCACCGCCGTGACGGTGCCGTCCGCCGAGACGGTGACGGCCCGCATGGCGCTAGTGCCCGCGTCGATCACAAGGACGCGATCACCCGGCACGGACGTTCCGATACTCCGGGTTCGCCACGTGCCGCAGGGGCCGCCCGTCCAGCAGCCGTTCGACTTCGGCCGTCATCATGCGTGAGTGGCGCTCCACCGTCTCGGCGGTGGCGCCGCCGATATGTGGCGTCAGGATGACGTTCGGCGCGCTGCACAGCGGGCTCGATGCCGGCAGCGGTTGACCTTCGAACACGTCAAGCGCCGCACCCGCGATCCGTCGCTCCGCTAGAGCCTCGGCTAGCGCGTCCGGATCCACGCAGCCGCCTCCGCCGGTGTTGATCAGGTACGCACCTCGGCGCAGCCGCGCCAGGAACGCCGTATCGACCAGGTGGCGCGTCGCGTCGATGTCCGGTAAGTGCAACGTCACGAAGTCGCTCCTCGCCGCGAGCCTCTCCAGTGTGGCCACGGCCCCTCCAAGTGCGGCAACCTGGCGTGGTGGCACGAACGGATCGTGCACGAGGACGCGCGCCCCCAGCGCCACGCACCGCCGCGCAACCGCCCGCCCTATCTGCCCGAACCCGACGACGCCCACCGTCGCCCCCGCGATCTCCCGCCCGCGAAACATCCGGTACCCCTGCGCCGGGTCACGCCAGCCGCCCCCCAGCACCATCGCGCTCGCCTGCGGGATGCGCCGCGCCAGCGCCAGCATCAGCGCCAGCGTCATCTCTGCCACCGCGGCGGTGTTGCGGCCCGGCGCATGCACGACCGGCACGCCGCGCGCACTGGCCGCCGGCAAGTCGACCTGGTGTAACGCGTTGCGACACACGCCAACCAGACGGAGTCGCGGTGCGGCCTCGAATACTTCGGCGAAGATGAAGTCCGCCTCCACAATCACGACGTCAAACTGCTCAAGCGCCAGGCGAGCGCCGAGCTGCTCGGGATCCTGCAGACGGTTCGTGTCCAGCCAGCTTTCAACGATGACCTGCACGCGCTGGCCGAGCCGTGTGAGGGACGTTGTCGAAAAGGGGGCGAGGATGAGGACGCGCACGAGGCGCACGATATCACGCGCAGGAGTCTTGAGGGAGTTACCGCGCTGCCGAACGCCGCTGTCGCGTGCCCGCCGCCACCTGTAGCGGCGCGAGGAGCGACTCTGCCAGTTCGCCCGGCGTCATCGCGCGGCCGCCCGGAGAACCGATCGCCATCTGCACGGCGTACCCGTCGTGTGCTGCCAGGGCCACCGCCGCCGCGTCCGCCGGCGATTCGACGCTCAGGTCGCTCGCTGCGAACGCGTCCGTCAGTTGCTTGCGCCACCCGGCGTACGCCTGGTTCAGACGGCTGCTGACCTCCGGGTTCCGCACCGCTTGCGCCCAGAATTCCAGCAGCGTCGCGTACCACTGCGGTTGCTCCGCGTACGAAAAGAATCCGGCCAGCCCGTCCCGCATCTCCTCGCGAGTGTGACTCTCCATGCCGAGCCCGGCCGCCAGAACGCCATTGCGGTCTTCCGTCCAGATCCGCATCAACTCCAGCAGGATGTCGTCCTTCGTCGAGAAGTGGAAGTAGTACGCGCCCTTCGAGTAGCCCGCCGCCTGCGAAATGTCGTCCACCGTGGCGTGCTCATACCCGCTCGTCGAAAAGAGCTGCAACGCCGCCTCGACCAGCTTCGCGCGCGTGAGCTTCCGCTGCTCGAACCGGTCGATCGCTGTCTTGGGCATCTGCCTCGCTCCCACGTACCGTCCGACCGCTCGGTCTCTCAACCACGGAGTATGCACCAACCGAGCAAACCCCTGCAAGCCTCTTTGTTAAATCCGCGCGTATCCTCGCCGCCCCGAGCAAGACCTCCCGGATCGTGTAACAAACGCCCGCGTTCAGCGTTGGAGTAGTCAGGCCGCCGGACGGAGCCGGCTGAACGGGGGCGCAGGATGCGGAGAAACACGTTCAACACAGGCAGAGGCAGCGAACGGGCAAACTCGCCGCGAGGCGAGGACGCAAAGCCGCGGGTCCGCCGGGATGGCGGATAGCCGGGCCGCCGAACACCTCGGGCCACGCGCCCCGGGATTCCGCGAATGCGCCGCCTGTCCACCTCTGGCAGACGGCGTTCTGTTTGGATCCAGGGGGAAGACGATGACCCGCACACCGTCCCGTCAAGAGATGATCATGCGGCACATGCCGCTCGTCGCCTTCGTCGTCGGCCGTATGTCGACCGACAACCAGAAGACTCTCGGCCTCGACCGCGAAGATGCCCTCGCCTACGGCATTGAGGGCCTCATCCAGGCCATCGATGCCTTCGACGAGACGCGCGGCACCAGCTTCGCCAGCTTCGCCGTGCGCCGCATCCGCGGCTCCATCTTGGATGCCATCCGCCGGATGGATCCCCTCCCCCGCTCGCTCCGCAAGAGCACCCGTGAGGTTGAGCACGCATCCCAGGAGCTTGCCGCCAGCCTCGGGCGCTGGCCATCGCCCCGCGAGATCGCCTTTCGCCTCGGCATGCCGATCGAACAACTCGACGGCATCATGCGACACGCCGGGTCACGCTTCATCTCGCTCGAACACGCCCTCCAGGACCGCGGCGGCGATAGCACCCCTTCCTTCGACCCCGTCGACGAGGATGAGTCCACCGACCCCGCCCGCGCGGCTGATCACAACGCATCGCTTGCGATGTTAGATCTCGCGCTCCGCCACCTCAGTGCCCGCGACCGGGCCATCCTCCGGTTGCGCTACGCCGAATCCAAGCCCTTCCACGAGATCGGCGCCATGATGGGCCTCTCAGAATCCCGCGTCTGCCAGCTTCACAAGCGGATTCTGGCGGCCCTCCGCCGCCAGATGGCAGCCCAGCTCGAAGCCGCCTGAGCTACGGGCAGCCCCCCGCGACGCCGATATTTGATTAGGCCTCTCAGGTCGGAGGCCGCCTGAGCCTGTGGCAGGTTTGCATGCTGAGTGAGCCGATCGAGAGGCCGTCCGCCTCCGCCGACGCGCCGCCCGCTACGAACGTGGTGCCGCTGCCCGTCGCCCCTGCCGCGCCCGCCGCCAGCGAGCGGCTGCCGCGCCCCGCGCTCGCCTACGTCCTCGGCACCTTCATCGCCGGGCTCCTCGCCGTCGCCTACTTCGGCCCCCGGCTCAATTCCGGCGATCTCGGTGGATTCCTCCTGCTCGCCGTCCTCGCGGTCGTCTTCGGCCGCACCCGCATCCCGATCTACGGCGATACGACCGTCTCCATCGCAGCCGTCACCGACGTCGCTATCGCCTTGCTCTTCGGTCCTGCCGGCGCCGCCCTCGCCAGCCCGCTCGTCACTCTCTCGACGAACAGCGGCGGTGTCTGGTACAAGCGCCTCTTCAACGTCGGCTCCGAGGTGCTCGTCAACGTCACCGTGGCGTCCGTCGCATGGGCGCTCATGGGCGGCCATCTCAGCGTGAACATCTGGTCGATTCCCATCACCATCTTCGCCGTTTCCCTGTACTACGCGCTCAACATCGGTACGGTCACCGTTGCGGTGAGCCTCGCCACGCGCACCCGTCTGGTCGATGTCTGGCGCGAGAAGTTCGAGTGGCTGCTGCCCCACTACGCAGTCTTCGGCCTCCTCGGCCTGGCGCTTGCTGTCGCCTATAACGGCATGGGCTACTTCGGGCTGCTCGCGTTCGTCGCCCCGCCGCTTATGCTCAGGTTCACGATCAAGCAATACGTGGACAAGACCGCCGACAACGTCGCCGAGCTGAACAAGCGCAACCGCGAGCTGCAGAAGGCCAATCACGACATCCTTGGGATGGCCGAACAGCTCCGCCAGACATACGACGGCACACTCGAGGCGCTCGTCTCGGCGCTCGACGCCCGTGACCGCGAGACCAAGGGCCACTCCCTACGGGTCGCCAAGTACATGATGGAGGTCGCCTATCACATGGGCGTCCCCCCGGGGACCGAGGAGTGGGTCGACATGCAGCGCGGCGGCCTGCTGCACGATATCGGCAAGATCGGCGTCTCCGACAGCATCCTTCACAAGCCCGACAAGCTCACAGAGGAGGAATGGGTGGACATGCGACGCCACCCCAAGATTGGATTTGACATGCTGAAGGACATCAGCTTCCTGGCCGGTGCTGCCAAGATCGTCCTTGCCCACCACGAGCGCTTCGACGGGAAGGGCTACCCGCGCGGGCTGGCCGCCGACGAGATCCCGATCGGCGCCCGCATCTTCGTGCTTGCCGATACCTTCGACGCGATGACCTCCGACCGTCCCTACCGCCGCGCGCTCTCCGTCGAGGCGTCCCGCGAGGAGATCATCCGCTGCAGCGGCACCCAGTTTGACCCTCGCTGCGTGCAGGCCTTCTTGCTCGCCTGGGACAAGATCGTCGAAATCCGTTACACCGACCACGAAGAAGTGACTGAGCACCACGCTGCAGCTGCCCCGCGGCAGGCCGCCTGAACGCGGCTCTTCGATCCTCCGCTCGGACAGCAAAGGCTCCCGATAGTTCGGGAGCCTTTCTTCACGCCCGTCTGGCGTGGGTCGGGTGGGTTACCAGCTGACGCGGAACATATCCTGATCCTCCTGCTTCCCGTGGCCCGGCGGCCCGCCGCCGCCAGTAGCCGATACCGACTCGTCGGTATGTTTATACGATCCCTGGCCCGTGCCTGTCAACCCCTGGTGACAAGTACATGAGGAGATTTTCTCCTGCCCCTCCTGTGGGAGAGGCTCTCGGCTGCCGATGCTTCCGATAGGAGTCTGATGGAAGCCAAGCCCAGCCGCCAGGCCGCCCGGTCCCAGAGCGCCCGCGATCAGATTACGCAGGCGGCTCTGACCATCTTCTCACTGAAGGGCTACGCCGCCGCCTCCATGGACGACGTTTGCCTCGCAGCGGGGTGCTCCAAGGGCGGGCTCTACCACCACTTCCCCAACAAGCCGGCCGTCCTCGCCGGCGTCGTTGAGCGCCTCGCCGGAGCGGGCGCGCTCATGCCGCCCTTCCAGGCCGCCGAGGGCCAGTTGGCCCTCGGCCGTGGCTCCATCGGCCGCGTCCTGCTGGAGATCTGGGCCGAAGCCTCACACGATGCCGAGCTCCGGCGCCTGCTGCGGTCCGGCTATGAGGCCTGCATCGACCGCAGTCTCCGCGAAGGTGTCAGCGCCCACTCGCCCCTCGTCGAGATCCTGCGCATCGGGGTTCTCGTCCAAATGCTCAGCCGCACGGAAGACGTCAACGTAGACGAGGCCGCGCGTCGCCTCGGCATCGAACGCGCCGCGTAGCTCGCGACGCCCTGTCAATCACTAACTGGACATAAATGAAGCGACCGGGCGCGCCACGTGCCCGCGCATGTTGCTTAGGCCGAAAGCCACATCCTGCGCCGGCGCTCGCGCTCCTGCTTCGCAGTGTTCAGGCTCCCCATCGCCTGCTCCAGCACGGCGTCCGCTTCGGTCATGCCCGGCTGCATGACAGCGCTGCCGGAACAGACCCCCGCCCAGAGCGATACGCTGCGGCCGTTCACCTCTGCCACTGCCGAGTCGCGTGCCAATCGGTCCTCGAGGCGATCGATGAATGCCTTGATCCCCTCGTCGCCCGTGTCCAGCAAGAGGACGCCGAACTCGTCGTCGCCCAGCCGCGCCGCCACGTCGTTGAACCGGCGGGTCGTCTCGATCGCCTTCGCCACGTGTCGGAGCACCTCGTCCCCCGCCCGTACTCCGTACTCCTTGTTGACGGCGCTCAGGTTGTT
>DASQHL010000008.1:0-12150 GCA_035632115.1 Dehalococcoidia bacterium | reverse complement strand
AGGAGCTAGGGGCGGGGGAGATGGCGGAGGTGGCGGCGGCTGTGGGGGCGGGGCGGGGGTGACGGTGGGCATGGGGACGGGAACCACAGATGACGCAGATTTCACAGATGGTTTGCTGTTGGGGGTGGGCGACGTAATCCGTCGCGCTCCGCTGGCCGCGTGCCTCGGGTGGAGATCAGCGGCGGCGGATCGATCGAGTATTGCCACGTGGGTGGGGGTGCGGCTGGCGCCGGCGAATAGGATAGAGCATGGGCCGTTCGGGTGGAGGCGCCCTCGGCGGGATCGACGACGCCGTGGTCATTGACCAGGTCCGGAGCCAGTCAGACCGGTAGGTCACGCCGACGCGGCGGATACGCACGCGCCAGCGCGTCAGAATCTGAGTTCTTCGGGGTCGTGGTGCAGGGTGGGGCGGTCGTCGTCGGGGCGGACGACTTCGCGGGAGCCGCCGCCTTCGGCGGGGCCGACGACGCCGTGCTGTTCGAGCAGGTCCATGAGGCGGGCGGCACGGGGGTAGCCGATGCGCAGGCGGCGCTGGAGGAGGGACGTGGAGATGCGGTTGTGCTCGCGGGCCAGCTCCGTCGCGCGCTCGAGCATGTCGTCGCTGGCGCCCTCCATCTCGAGCTCTAGCTTCGCCTCTTCGTAGAGGTTGTCGAAGACGGGGCGGTCGATATCGGCGAAACGCTCCTGGGTCCAGAAGCCGACGAGGCGCTCGATCTCCTCGTCGGAGACGAAGACGCCCTGGAGGCGGCGGGGCTTGGCGGCGTCGGGCGCCATGTAGAGCATGTCGCCGCGGCCGAGGAGCTTCTCGGCGCCGCCCATATCGAGGATGGTGCGCGAGTCGATCTGTGAGCTGACGGCGAACGCGATGCGCGTGGGGAAGTTGGCCTTGATGAGGCCGGTGATGACATCGACGGACGGGCGCTGGGTGGCGACGACGAGGTGGATGCCGGTGGCGCGGGCAAGCTGGGCGAGGCGGCAGAGCTGGCGTTCGACCTCGAAGGGTGCGGCCATCATCAGGTCGGCGAGCTCGTCGATGATGACGATCCAGTAGGGCAGCTTGTCGGTGGCGCGTGGACTGCGGTTGTAGCCATCGATGTTGCGGACGGCGATGGCGGCGAACTTTCTGTAGCGGGACTCCATCTCGTGGATCACGGCCTGGAGCGTACCGACGACCTTATCCATATCGACGACGATGTTGGAGAAAGCGAGGTGTGGGATGGCGGCGAAAGCCGAGAGCTCGACGCGCTTGGGGTCGATCATGACCATGCGGACCTCGGCGGGGGAGGCGTGCATGAGGATGCAGGAGATGATCGAGTTCATGCAGACGGACTTGCCGGAGCCGGTGGCGCCGGCGATGAGCAGGTGGGGCATCTTCGCGAGGTCGGCGACGATGGGCTCGCCGGCAACGGACTGACCGAGCGCGACGCTGAGCTTGGACTTCGCGGCCTGGCGCTGGAACTGCGGGCTCTGGACGACGCTGCGGAGCGTGACGAGCGACTTGGACGTGTTGGGGACCTCGATGCCAAGGACGGGCTTGCCGGGGACGGGCGCCTCAATGCGGATGGATGGCGCGGCGAGGGCGAGGGCCATGTCGTTGGCGAGCGAGGTGATCTGCTGGACGCGGACGCGCGTGCGTGACACCTCTTCGACGCGCGTCTTCTGCGTGCCGTCCTTATCGATGATCGGCTTGCCGTCCTTGTCGCGCTCGATGACGGTGCGGGTCTTGATCTCCCAGCCGGGCTCGATGCCGAACTGGGTGACGGTCGGGCCTTCGTTGATCTGGACGACGCGGGCGTCGACGCCGAAGCTGGCGAGGGTCTCCTCGATGAGGGAGGCACGCTGGGCGTTGTCGGCGGCGCCATCGGCGGCGGGTGCGCGGTCGGCGAGGATGTCCATGGCGGGGAGCTGCCAGCCGTCGCGGGAGCGGCGGTTGCCGCGGGCATCGGTGGTGACGCCGGGCGTTCCGTCGCCGTCCTCATCGTCGGGCGCGTGTTCGAGATCCGGGAAGAGGGGGGCCTGGACGGGCGCGGGCGCCGGCTCGACGTCGTCCTCGTCGTCGTCGACCTCGGCGGTGGCGCCGGCGCTGCGCGCCCACATCACGGAGTCGATCGGCATCTTGGCGGAGCCCTGGGGCTGGGGCCGGGTGGGGAAGACGAACTCGAAGGCGGTGCGGGCGCCGTGGGCGACGCGGGACGGGATGTGCCAGCCCCAGGCGGTACGGGTTGCGGAGGGCGCGTTTCGGGCGATGGTGGCGGCGCCATCGGGCCAGGTGACGGCAAAGGCGACGACGCCGATCAGCAGCCAGGCGAGGACACCGAACGGGTTGCCGACGATGCGGCCGCCGAGGTCGCCGCCGGCGGTGTGGTCGGCGAGGGAGACGTCGCCGAGGCTCCAGGCGGGGTTGAACAGGCCGAAGAAGCCGAGGAGGAAGAGGCCGCTGAGGAGGCCGATGGCCCAGGGCTTCCAGTCCTGCCAGAGACGCGCTTGCTCGCCGCGGATGACGAGCCAGCCCGCGTAGATGAGCAGGCCGATCCAGGCGAAGATGAGCAGGCCGAAGGTGGCGACGAAGCGGTTGCGCGCATCGGCGAGGCCGGAGGTGAAGGGGACGAGCCACGGGACGGCGAGCAGCGCGAGGAGCGCGAGGCCGACGCCGATGCTCTCGCGGCGGATGAGGAGGTCGTGGACGGTGGCGTAGGCGGACTGGCCGCTGCGGCGGCGGCCGACGGCCTTGACCGGCGCCTTGCCGCGGCCGCCCTTCGATGGCTTGGCGCGCGTCCTTGCGGCCACGATCAGACCTCCATGGCGACGGGCAGCACCATGGGGCGCCGCCTCGTTTCATCGTACAGGAACTTGGCGAGGGCGTCCTTCACCTGGGCGTGGACGGCTCCCCACTCGACGATGTGGTCGGCTCCCTGGAGGGAGCGGACGACCTGCTCGCGGGCGCGCTCGATCAGGTCGTCGCTCTCGTCCATATCGACGAAGCCACGGGAGACGACCTCCGGGCGGCCAGCGATACGGCCGGTCTGCTTATCCATGGCGACGATGACAACGACCATGCCATCGGAGGCGAGATGCTTGCGGTCGCGCAAGACAACGTGGTCGATGTCGCCGACGCCGATGCCATCGACGTAGACGTAGTCGGCGGAGATGCGCTCGCCGAAGCTGGCACCGTCGGCGGTGAGCTCGAGCACGTCGCCGTCGGTGAGGATGAAGGTATCGGTGCCCTGGTCGAGCGACTCGGCGGTCTGGGCGTGGAGCACCATGTGGCGGTACTCGCCGTGGACGGGCACGAAGTAGCGCGGGCGGACGAGGGCGTGGACGATCTTCAGCTCCTCTTGCGCCGCGTGGCCGCGCACATGGACATCGGCGATCCGGTTGTAGAGCACCTTCGCGCCGAGCTTGAAGAGGTTGTCGACGGTGCGGTGCACGAGGGCCTCGTTGCCGGGGACGGCCGATGCGGAGAGGATGACCGTGTCGCCCTCGACGATCTTGACGTGCTGGTGATCCTGGTTCGCCATGCGGGTGAGGGCGGATGTCGGCTCGCCCTGGCTGCCGGTGGTGATGATCGTGAGGCGCTCGAGCGGGATGCTCGGCAGCTCGCGCAGGTTAACGAGCATGCCCTCGGGGGCGTGCAGGTAGCCGCGCTCGATTGCCATCCCGACGTTATCGACCATGCTGCGACCCGTGATGAAGACGCGGCGGCCGGTGCGCTCGGCGGCATCGAACACCTGTTGGACGCGCGCGATGAGCGAGGCGAAGGTGGTGACGATGACGCGGCCCTCGGCCTTGGCCATGAACTGGAAGAGCGAATCGCCGACAACCTGCTCGGACGGCGTGTAGCCGGGGACTTCGGCGTAGGTGGAGTCGGCGCACAGCAGGAGGACGCCGCGGTCGCCGAGCTGGGCGAGGCGCGCGAGATCGGTGGACTGGCCCATGACGGGCGTATGGTCGAGCTTGAAGTCGCCGGTGTGGACGCAGGTGCCGAGCGGGGTGTGGATGGCATAGCCGACGGAGTCCGGGATGCTGTGCGCGACCTGGAAGGGCTCGATGGTGAATGGGCCTTCCTGCACGGAGTCGCCGGGGCGGATCTCGCGCAGGTCAGTGTTCTGGAGGAGGCGCGCTTCCTTGAGCTTGACGCTGATGAGCCCGTGCGCAAGCGGGGTGGCGTAGACGGGCACGTTGATCTGGCGGAGGATGTAGGGGAGGGCGCCGGTGTGGTCCTCGTGGCCGTGGGTGATGAAGATGGCGCGGAGGTTCTTGCGGTTCTCGATGATGTAGCTGACGTCGGGGATGACGAGGTCGACGCCGAGCATCTCCTCGGTTGGAAACATGAGGCCGCAATCGACAGCGATGATGTCATCGCCGTACTCGAAGAGCATCATGTTCTTGCCGATCTCACCGAGGCCGCCGAGGGGGATGATGCGAAGCGGGGTGTCTGGCATATGTTCCTTTACAGGAGCCGCATCTGCTGCGACTCCGGTTCGGTTGCGGATGGGGCGGGAGTTTGGGGCGCGGCGGGCTGAGCCGCCGCCAGGTGCGCGGGCACGCGCGCGGGTGGCGCCGGATCGGCCGCGGCGGGCTGCTGCAGGGTCTTGGCGAGGAACTCCGGCAGGCGTTTGAAGTCGGCCTCAATGACGGCGCGGAGGCTGCCCTGGTGGAGTGCGGCGGCCGGGTGGTACATGGGCACGACGATCTGTCCGTCCTTACGGCGGGGCTGTCCGTGGACGCGGCTGATGGCATCGCCGGGGAAGTAGCGTTGCATGGAGTGGCGGCCAAGGGTGACGATGACCTTCGGCGCGATCGCGGCGACCTGGGCGTCGAGGTACTTCTTGCAAGCGGCGATCTCGTCGGGCTGCGGGTCGCGGTTGTTCGGCGGGCGGCACTTTACGACGTTGGCGATGAAGACGTCCTTGCGGTCGCGGCCGATGGAGCGGAGCAGCTCCTCGAGGAACTTGCCTGAGGCGCCGACGAAGGGGCGGCCCTGCTGATCCTCGTAGAAGCCGGGGCCTTCGCCGATGAACATCATGTCGGCGCCGGCGTCGCCTTCGCCGGGGACGGCGTGGGTGCGGCCGCGACAGAGGGCGCAATCGGTGCAGGCGGCGACTTGCTTGGCGATCAGGGCCAGCGCGCGGCGCTTCTCCGTGGCATCCATGCTCACACCTCCGCGATCAGCGGGCGGCCGCGGAACGCGCGGGCCGTCGTATACAGCACCTGGCAGGCGAGCGCGAGCGCCGTGACGCCGTAGACCGCTTTCAAGATCGCAGCGTCCATGCGGTTGGCGAGCAGCGATGCGCTCAACGCGGCGGCGACCGCGACCGGCACGACCCAGCGCACGGTGGCAACATCGATTGTGCGCTGGCGCCAGTTGGTGATGCTGCCGGCGAGGCCGGTGCAGACGATGACGACGAGGGAGACGCCCTGCGCGACCTTCTGCGGGTCCTCGCCGCGAGCGACGTGGGCGAGACCGAAGATGATGATGGCGGGCACGAAGATGGCGCCGCCGCCCACGCCGAGCACGCCGGCCAGCGCTCCGCCCGCGAAGCCGAACCCCGTCGCGATCAACACGCCCGCGATACCTCCTTGCGGCGCGCCCGCGGAGACGTGCCACACCAGCTGGCGGAACGCCACGAAGAGGAGGAAGGCGCCGAACAGCAGCCGGACCTGCAGGGCGGGCAACCTCAACATCGTGCGGGCCCCCGCGTAGACGCCCAGGACGCCGCCGGGCGCAAGCGCGAGGACGAGCCGCCAATCAATATTCCCGGCGTGCCAGTAGCCGACGACGCCGGAGGCCGCGACGAACGTAATGATGGCGAGGGACGTGCCGTGGGCGCGATGCTGGCCCAGGTTGAGCCTGCTCGTGAGCAGCGGCACCATGATGGCGCCACCGCCAACGCCCGTGAGCCCGCTGAACGCGCCCCCCG
Source organism: Dehalococcoidia bacterium (assembly GCA_035632115.1). GTDB lineage: Bacteria > Chloroflexota > Dehalococcoidia > DSTF01 > JACRBR01 > DASQHL01. Next base: position 6,229 of record DASQHL010000008.1, on the reverse strand, counting down.
CTGCGCCCGTGAGGGCGGCATGGAACGCGCGGGCTCGCGGCTGGCGTACCTGCCTCGTCACAGTTGGCGGGATGATATCACAGGCGGGGGTGGGTGGTGAAGGTGATGGAGCGGGTGATCGGAATGGGGTTACAGGACATAAAAGGGCCTGAGGTGCGCCGGCTGCTGTGGCCGGTGGCGCTAGACTATTCGACATGCTCGTCGTGTTTGGGCCGCACCTCTCGTGATCGTCCTGGCGCCTGTCGGGATCGGGCTGATCCTGTCCGTGCTCTGGGATGCGTTCGAGACGATGGTGCTGCCACGGCGCGTCGATCGGAGGTTCCGCCTCTCGCGCGTGTTCCTCCGCGGGCTCTGGTATCCGTGGCGAGCAGCCAGCCGGGGCATCTCACGGGCCGCCGCACGGGAGTGGCTGCTAGGGGTGTTCGGGCCGATTTCGATTCTCCTGCTGTTCATCTTCTGGGCGGCGCTGCTGATCTTCGGGTTCGCGCTCATCTACGCATCGCCCGGCGTCGACGTGTTTGTGGGCGGCCACCGCGCCAACTTCGGCACCGCCATGTACATGAGCGGCACGAGCTTCGTCACGCTTGGCCTCGGCGATGTGGCTCCAACGACGGGCGCCGCTCGTGCGGCCACAGTCATCGAAGCGGGGACCGGTTTCGGCTTTCTCGCGCTGGTCATCGGCTATCTCCCGGTGCTGTACCAGTCTTTTTCGCGCCGCGAACTCAACATCTCTCTGCTTGACGCCCGGGCCGGCTCGCCGCCATCCGCGGGCGAGATGCTGCGGCGGTATGGAGCGTCGAACGATACAGCGGAGCTGGAGCGCCTCCTACTCGAGTGGGAGCGGTGGTCTGCCGACCTGCTGGAGAGCCACCTTTCCTACCCCGTGCTCGCATATTTCCGTTCGCAACACGATCATCAATCGTGGCTGAGCGCACTGACGGCCATCCTCGACTTCTCGGCGCTCATCCTCGCCTGCGAGCGCGACAATCGCCTCCGCCGTCCGGCCGAGCTGGCGTTCGCGATGTCGCGCCACGCGGTGGTCGACCTAACTCAGAACTTCGGGCTCGAGCTCCACGACCCGGACCCGCAGCGGCTTTCCAGCGCCGATGCGGCGCGCCTCAACCCGCTGCTCGAACTGGCTCGCCTGACGACGCTGGACGCGCCGGCCTCACGGGAGCGGCTTTCGGAGTTTCAGGCGATGTATGAGCCGTACGTCGACGCCATGGCGATGTTCTTTGGTATGGAGTTGCCGCCATGGCTCGCGGGGCGTCAACTCGACGACTGGCAGACAAGTGACCGCTCGACGGTCCTGCCCAACACGCCATAGAGAGGCGCGCGCAGATGGGCAGAATCGTGCGGCAGCCGGCGGAATAGGGCGGCTAGCGGCGGCCGCCGATGATGGGGTTCGACTCGACGATGCGCGCGAGGAGGATGCCCATGTAGTAGAGGATGACGATGGGGATCATGACGATGATCATCGTGATGGGGTCGATGGAAGGGGTGACGACGGCGGCGATCACGGACGCGGCGACGATGGCGTAGCGCGACCATCCCCAGAGCTTGCGCGATGTGACGACGCCGATCTTGGCGAGGCCCATGATGACGAACGGCATCTCGAAGACGAGGCCGGTGATCAGCAGGAGCCTGGTCACGGTGTCGATGTACGTCTGGACGCCGATGGTCGGCTCGACGTCGCTGGTGTTGGGCTTGAGCAGGAAGCGGAGCGCCGGCGGCAGCTCCAGGTAGTAGCCGAACGCCATGCCGAGGATGAACATGGCGGAGGCGCCGATGACGATCGGGTAGAGCCAGCGGCGTTCCTGCTTTGTGAGGCCCGGGGCGACGAAGGCGAGGAGTTCGTACATGATGACGGGCATGGCGATGGCGATGCCGAGGAGCAGCGAGACGCGGAAGTAGGTGCTCCAGTAGTCGAGGAGCTGGAACTGATGGAGCTTGAAGCCGGGGAGCTGGTCCTGGCCGGGCTTGACGAGGAAGTGGATGGTGTACTTGGTGAGCGGCCAGATGGAGATGCCGACGCCGACGACGAGGGCGAGGGCGCTGATCATGACGCGGCGCCGCAGCTCCTGGAGATGCTCGATAATCGTCAGGACCTTGCCATCGTCCTGAGCGGTGGCGGGGCGGGCGGCGGCGGTCATCGGGGATCGTGCGTGGGGGCTGGAGCAGGCGCGGCGCCGTTCGCGGCAGGGGGCGCGGCTGCCGGCGGGCCGGGGGAGGGATCGGCGATGTCGCGCCATTCAGCGGCGGGCGGCGGCGTGCCGTTTGCCGGTGCGGGTGGCGTCGCGGCCGCCGGAGAGGGAGGCGTGAGCGCGGCCTGCGTATCGGTGCGGACGCTGCGGATGGCGTCGGTGACGGACTTGCCGGCGTCGCTGATCCCCTGGCCGACGTCTTTCCACTCGCTGCGGTCGGCGGCGGTCTCCTTCTCGAGATCCTGGATCACATCGTTGAACTCGGCGGCGATGGCGCCGGTGTACTTGCGGATCTCGCGGATGGTGCGGGCGATGTCCGCGGCGAGACGGGGCAGCCGCTCCGGCCCCACGAAGATGAGGGCGACGATGAGGATGACGAGGATCTCAGGCGGCCCGACGCCGAGGATGTTCATGTCACCCGAATTGTACGCGGGGGCGGATTGGAACCCAATACAGGGCCGAGCGCCAGGTACGAGCGACCGCCGTACGGCGTCCGGCGCGACGCGGATCCCGTTGGCTACTCGTCTTCGATGCCGAGGTCTTTGAGGTAGTCGACGGCGTCCTGGACGGTGGCGATCTTCTCGGCGTCCTCGTCGGAGATCTCAAGGGTCTTGCCCTCGTTGCTGAACTCTTCCTCCATGGACATGATGAGCTCGACGAGGTCGAGGGAGTCGGCGTTGAGGTCTTCGACGAAGGAGGCGCTGGGCACGACCTGATCTTCCTCGACGCCGAGCTGGTCGACGATGATCTTGCGGACCCGTTCGAACACAGTTGCCACTGGTACTTACTCCTCTGAGCGGCCGTGCCGCCGGGTGATCGCGCTTACCGTGCGAGAGACAGGCTGACCGAGCCGAGAACCCCGTTGACGAACTTCGCCGAGTTGTCGCTGCCGAAGCTCTTGGCGAGTTCTACGGCTTCATTAATGGCGGCCCGAATGGGCGCCCCATTATTCATCAGGATCTCCCGAATCGCAAGACGGAGGACGTTGCGATCGACGGCGCTCAACTGGCTGACCGGCCATTGGGGCGCGGCGCGGTGGATGATGGCGTCGATGGCGTCTCGCTGTTCGATGACCCCCTCGACAAGTTCACGGGCGAAGCTGGTCTGGGCCTCTGACAGGCGGGCTTCGATGCAGAGGCGGTCCAGCGAGCGCAGCGGGTCGTGGTGGGAGACGTCGCTTTCATACAGCGCCTGGAGGGCGGCGACGCGAGCCTTGCGGCGGGGGTTCGCGGCCATCAGTGCATCACCAGCCCGCCGTCCACGGTGAGGACGTGGCCGGTGATGTAGGCGGCCTCATCGGAAGCGAGGAAGACGGCGGCCGGGGCGACATCGGCCGGGGTGCCGGTGCGGGCAAGCGCGACCATGCGCACGATCTCTTCGCGCTGTTGCGGCGTGAGGCCGGCGGTCATCTCCGTATCGATGAAGCCGGGCGCGATGACGTTGGCGGTGATGTTGCGCGAGGCGACCTCCTTGGCGATGGACTTCGTGAAGCCGATGATGCCGGCCTTGGCAGCGGCGTAGTTCGCCTGGCCGGCGTTGCCCACCATGCCGGCGACGCTGCTGACGGAGATGATGCGGCCGGCGCGCTGGCGCACCATCGGCCGGAGCGCGGCCTTCGTGACGTGGAAGGTGCCCTTGAGGTTCGTATCAACTACGCGGTCCCACTCGTCCTCGGACATGCGGAGGATGAGGTCATCAGCCGTAACCCCGGCATTGTTGACGAGGATGTCGATGCGGCCGAAGGCGGCGACGGTGCCCTGCACCAGCGCGGCCGCGGCGGCGGGGTCCGCCACGTCGCCGGCGAGCGCGACGGCGCCGTCGCCGAGCAGGGCTGCTGTCTCGGCGGCAGCGGCGGCGTTTGTCGCGTAGTTGATGGCGACGCGGGCCCCGTGGGCGGCGAGGGCGAGCGCGACGGCGCGGCCGATGCCGCGGGAGCCGCCGGTCACGAGCGCCGCCTTGCCGCTGAGGTCGAAGAGCCTGTTCATGGGCGGAGCGATGCCACGCCGTTGATGTTGCGGAGCTCGACGCCTGGGACGATGCGCTTGATCAGGCCGCTGAGCACACGGCCGGGCCCGATCTCGACGAAGGTGCGCACGCCCTGGCGGGCCATGTATTCGACGCACTGCACCCAGCGCACGGGATGGGTGAGCTGGTAGACGAGCTCGTCGGCGATGAGCTGCGGGTCGCTCATAGGGAGGGCGTTGTTGTTGGCGATCACGGGGAACGAGGGCGTCGCGATCCGAGCAGCGGCCACGGCGCGTGTCATGTCCGCCACGGCGGGCTGCATCAGCGAGGTGTGAAAGGCGCCGCCGACATCGAGCGGAATGGCGCGCTTCGCGCCGCGCTCGAGGGCGAGGGCGCAGGCGCGGGCGACGGCGTCCGTCGAGCCGCCGATCACGAGCTGGCCAGGCGCGTTGATGTTGCAAAGCTCGGCGCCTGCCTGCGAGCAGACCGCCGCGGTCGTCGCTTCGTCGAGGCCGAGGATGGCGGCGAGGCCGCCGGGGTTGCGTTCGGCGGCCTCCTGCGTGAGGCGGCCACGCTCCTGGACGAGGCGGAGGCCGTCGTCGAAGGTGAGCGAGCCGGCGGCGGCCAGCGCGGTGTACTCACCCAGGCTGTGGCCGGCGACGAATGCCGGGTCGCCGGCCAGCGCGCCGGTATCGCGAGCGGCGGCGAGACAGGCGAGGCTCGTGACGTAGATGGCGGGCTGGGCGTTGAACGTCCTGCCCAGCTCGGCGGCGGGGCCTTCAAAGCAGAGCGTGGAGAGGGGGCGGCCGAGGACGGCGTCGGCGCGCTCGAAGCACTGGCGGGCGACAGGATGAGTGTCGTAGAGCTCACGGCCCATGCCGGTCTCCTGCGAGCCCTGTCCGGGGAAGACCCAGGCGAGGGTAGGGTCAGCCACGGTCGTCGAGGCGATGCGGGTAGGGCGAAGCGGCGCGGGTCACTACTCGGCGGCCTTTGGGCCCTTCACTTCGAAGGCGACAGCGCCCTTGTAGAAGCCACAGGTGGGGCAGGCGGTGTGCGGCAGCCGGGGGTTGCGGCACTGAGGGCAGCGTGTGAGGCTGGCCGGCTTGAGCGCGAGGTGGCTCCGGCGCTTGCCCTGGCGGGCCTTGGGATACTTGCGTTTTGGCAGTGGTGGCAAGGGCCGGGACTCCTCTCCGATATCGAGCGCAAGTCTAGCAGACGGGCGGGGCAAAGACGAGCGCGCAGCGGCGGCGGTCAGCCGAGCTTGAGGTCGGCGAGGCGGGACCAGCGTGCATCGACCTGATCGCGCGCGCAGGCGTGCGTGCCGTCGGCGATCACGTCGCCACAGACGGGGCAGAGCCCGGCGCAATCTTCGTCGCAGAGCGGCGCCATGGGCAGCGCCATCGACCAGTATTGCGCGGCCGGCTCCGCCAGGTCGATGATGTGACGCTCGCTGATCCGGTACGCGTCATCGATGCCCTCTTCAAGATCGACGCGTGCGCCAGTATGCACGTCGATCAACGGGTAGTACATCTCGTCGAACTCAACATGGACGTCGACCGTGAGGGGCTTCAAGCAGCGGCTGACCTCGGGCGCAGTGCCGTGCATGCGCGCGCGGACGAGGATGCCCCGGGGCGTGCGATCGAAGCGCACGCGGCCGGTGAGGCGGTGCGTGTCGCCATCAACGCGGAGGTCGTCATCGATGTCGTACTCGCGGGTAGCGCCGGTGGATTCCTGGAGGAGGGAGGAGACGTTGAACTGCATGGGAACCACCTCCGGGGGCGGATCCAGCGTAGCGAGCGGGCCGAGCACGCGTCAATCGGCTTGCGGCTTGTCCTCCAGAGCGCGCTTTGGCCTATAATCGCTCGACGTCCTGGTCCGCGAAGAACAACGCATCATCTTCCCCGCACCCGGATCGGCACGGCGCCAGCCGTGCGATAAGGGCGCCGTTGTGGAAGGCCGCCGACGGTGTCGATCGTTTCAATGACGCAGTTCTCGGATCTGTCGAAGCTCCAGGAGATCGACTCGGCGCTCGACGCGCGCCGGGGATCGCTGGACGACGC
>DASQHL010000007.1:0-5325 GCA_035632115.1 Dehalococcoidia bacterium | reverse complement strand
GGTCCACCGAGCTGTCGAACTTCGTCCCGTCCGTCAGCCAGCCCGTGTAGTTCACTGTAACCGTGTCGGTCGGCTGCGGCGACGCGCCGCTGCCCACCGTCTCATCGATGTAGCGCAGCCCGCTCGCCGTGGTCTGGATCGTGCCGTGCACCGGCGGGATGCCCGGCGCGTTCCCATCGCTGAGCGCCGCAGTGCCCGCCGCCGTCGGCGCCGCGGCGGCCGTCGTCGGTGAAGCACCCACCGTCGTCGGTGCCCCCGCCGTCGTTGCCGCTGGCGCCGTGGGCGTCGCGCTCGATGAGCTCCCGCCCCCGCACGCCGCCAGCACCAGCGCACCCGCTAGTGAGACCATCAGGACCGTCGCCTTCATCCGCACCTCCTCAAAGATTCGGGTCATTGTGCGGGCTCGAGGGCCCCTGCGCAATTCGCCGTGCACTCTTCCCGGCTTCGTTCGGACGCCGTAACACGCCGATAACAGGCGCTGGCCGCCTGTGTCGCCCCCGCCGGACGGCCGATACTCGATCGCTCGGAAGTGAGCCCGTAACGACCATGACCATGCCCGGCACCGCCCGCGACGGACCGCCGATCCCGCTCTTCTCGCCCCATGTCCAGGCCAAGGCCATGGAGGCGCTGAACGTCGTCATCCTCGTCCATGGCGCTGATCGCCAGCCCTTCCAGCTCGACCAGCTCAGCCAGCTCCAGGTCTGTCTCACGCAGATCGTCGATTGCCTCTTCCCTGCGGTCGGCGATGCCGCCGATTTCGCCGGCTCCGACTCGCTCGAAGGCACCGACTACACCCACCCGATCAAGGTCGCCGAACTGGCGGTCGTCATCGGCCGCGAGCTCGGCAAGCCGCGGTCTGCCCTGATCGATCTGGCGATGGCAGCGTCGCTCATGAACATCGGCAACCTGTCACTGCGCCGCACTGTCATCGATGAGCCCCGCCGCCTCCTCGAGAGTGAGTGGGAGGAGCACGTGCACGCGCACCCCGGGCAGGGCGTCGCCTTGCTCGCCGACAGCGGACTGTCGGACGCCGTCGTCCAGGCTGTCGGCCAACACCACGAGCGTATGGACGGCTCGGGCTATCCCGCCGGGCTGCGCGATGACCAGATCGTACGCGCCGCCCGCATCCTCGCCGTCGCTGATACCTTCATCTCGCTCCGGTCCTTGCGGCCGTACCGCGCGGCGCTGGCCATCGATGACGCGCTACGCGAGATCTCCGACGGCAGCGGCAAGCTCTTCGACCCGGAGGTCGTCGCCGCGTTCGAAACAGCCCTTGCGCGCTACACCGGCATCGCCCGCGACCCGTCGCTCACTGCCCGCTCCACCGTCGATGCGCCGGGCGTCTCGTCCGCCCCGCAAGACGGCGCGCGCGGCACCGCCGAGCGCACTGACGACCCGCGCATCAGCGAACGGACCGCGCGCGATCAGCGCGAGGACGCCGAATCAGATCGGCCTGCCCGACCTCGCGCGACAGGCGCGCGTCGCTCCTCCACCGTGATCCCCGCCGCTCAGACCACGCGGTCACTGCCCGCGACCGTCCCGTCGTTACCGGCCGCACCCCTCCTGGCGCCTGTGGCGCTCACGCCGCCTTCGCCATCGCGCCGGCGCCGCGCCCGCGCGCGCAGCTCGTCATTTCGCGCCTCCGTCCCGCACGGGCGTACCCTCTTCTCTCCGGCCTTCTACGTCGACGCAGCCGTCCGCGGCCGCTGGTCCAGCGACTGACACCCTGACGTACTGAAACACGGGGACACCGTGGTAATTTGCCAGCGGGCCTGTAAGCCGAATTCTGTACGCTTGCGCGCGGTGGCCATCTATCTGGGCTGTCGTTTGCACGAAAGCTCAAGCGGCTGACCCGGGACTCTCGGACGGGCCGCCCTTACTCGCCGAAGCGAGACGGTCCCCTATGTAGCCTTGCTCCGGGTGGGGTTTGCCCGGCCGCCGTGTCTCCACGACGCCGGTGCGCTCTTACCGCACCATTTCACCCTTACTGGATCGGCCGGCCGCATGGTCGCGCATCTCCCCGCGTCCATCGTCCCGTGCCCGGCCAGCGGCCGGCCGATCCAGCGGTATGTCTCTGTGGCACTTTCCGTCGCTTCGCAACGCCCGGCTGTTAGCCGGCACCCTGCCCTTCGGAGTTCGGACTTTCCTCCCCTCGCCGAAGCGAGGAGCGGCCACCCGGCCCGCTGGCAGCCGCAGTATACGGCCTACATCACCCGCTGCGTCGTCTTGAAGTGCGCCTTCGCCAGCTCATCCAGGATCCCCCGCCCGCGCGAAGCCACCAGCCCGCGCGCCACCGCCTCCACCGTCGCCGACGCCCCCTTCGGAAGCTGCACCCCTGCCTGCCGCCCTAGCGACTCCAGCCGCCGCAGAAACTCCGCCCGTGCCAGGATCGATGCTGCCGCCACCGCCGGGTCCGCCTCCGCCCGTGGCATCTGCACCAGCCGGAGCCCGCGGCCCCGCTTGAACAGCGCTTCCCGGATCAGCGCCTCGTCGCCGAACTGGTCCGCCACCGCCGCGACCGCGCGCGGCTCTGCCTCCGCGACCTGCTCGATCGCCCGCGCATGCGCCCACGCCAGGAGCCGGTTCACGTTCCTGAACTTCGCCCATAGCTCGTTGTAGCGCCGCGGCAGGATCACCACCACCTCGTGCGGGAAGGCGTCCTGGATCTCGCCGGCGAGCGACCGCGCCCGCGCGTCGGTCAGATTCTTGCTGTCCTGCACACCCAGCGCTTCGAGCACGCGCCAGTTGTCCGATGTGAGCGCTACCGCCGCTACGACCAGCGGCCCGAAGTAATCGCCCTTGCCGCTCTCGTCGCTGCCGATCCAGCACGGCGCGTCCGCCAGCACCGGAGCGATAGCGCCCCCCGCGCTCTTGCGGGCCTTCGTCTCGGACGGACGCCCGGCCAGCATCGCGGCGATGGCGTCCGCGTCCGCCCCTTCCGGCTGGTCGAACACCAGCTTGCAGCCGCCTGCCTTCGACGGGTACACGTTGACGCCAGGCGATGAGGCCCCCAAACGTAGCCGGACGCGCGTCCCGTTCTGCAGCGGCGCCCGCTCCATCGTGCCGCCGCGCTCAGAGGCGTAACGTTCCAGCGCCCTCAGCGCATCCGCCGCCGCGGCCGTGACGGTGATGCTCTTCGCCGCCACCCTCAGGCCCGAAGGGAGATCTTGATCGCGTCGTTGTCGGTCACCGTGATCCGGCTGATCGCATCGCGGAGCCCGCTGTGCAGCTCTCCGAAGCCGAGTTCATCCCACGTGTCCAGCAGGCGCGCCACGTCTCGCTCGCGCCGCCGCTTCCGCTCGGCCGCATCCACGTGCTCGCCGATCCGGCGGTCCACCGCGTCCAGCGCGTCCTCCACCGTCAGCCGGTCGCCCGCCGCGGCAATGCTCAGCTTGTGCATCTTCTCCGTGCTCAACCGCCCCTTCGCAGCAGCGTCGACGTAGCCGTCCAGCCGACGGTCGATCGACCGAAGCCGGGAGCGCAGCCGGTCCCGCTCCTGCTCGCGCTCTGTCAGCACCGCGGTCTCGTCGCCCGCCAGGGGGAAGATGTTGCCGGCCGCGAACGTCTCGCCGAGGATAGCCCGCACCTGCGCTTCCAGCTCGTCTGCCCGGCGCGTGTGGTAGCTGCACACGCTCTGATTCGTGCGCGATTCGCACTGGTAATAGCGGTATGAATTCGATACCTGCTCCCCGCTGCGCCGCTTCCACGTCTGCTTTCGGCTGACGCCGATCAGCTTGTTCCCGCAGTGCCCGCAGTAGGTGATGCCCGAAAGTAGGAACTGCGACGCAACGCGCGGCGATTGGCTCGTCCTCCGCGCGCTCAGCCGGTCCTGCACGAGCCGGAAGTCCTCCGGCGATGCCAGCGGCGTGTGGCTGCCCGGCACCTTCACGCCGAATCGCGAGTACGTGCCAAGGTACACGCGGTTCCGCAGGATGTCGCGGATGCTCACCATGCTCCAGTTGCCGCCCCGCCGCGTCTTCAACCCTTCTTCGTTCAACCGACGCGCGATCAGCCGGATGCCCATGTTCTCGTTCAGGTAGAGCCGGTAGATGTATCGCACCACCACCGCCTCCTCCGGGATCAGCTCCAGCCGGCGGCGGCTGCCGACCTTGTACCCGTACGGAGGTCGGCCCAGCACCTCGCCCTTGACGGCCTTGCGCCGCATCGCCGCGCGCACCCGGTCGCTCAACGTGCTCCCCGCCTCCTGCGAGTTCCACGCCGTCACCAGCCCCGCCGTCGCGTCTTCGGCTCCCTGCATCGCTGCGACCTGAGCCCCCAGCCCCTCCAGTTGGAAGTACCGCCGCGCCGCATCGCGCAGGTCGCCCCCCAGCGATTCGATGCGCGGCACCACCACCACCACGAAGCCGCTCTTGTCGCGTTCGCGCAGGTACGACAACAGCTGCCGGAAGCCGGGCGCGTGCCCGTTGCTGCTGGCGCCGTCCACGAACGTGCCCGCCACCTCGTACCCCTCGCGCTCACAGAACTCCAGGAACGCCTTGTTCTGCTGCGCAAGCGTCTCGTCGTGCACCGCGGACTCGCGGAAGTAGCCGATTGCCCTCATAACGTTATGTAATCAGGATGCGCTCGCAGTTCGGGCACTGCACCAGCGTGCTGCCCGCCCGCGCGCGATTCACAATCGCCGTCGGCAGCGAGATTCGGCAGCCGAGGCACAGGTTCCGGTCCAGCCGCGCCACGCCCCGCCCCTGGTGCGCCTTGCGCAGCCGGTCGTATGTCGTCAGCAGCCCTCCATCGATGCCCGCCGACACCTCGTCGCGCTGTAGTTCGTATGCGGCGATCTCTGCCGTAAGCTGCGCCACCCGCCGCGACAGCTCCTCCTGCTCCTCCCGCCACGCCGCCTCCAGCGCCGCCAGCTCCGCCACCGCGGCCCGCTCCGCGCCCTCGGCTGTCTCCAGCGCTGCGAGCGCAGCGAGATCCCGGTCCTCCACCGAGGACAGGTGCCGCTTCAGCTGATCGATGTCCGCCTGCAGGCCCGCCAGCTCCTTTGGATTCTTGATCGCACCGCTGTAGAGCTTCGCCTCCTGCGGCGCGATCTTCGCCTTCAGATCGTCCGCCTCGATCTCGATGTCTCTCTGCGCCGACTGCGCGATCCGCAACTCACTGCGCAGTTCGTCGACGCGCGCGCGCGCCGCGATCAGTTCCTCCGTCTCGCTCATGCGTGATCGGGCGTCGTCCAGCGATCCCCGGCGCGCGTCGAGCGCCGAGTCGATCTCCTGGAGCTTCGACAGATCCGAGAACTGCGTCATTGAAACGATCGACACCGTCGGCGGCCTTCCACAACGGCGCCCTTATCGCACGGCTGGCGCC
>DASQHL010000006.1:0-6957 GCA_035632115.1 Dehalococcoidia bacterium | reverse complement strand
CTGCCACGCCCCCACTTCAACCGCCTGCAGATCATGGCGATCACCGCGAGCGAACTCAACGACAAGGTTCGCCCACCCCCGCCGCCCTTCACCATCGCCCGCTGATCCCGTACGATGCCCCGGATCTCGCTTCGTGACGGAGGGGTGATCGTGCCCGACCCCAGGTTCCAGCTTTCGCTCGCCGCGTGGTCCGTCCACCGCATGTTCCGCGACCGCCAGATCGATCAACTCGGCATGGTCGACCTCTGCCACCAGATGGGCATCGGCGGCCTGGAGATGGTCAACACCTTCTTCCCTTCCCCCCAGTACGCCTACCTCAAGCAGCTCCGCAAGCGTGCCGACGATGCCGGCGTCAAGCTCCTGCTCATCATGTGCGATGGCGAGGGCAGCATGGCCGGCCCGGAGCGCGCCAGCCGCTTGCAGGCCGCGAAGAACCACCACAAGTGGGTCGATGTCGCCGCCGTCCTCGGCTGCCATTCCATCCGCTGCAACACCGGCGCCCAGGACGGCGACCCCGACGCCCTCGACCGCTGCGCCGAGAGCTTCGCCGCCCTCGTCGAGTACGCCGACGCCGCCGGCGTCAACGTCCTCATCGAAAACCACTGGGGCCTCTCCTCCGACCCGGCGTGGCTCATGGCCCTCATGGATCGCGTCGGCCACCCCCGCTTCGGCACCCTGCCGGACTTCGGTAACTTCCCCGATACCATCGACCGCTACGACGCCGTCGCCCGCATGATGCCGCGCGCCAAGGCCGTCAGCGCCAAGTGCTACGACTTCGACGCCGCAGGCGACGAGACGAAGATCGACTTCGCCCGCATGATGGCCATCGTCGGCGAGGCCGGCTACACCGACTACGTCGGCATCGAGTACGAGGGCGAGCGACTGCCCGAGCGCGAGGGCATCCTCGCCTGCAAGGCACTCCTCGAGCGCTACCGCTAGCCTCGCCCCGCACAGGAAGGACATCGCACCATGCCAGCCCCGCGCACCGCCATCATCGGCGCCGGATTCATCACCCGCGTCGGCCACCTCCCCGGTTACAAGGCCGCCGGCGCCGACGTCGTCGCCATCTGCGACCTCAACCCCGTCCCCGCCAACGCCCTCGCGGCCCAGTACGGCATTCCGAAGGTCTACGCCGACTGGCGCGAGATGATCGAGACCGAGCGCCCGGAGATCGTCAGCGTCTGCCTCCCCAACGTGCTCCACCGCGACCCCACGCTCTTCGCGCTCCAGGCCGGCGCTCACGTGATCTGCGAAAAGCCCCTCGCTACCAGCGTTCGCGAGGCCCGCGAGATGTTCGCCGCCGCCGAACGCTACGGCCGCCGCCTCATGGCCGCTCAGAACTGGCGCTGGGACGCCGGCTCCCGCGCCATCCGCCGCATCGTCGATACCGGCGACCTCGGCGACATCTACTACGCCGAGGCCACCGCGCTCCGCCGCATGGGCATCCCCACCTGGGGCGTCTTCCACCGCAAGGAGATGTCGCACGGTGGCGCGCTCCTCGATGTCGGTGTCCACATGCTCGATCTCGCTGTCTGGCTCATGGGCAACCCCGACCCCGTCCGCGTCTCCGCAAAGACCGAGCGCAAGTTTGGCACGCGCCCGGAGATCGCCCGCCAGATGCGCAACGCCTGGGATCCGGAGAAGTTCGACGTCGAAGACTTCGCCGTCGCCCTTGTCCACTTCGCTAACGGCGCCACGCTCCTCCTCCGCACCTCTTGGGCCACCCATATCGATGCCGAGCGCTTCTCCGTCCGCCTCGTCGGCACCGAGGCCGGCGCGACCACCGTCCCCGCCATGGTCTACCGCAACCACGCCGGCATCCCCGCCGACGAGACGCTCCAAGTCCAGCAGCTCAACTCCTACGAGGGCGAGATGCGCCACTGGCTCCGTGTCGTCGCTGGCCAGGAGCAGCCCATCGTCGCCCCAGCGGAGACGGTCAATGTCCAGCGCATCATCGAGGCGGCGTATCGGTCCGCTGAAGAGGGGCGCGAGGTTCCGGTCGAGCCCGCCTAGCGCCGGAACACCACCACGAAGTCCATCGTGAAGCCGAACAACCGGTTCGCCACGATGCGGTAGCGCTCGATGCCCGCCTCGCGCAGCAGCGCCCGCATGTCGGCCATCGTCAGCAGGTCCATGTAGTCGCCCGCCGCCCACGCGCGTCCCGTCCGCCGCAGGTACGCGTGGAACATCGGCCGTGGCAGCCAGTGCAGCAACGGCGTCCGCGTGTGCACCTCGATCGGAAAGTGCCGGTTCGGCGTCGTCACGAAGCCCGCCCGCGCCACCCGCCGGATCTCGCTCAGGAATCGCACCTGCGCCGCCCATCGGTCACGGTGCGTCCCCACGTGCTCCACCACCGCGTTCGACCAGCACACGTCGAAGCTGTCGTCGTCGAACGGAAAGATCGCCCCGTCGTAGCTCAGCGCCCGCACGTCCGGATACCGCCGCGCGAACTCCACCGGCTGGTCGAGCCCCAGCGCAGTGATCTGCCCGCGGTACGGGTAGTGCTTCTCCAGGTAGTTGTCCGTCGCGCTGTACTCCGTCTCGTTGTACCCGACATCCAGCACCGTCATCCCCGGCGTCGGTGGGAACTCCCGCGCGAACAGCTCCCACTTCCGCCGCCGGTTGTACCCCGAAACCCTGTACGCCAGCGACATCCCCGAGCCGATCACTGATCGCGCGCCGTCGCCGCATTCTACGCGCGCGATCCGCCCGGCGCGAGCCGATCACCCCCGCCATGCGCCGCGCGCTACCGCCGGCACGAAGTGCTCCAGCTCCGCCGGGAACGCCACCGTGCGCCCCTCCTCGGCCGACTTGTAGCACGCCATCAGCACCTCCGTCACCGCCACCCCGTCGTGCCACGTCTCGTCCGGCATGCGCCCCGCCAGGAACGATTGCACCATGTGCCGGTTCTCGTTCGTGTATCCGTACGTCCCCGCCTCGTCGGCGATCACCGGCATCAGCCCCTGCTCCGCGTTCTGCTTCTCGACCAGGTCCTCCCCCGCCTCGCCGCGGATCCGCCGTCCCAGGAACACCGTCAGGTCCGTCGTCAGGCTGTCCACCTGCATCGAGTACTCCGGCCCCAGCAGCTCCGCGCGCAGCCGCAGCGCCGGCCCCACGTAGCTCCACGACGTCGTCGCCTCCACCAGCAGCCGCTCGCCTCTCGGCGCCCGCAGCGACACCGCCGCCCGCGCGAAGTCCTCCGCCGGCGCCCGCCCGTAGTCCACCCGCCCGCCCGACATCTCCCGCAGCAACTCCACGTACTCCGGCCGCGTCCACTTGAGCGACGCGATCTGCGCGTTCACCTCCTCCACCCGCAACGCGTCGCGCGCCTCGCCCGGCGCTGTCAGCAGGTGACGCGCGACCTCGTAGCTATGGCAGAGCATGTCGTTCAGCACCCCGCCGCCCTGAGCCTCCCCGTCCCAGAACCACGGCATGTGCGGTCCCCCGTGCTCCTCCGCCGCCCGCGCCAGGTACGGCCGCCCCGCCATCGGCACAGCCCGCCGCCAGATGATCTCCTTACCGCGCACCACCGAAGGCTCGAACACCTGGTTCTCCAGGTATCCGTGCAGCAGCGGCGTCGCCGTCACCAGCTCCACCATCCGCCGCGCCTCCGCGAGGTTGCGCGCCAGCGGCTTCTCGCACGCCACGCCGATCAGCTCACCCTTCCCGCTCCGCACCGCATCGACGATCTCCTCGACCACCGCCACCCGCGTATCGTTCGTCGATCCGATCCACAGCGCGTCCACGTCCGGGTCCGCCACCAGCTCCGTAATGGAGCCGTGGATCGATGTCTCGCCCAGCCCCAGCTCCCGCGCCGTCGCCGCCAGCTGCTCCGCGTGCGCGCGCGTCGGACTGAACACGCCCCGCACGTCGCAGTCCCGCACCCCGACGAGGCTGGCCACGTGAAAGCGGTTCATAAACCCTGCGCCGATAAAGCCGATCCCGAGACGCCGCCGCGCCATCGTATGCCTCCCTCACGAATTGGGGATAGGCCCGTCGCCTCGGACCATCCACTGCCCCCGCGCTGCGTTAACGGATCGTTAAACCAGCGCGCCCGCCTGCTGATCGGCTCTTTGTATGCCGCCAGCGATCGGATAGGATCGCGGCGTGATGACCAACGCCGCCCCCCGCGCTGACGGCGAGACCACCATCGAGGTGGACGTCCGCCCCGCGATCTGCATCGCTCCGGGTTGCGGTGGCGCCGTCGTCCGCCACTCGCTCGGCGGCGGCTTCGCCGTCGATCGCTGCACGCGCTGCTTCCGCCGCTACCAGGTGCGCCCCGCTGCCGCCGCTGACCCCCGGAGCCCCGTCCGCCGCGTCCTCGATGAGTTCCTCACCTGGCAGGACGACCGCTAGACACCCACCGCCCGCGTTCGGCTCATCGGCCGGCATCGCCCGCCCGTTACGGCGTCGGCCCCGGTGTTACCGTTGCCGTCGTGCTCGTCGGCGTCGGCGTGCTCGTCACCGTCGGCGTCCGCGTCGCTCGCGTTGTGCTCGTCGGCGATGGCGTGGGCGAATGCGTGCCCGTCGCGGTTGGCGTCGGAGGTGGCGCCGCTGGCTCCCGTCCTGGCGGGTTCGCCCCCAGGTAGTCGAGCGTCTGCGCCACCGTCACCCCGTAGCGCCACACCGAGACGAACGGCGTCTGCATCCTCCACGCCTCGTGTGTGAACGGCGGCCACGTCGATGGGTCGGACGCCGCCCCCTGCCCGACCGGGATGATCGCGCGGTTGTACGGCGCCAGCACCTGCATCGTCGTGTCGATCAGGAACTCCGGCGTGATGGTGCCCCCTGGCGGCGGATACCCGCTGCCGCCATACCGGCTCACGTTCTCCGGCGTGTCGAACGTGTCCCAGTACAACTGAGGCCAGATCCCGTCCGTCGCCGCCACGAACTCCGTCATCGGCACGAGGTTCACCCGCCACGGCCGCGGGTCGATCGAGATGTCCACCCGTCCGAACGGCGTCCGCGTCCGCAGCTCGCTGCCGAAACGCGCCGCGTCCGCCGTGCTCCCCACCCAGAACCCCGCCGACCCCTCGAGGTCCAGCACCAGGCTCCGCGCCCCCGCCGCCAGCACCGCCGCCGCCATCTGCGCCTCCGCTACCGGGTCGACGCCCTTCACCACCGCCCATGCGTGGAACGGCACGCCCGCGCGCTCGAACAACTGCGCGATGTTCTGCACCTGCGCCGGCCCGCTGATCGCCTCCGCCGCGTTGTCGTACTTCGACATCCACTCGATGCCGTCGTGCGTCTTCACGATCACGCCGAGCCCGCGCGAGCCCAGCGCCGACGCGATCTGCTGCGCCCGCCCGTCCGCGGAGAACTGCCACACCCACACGAGGTGCTTGGGCGGTACCGCCGTCTTCGATTGCTGGATCTTGCGCACAAGCGCCGCGTCGCACTGCGTGTTTGCCAGCGTCAGCGCCGCCGCTCCCGCCGTCACCCCCGCCCCGACGAGAAAGCGCCGCCGGTCAAGCGGACGCCGTAAGATGCCTTCGAGCGTCATCCCTGACCTCCTTCTCCCCACCGCCCTCGTGCCACTCGCAGGCTAGGCTACCAGAACTGGCAACAATTTCCTACGTGCACCGCGCCGCTTCTGCCATCGTGAAGACGCCGTTACGGCCGCGTCGGCGTCTCGTCCGCGTCGCCCGCTGCGAACGACGTCTGCATCGCATCGATCTGCTCCGCACGCACCACGATCGTTCCCGCCGCCATGTCCCCGATGCGCTGGTGCAGCCTGCTGCTCGCCACCACCACGAAGCCCAGCAGATACAGCATCGGCAGCCCGTCCACGAGCCGCAGCGCCGTCCGCGTCATCACCTGCCCCACGCTCAGTTCGCCGCCGCGCAGCGAGCCCACGCGCAGCCCCGTCACCAGCTTCCCGGGCGTCGCCGCCCAGCCCAGCTCGAACCCGGCGTAATACGCAAAGACGATCAGCACGTACAGCGCCAGCGGCCACCCCGTCAGCCCCACGTACGCCCGGTGGCTCCCCCCGCCGTTCGTCGTCTCGCTCGTGCCAAACGCGACCGCCAGCACGACAAAGACGATCCCGAGCGCCACGATGTCGATGATCGCCGCGACGATGCGGAGCCCGGTCGCGTTCTCGATGGACGCGGGGTGTTCCATCAGCGCGTTCCCTCTGGCGCGGATCGCAGGTTCAGCGCCCACACTACGGCCCCGCGGCCGGCGCGGTCAACCCTGTCCGCGGTCTCGCCTCACACCCGCCGCGCCCGATACTCCCCCGCCCGCAGTGCCGCTACGAACGACCCTTCGTCTCGCACCGCTGCGCTGAACTCCGTCGCGCACACCCCAACCTCGCGCGCGCTGTGGCAATCGCTCCCGCCGATGCCCGGCAGCCGCATCCCCCGCGTCAGCGCCGCCGCATTTTCGTTCTGGAGCACCCCCTCGGTCCCGTTTTCCACCTCCACCGAGTCGAACAGGGTTGCCAGCTCCTCCGCCGGCGGCAGCGCGCCGTAGCGCCGGCTGGGGTGCGCCAGGTACATCAGCCCGCCCTCAGCCCGCACCAGCCGGTGCAGCCGCGCCAGTGAAGCCATCGCCGGATCGTGGCGCTCCAGGCCGAACACCAGCACGTGCCCGGCCTCCGTCGTCACCTCCATCCCCCGCAGCACGACGAACATCATCTCCGCCGCCACCCGCTGCACGTCCCCGAGCGCCCACAGCGCGTCGTGTTCCGTCAGGCACACCCCGTCGAGCCCGCGTGCTCGCCCCGCCCGCACCAGCGCCTCCACCGTCAGCGCGCTGCACGGCGAATGCACCTTCGT
The DNA here is from genome assembly GCA_035632115.1 of Dehalococcoidia bacterium. Taxonomy (GTDB): domain Bacteria; phylum Chloroflexota; class Dehalococcoidia; order DSTF01; family JACRBR01; genus DASQHL01. The sequence continues at coordinate 178 of DASQHL010000006.1, read as the reverse complement.
GTGCGTGTGCAAATCGATGAGCACCAGTTGTCTCAGTTGTCAGTTGTCAGTTGTCAGTTGTCGGCCGTCTGTCGCTTGCCGTCTGCCGTCTGCCGTCTGTCGTCCGTTGTATGCAGTCTGTCGTCTGTCGTCTGTCGTCTGTTGTCTGTTGTCTGCCCTCTGCTCTCTGCTCCGTGCG
>DASQHL010000005.1:0-1831 GCA_035632115.1 Dehalococcoidia bacterium | reverse complement strand
GGCGGGGTTCCAGCGCAGGTGTACGTTGACCCCGGTGTACGGCACGAGGCTGGCGTTGAACGGGTTGGCCGCGTCGATCGGCACCTGCACCGCCCCGCTCACGAGCGACGGCGCGCCGACCGCAATCATCAGCGGCGCGCGTACACGGTCGATCTCGCTGTCTTGTCCTGGCATGACTTCGACCGGCGTACCGAGCGTTGTCAGGTCGGGATTTTGGCTGCTGATGCTGCCCAGGGTAAATCTATAACTGCCCTCGGGCACGATCCCCCACATCTCAGGAAATACGGTGACCGCCCCGGCGGGTGGCACGATTCTTCCTGCTTCTTCAGCGGCTTGATGAAACGCGCCGCGCACGACGAATGCCCACACGGGGGTGCTGGACGTGAGGTTGTATGACGACAAGCGCGCTAAGTAGGAAGGAGCGAACAAGGTGAAGGCTTGTCCGGCCGTCGTCTCCACGTAGTTTACGTGGTCGATACGGACTGAGGACACGCTGCCCGCCTCACCAGCAAAGAGCGGCCCGATGAGGCGGATCGCGTCGTTGATGGTGTTGGCGTACCCTTCCGGCACGTGCGTCACTGCCGGAGGCGGCTGGCTGATGGCAGTGAGGAGCGTGGCCGGTGGCGTCTTCTGGCTCAGGATGTTGGCCACCAGCGTGCCGATGGGGACGATCGGCGGCAGCGTTGGGTTCGCCTGCGCCTCGGCGTTGGATGACCGCTTGGTCGCCCCGGAGTTGAGCGCGATGGTCACGACGGCGGCCGCCGCTACTACGACAAGTGCGATGCCGCCGATGACGATCTGGGTTGAGCGCTTCATGCTCCCACCATAGCGCGCGGCGCCGCCATGCCGGGCGACGCGCGACCGACGCGGGACGTGCGCTTTCCCTACGGCGTGGGTGTGACGGAGCCGGCGGTGATTGTGTCCGCACGCTTGCGACGCGGCGTTGGTCGCGCACCACGTCAGGTGAGGCGATGATCAGGCGCCCCGCGCGGATGTTCAAGATGCGAGCGCATAGAGTTCCCCAACAGTGGCGATACCGCCGCGGCACGCAGGATCTGCGCGGGAGCAGGACGGTGCGGCCCGCGGGCGCCGTTGCGAGGTCAGCGCCCCGAAACGCGAACGGCGCCGGGGCGCAGGGGCAGTCAGCGACGAATTGACCCGCCCAAGGCGCGCACCTACACTCGGATCGAGCCTCTGTCCGTTGTTGCACGGGCGCGCGCCCGGGGAGTCCTGCCATGCTGGAGACGATCCTGAACATCAATCCGGAGCGGATGGCGGTGGTGGAGCTGTTCGGGACGATCGGGCAGCCGGGGCGGACGGCGGAGTTCGTGCGGATGCTGCGGTCGATCGAGGAGAACAAGCGGATCCGGGCGCTGGTGGTGGACGTGGACTCGCCGGGAGGCGGGGCGGCGGCATCGGAGCAGCTGTACCGGTCGATCCGGCGGGTGGCGAAGCAGAAGCCGGTGGTGGCGGTGATCAGCGGGATGGGGGCTTCGGGCGGCTACATGGCGGCCTGCGCGGCGACGAAGATCGTAGCGGCGCCGATGGCGGTGGTGGGGTCGATCGGCGTGATCTCGATGCGGCCGATGCTGTACGAGCTGCTGTCGAAGGTCGGCGTGCGGATGGAGGTGACGAAGGCGGGGCGGCTGAAGGACATGTTCAGCAACTTCCGCGAGCCGACGGACGAGGAGCGGGGAAAGGAGCAGGCGCTGCTGGACGCGTTCTACGGGCGGTTCGTGGACCTGGTCTCGGAGGCGCGCAAGCTGGCGCCGGAGCGGACGCGGGAGCTCGCGACGGGCGAGATCTTCACGCGCAGCAGGCCAAGCATGCC
>DASQHL010000004.1:0-4131 GCA_035632115.1 Dehalococcoidia bacterium | reverse complement strand
CGGAGAGCGGGGTGAACGTGCTGGAGGCCGAGCCGCCCGTCGTCTTCGCCTGGATCGGGTTCGCGGTACCCAGGGCAACGACGCTGAACGTCACGGGGGTGTTGTCGACGACGTTGTTACCGGCGGAGTCGGTGACCTTGGCGGTGACCGTCGACGTCGCCGTGCCGTCGCAGGCGATGGCGGCCGGGTTGGCCGTCAGCGCGATCGCGGCGGGGACGCCAGTGACGACGATGGTCTGCGTGCGGGTGATCGTGAACGGAGAGGCAAGGCCGCTCAGCTCGTTCGCGGTCGTCGTTGCGCTGAGGGTCACACCGGTGCTGGCGGCGATGCCGCAGACGGTGCTCTCACCAGAAACGCTCTTATCGGCCTGCACCATTGTCATTTCGACCTGCGACGTGGCAGCGGCGCCCGTCGTTACAGCGGTGGGGTTACCGACAGCCATGTTGGCGACGGCCGACGTGGCGAACGTGGGGCTGTAGCCGACGAGGGCCACGCCGTTGACGTCCGTGTAGGTCGCGACTGCGAGGGCGACCGTCGGGGATGCCGTGCTGGCGGTCTCCGCGCAGGTGGTCGCACCCTCCTGGATGGTGGTCTTCGGCGGCGTGCCGGCCATCGCCAGGGTGAAGTTGCGGGCGTTGCCCACCGTGGTCAGGGCGATGGAGTCCAGCGAGACGCTTGTCTGCGTTGCCGTCATCGTGGCAGGGACGAACGTACCGACGCCGGTAATGTGCCAGACTGCGATCTGGTCCACACCACTTGGGACTAGGCCGCTCGCGGCCGAGTTGTCACAGACGGGAGCCGTGCAGACGAGGCCGCGCCCGTTGAGGGTTACTGGAGTGATCGAGTCGTTGCTCTGAACAAGGACCCAGTCGGTGCCGGCATATGTCATGTCGGCGCTGATCTGGCCGCCGCTGGCGGCCTGCATGGCCGCAAGCGTCGCCGCGGAGAGGGTGCCGCGGCCACCAACGCCCGTGCCGGGCGTCGTCATCATGGTGTCGAACGCGGCCGGCGTGATGCCGGCGAGCGCGGCACCAACGTGGTTGTTGATGACGTAGATCGTCAGCGGGTTTGCCTGGGACGTCGGGGCGGTAAGGCTCCCGAACCCGAGGACGGCGACGATCAGGCCCGTCGCCGCTAGAATCAACTTCTTCAAGGTTACTCCTCCTATTGGGTACGCGAGGCTCTCCTCGAGCGCCGCGTATCGGCCGAATGTGCGTTCTGGTTCGCTGTTCGTTCAACGCCGTACGGCGGCCGGCTTCCTCCTGCGGTTCCACGTCGTCCTCGGCCGAGTTATGGCGACGCGATGCGAGATTCCGGACGTCCGCCGGTTGGCCTCCTGCCCTCCTTTCAATCCTCCGTTTGCGGGGCGACTGTTCCGCATCCTGCGGAGACACACGGTGCGGCGCTCCAATCCTTCGGAGCGCCATGCCGTATAACGCCCAATGCGGGGGAAAGGTTAACCGGCAGATCCCTCACATTTCCATAGGGATTACCCTTACATCAGGTTGGAGGCCGATGGAGCCGGGGCGCCAGGGGGCGTGGCCACCTCCCCGGGCATTGAATCTTTCCATCGTGCTCGCCTCCGTCAATCGATGCGACGCGGCGCGGGCGGCACCGTGCTATTCTTTCGCCCGATACCGTGAAGCTAGCCCGGAAGGCGAGACCGCATGCGCTGGGTGCCGCTCCTCCTGTCGCTGGCCGCCGCGACCGCCGCGGCGGCTTGCGGGGGCTCTTCCGCTTCGCTGGACAGCATGCCGAAGTTCCGCGCGCAGGCGGTGTATCCGGTGGCGACGGCCCCCGTCGCGGTGGCCGCGGCCGACCTGGAAGGCACCGGCAAGCCAGATTTGGTCGTGGCGGCGAACGGGGCCAACGTGGTGACGGTCCTGCGCAACAAGGGCGACGGCACGTTCAGCCGGGGCAAGGACTTTCCGACAGGCGACACACCGGAAGCGATCGCCGTGGGGGACTTCAACCACGACGGGCACCTGGACATCGCCACGGCCAACTTCAACGCGTACACGGTCTCCGTGCTGCTGGGCGACGGCAAGGGCGGGTTCGGGCCGAAGGTCGACTACCGCGTCGGCGCGGGGCCGCACGACATCGTGGCGGCGGACTTCGCGGGCAACGGGAAGATCGACCTGGCGGTGGCGAACCGGGCGGGCGGCACGATCTCGATCCTGACGGGCGCCGGGGATGGCACGTTCAAGGTCGGCGCACCGATCAAGGTGGGTCCGGCGCCGATGAGCATGGCGCTGGGCGACTTCAACAACGATGGCAAGGCGGACCTGACGGTGGCGAACTACGTGGGCGACCAGATCCACGTCCTGTACAACAACGGTGACGGCACGTTCGCGGCGCCGGCGGCGTACGACACGGGTGCCGTGGCCTACGGCATCGCGACGGCGGACCTGACGGGCGACGGGTTCACGGACATCGTCGCGACGAACATTGGCGCGATCCCGCCGACGATCTCGATGTTCGTCAACGCGGGCAACACGACGTTCAAGCCGCGCGCCGACTTCAAGGTGGGGGCGCGGCCGCAGGCGGTGGAGGCGCTGCCGCGCGTGCCGGGCTGGTCGGATTTCGCCGTGACATCGAACGACGAGAACGCGGTCTACATCATGCACAACGACCGGCACGGCGGCTTCCCATCGGAGGTGCTGCCCGTGGGCAAGTCGCCGATCGGACTGGCGGTTGCCGACCTGAACGGCGACGGCAAGCCGGACATCGCGGTGGCGAACGAGAACAGCAACACGGTCTCGGTGCTGCTGGCGACGGGGTAACATCCGTGATCCGGCCGTCAAGGTCGCTTCCTTGCCGCCGTGGAAGGGCAGCCCGTATAACTAGCCTATGCGCCGTCTGAGCGTCCTGGGGTTGGGGGTGGTGGCCGCACTGGCGTTCGCATGCGGCGGCGGCAGCAAGCAAGCGGCGGGGACGGCGACGGCCGGCACGCCGGTGGCGGGATCCACGGCGAGCGTCCAGTTCGTGGTAACGCCAGAATCCAACACACCGCGGCCGCTGCCGACGTTCGACATGCTGCAGATGTCGGTGGACAGCAGCGGCTTCCATCCATCGACGATCACCGTCAAGGTCGGCAGCTTCACGCGGGTCGATATCGTGAACAACGATACGACGGACCACGCGCTCACGGTCTACGGGGACGAGCAGGGGAACCGGGTGGTGATCAAGGGCGGGACGATCCCACCAGGCAAGCACGGCACGCTGACGCTGCCGGCACCGCCGGTCGGCCGATTCGCGTTCGCCGACACGTTCCACCCGGACCTCAAGGGCATGATCGTCGTCACGCCGTAGATGACACACAAGGGACACGACCGGCCGAGCCCAGCGTCACCGTCCGCGAGACAGGCGCGCCGTCCGATCGCGCTGCGGCTGGCGGCGCCGCTGCTGCTGGGATCGGCGGCGGTGATCGCCGGGTGCGGCTCCAGCAGCAAGCCATCGAGCACGGCGACGCCGCCGACGGGCACGCCGGCCGCCCTGACACCGGCGCCCACGCTGACACCGGGCCACGACGTAGCGACGGACGCCAGCTTCCGCGCCTTCGCGGAGCAGGTGACTGCGGCGATGATCAGCAAGGACACGGCGTTCTTCCAGGCACGGCTGCACGAGACGACGCTGACCTGCACAGCGGCGGTGATCTCGTCCGGACGGTTCCCGGCGTGCGTGACGGAGGGTCAGGTGGTGACGGGCATCGGCGCGGCGGGCTGGCACGGCAACGGCGTCATCGCCGACCGTGCGAGCATGGTGCGGGACCTGACGGGCTACGCGGGGCTGGCGTCCACAACCTCAACGGACGCGTTCGGCGGGGGAGCGTTCAAGCTCGCGGCGCTGGGGCGCCTCGCGACGGCCACCGGCACTGACGGTTATGTCGCGATCCTGACGGAGATCTCGACGCACTCCAATCCGCAGACGCCGCCGAACCGCACGGCGCGGGTGCTGGTGTGCGCGCTGTACAACAACAACTGGCAGATCGCGACGGTGATCGCCGCCACGGACCACATCGATGAGCTGCTGAAGCCGAACGCCAGCAACGGCTTCCTCAAGAGCTGGACTGCCTACCCGTAGCGGCAAGGACACGGCGTTCTTCCAGGCACGGCTGCACGAGACGACGCT
>DASQHL010000003.1:0-30999 GCA_035632115.1 Dehalococcoidia bacterium | reverse complement strand
GATCGAGCGTGGATCGGGCGGCATGAGCGTGGGCGTGGCGGGGGGCGTGGGCGACGGGGAGCCGGGGGTGGGCGGCTCGGGCGTCGGCGACACGATGGCGGCGGTTGCGACGATACGTGCAGAAATCGTTGCGGCAGAGGTGGACTTCAAGCTGCAGGCGCATAGCGGCGGGTTGCCGCAGGCGGCGGCGGTCGCGAGGAACGCTCCGGCGAGTGTCGCGATGATCAGGTGGCGCATTGCGACTGACCTCCGGTGCTATAACGCCCCGGCGTACAGAAAGGTTCCCTCGGCTCGGCGAACGGATCGCGTAGGCTGACGCGATGGCGATCGAGCGGACGCACGTTACGCGAAGGCAACTGCTGGCGCGACTACCCGATGGGGGGGCGGCCGGCGTCACGCGTTATGTCATGTCCGGCGAGATGCCGGAGCTGGCGGACCTCGGGCTCGATGCGGAGGACGTGGACCGGCTGGCGGAGGTGGCGGAGGCATCGGAGACGGGGTGCGTGCTGTTCGCCCGGGAGGCGGACGTGACGCTGGTGGTGCCGCCGTTTCCGGTGGAGGAGGCGGTGACGTACAGCGAGCTCTGGCCGGCGATCCTCGTGGAGCTGCTGGAGCGGCGGCGGACGGTGGCGGTGTGCCTGCTGCGGAAGGGCGGGTTCAGCGCGGGGGTGTTCCGGGGGGAGGCGCTGGTCGACTCGAAGACGGCGCAGCGGTTCGTGAAGAACCGGCACCGGAAGGGCGGGCAGTCGCAGCGGCGGTTCGACCGGATCCGGGAGAAGCAGGTGCACGAGCTGTTCGGGATTGCGTGCAGCGAATCGCGGGAGAAGCTGGAGCCGTACGAGGGGGAGATCCAGCACGTGTTTTTCGGCGGCGACCGGCACACGCTGCAGGCGTTCCGGAAGGAGTGCTCGTACTTCGAGCGGTTCGGCGCGCGGGTGATGCGCCGGGTGCTGCCGGTGCCGGGCGATCCGCGTCGGGCGCTGCTGGAAGCGATGCCGCGGGAGGTGTGGGCGAGCGACGCTTATCGCGTCGCTAGAACCTAGAACCTAGAACCGAGAACCTAGAACCTGGAACTAGAACCTAGAACTAGAACCTAGAATTAGAACCTGGAACTAGAACCTGGCGGATGCGGGAGGCGGGGTAGGGCCTGGAACCTAGCATCGACGCCGCGCGGTTGCGCCATGCCCCGGAACCTGATGCACTGCCGCCGATCAGGAGTACCGGCCAGTGACCAGTCACCAGTTACCAGGCGGCGAGTACCTGTGGTGGAAGCACGGCGTCGTCTACCAGATTTACCCGCGGAGCTTTCAGGACTCTGATGGGGACGGAATCGGCGACCTGCAGGGGGTGATCGACCGGCTGGACTATCTGAACGACGGCACGGAGCGGTCGCTCGGCATCGACGCGATCTGGTTCTCACCGACGTATCCGTCGCCGATGGCGGACTTCGGCTACGACGTGTCGGACTACTGCGGCGTACACGCGGACTTTGGCGACCTGGCGACGATGGACCGGCTGATCGGCGAGGCGCACAAGCGCGGGATCCGGGTGATCCTGGACTTCGTGCCGAACCACACGTCATCGCAGCACCCGTGGTTCCTGGAGTCGCGGGCATCCGCGGATTCACCGAAGCGCGACTGGTACGTGTGGCGCGACGCGAAGCCGGACGGCAGCCCGCCGAACAACTGGATCGGCGCGTTCGGCGGCTCCGCGTGGGAGTGGGACCAGCGGACGTTGCAGTACTACCTGCACTCGTTCCTCGTCGAGCAGCCGGACCTGAACTGGCGGAACCCGGAGGTGGCGGAGGCGATGCACAACGTGCTGCGGTTCTGGATGGACCGCGGCGTCGACGGGTTCCGGATCGACGTGATGGACCGGATCATCAAGGACCCGGAGCTGCGGGACAACCCGCCGCAGACGGACATGCGGTACGTGCGCATGTTCGGGCAGACGGCGCACCAGCTGCACACGCAGGACCAGAACTGGCCGGAGATCATCGACGCGGTGCGTGAGATCCGGAAGGTGGTCGACGCGTACCCGGAGCGGATGACGGTGGGCGAGGTGTTCGGTCCGCCGGAGAACATCGTGCGGTACTACGGCGGCGAGGCGCTGGACGGACTGCACCTGGCGTTCAACTTTCCGTTCGTGCGGATCTACGACGGGCGGTGGTCGGCGGAGAACGTGCGGCGGCACGTCGACGCGTTCGAGGCGGCATTGCCGGCCGGGGGGTGGCCGAACTACGTGTTCGGCAACCACGACGTGGACCGGCTGATCAGCCGGGTGAACGGCGACGGGCGGGGGCCGGAGCGGGCGCGGGTGGCGGCGCTGCTGCTGCTGACGCTGCGGGGCACGCCGTTCGTGTACTACGGGGAAGAGATCGGCATGGAGAACGGCGTCATCCCGGAGGAGATGCTGCGGGACCCGGCGCGGCGCTACGGCCGAGGACGGGACCCGGAGCGGACGCCGATGCAGTGGACTGGCGCGGGGGGATTCACGGCGGGCACGCCGTGGCTGCCGTACAGCAACCTGGCGCGAAACGTCGAGGACGAACTGGAGGATCCGCGGTCGCTGCTGACGTTGTATCGGCGGCTGATCTGGCTCCGGCGGGGGTCGGATGCGCTCCGCTTCGGCGACTATGCGCCGGTCGACGGGTTGCCGGCGGGGGTGTACGCGTACACGCGGACGCACGGCGACGAGCGGCTGCTGGTGCTGCTGAACTTCACGAACGACGCGATCGCGTTCGAGCTGCCGGCGGAGCTGCGGATGGCGGAGTTCGTGGTAGGGACGCATGACGAGCCGGGGGACGCACAGCGCGGGACGCTGGCGGCGAACGAGGGGCGGCTGCTGCGGCTGGGGTGAGCGGGTGGTGCGCAGGCGCGTCGCACCGACGAGATCAACGGGCAGTGCGCACGCAGGGGCCACTTCGCCCGACGACGATGAATTGGTCGAGACGATCCGCGTGAGAGACGAGCAACGCCTCCAGCGCGTCCATCTTCATGCACGATCCGAAAGAGGATCACCCCGTGGTGCCGCATCCTCCCCGCGCCGTTCGACCGCCAACTGCGCGAACGCCAAGCAGGCCTTCACGTCTTCGATCGTGAGGCGGGGGTAATCAGCGAAGAGATCGTTGAACTTCGGATTGGTCGCCAGGTAGTCGAGCACCAACTCCACGGGGATTCGCGTCCCCTTGACCACCGGCTTGCCGCCCATTACGCGGGGATCTCTCACGATTCGTGCGGGATCCTCGGGCCGTGCCTTCGCTACCACCTTCTCCACCTCTCGGCCATGATACCGCTTGTGGCAGGGCGCAACTTGCGCAGCCGAGGCGTTCGCTTGAAGGGCCAACGCGGCGTTGCAACCCAACCGCGCCGCACGGGGAGAGCGCAGGCCTACTGGCGGTTGACCGCGAGGAAGCGGTCGATCATGGCGTTCACCTGTTCGGGCACTTCGAGCTGGTGGAAGTGGCCGGCGCCGGCGGTCTGGGCGAGGATGGCGCTGGGCATCGCTTCGCGGAGTCGGGTCATATCGGCGACGGGGGCGTGCGAGCCGACGTACATGATGGGCAGGGCGCAGGCGGCGGCGTCGCCGGCCCAGTCGTTGCTCCAGATCGCATCCCACTCCCCGGCGACGACGTGCTGGGGGACGGAGCGGGCGCCCGCCATGATCGCGGCCTTGCGGCCGGGATCGTCGGTGGGCATGAACATCTGGTCGAAGACGGCGGCGAGCGCGTCGGCGTAGGCGGGCGAGTGGAACGCGGGGTTGAGCGCGGTCGCCATCGCGAGGAGCGGCGCCGGCGGGAACACGGCGCCATCGAGCAGGACGATGGCGGAGGGCAGATCCGGGTGGCTCGCGGCGAGCGAGAGGGCGATGGCGCCGCCCATGCTGTGGCCGACGATCAGGGGCTTTCGGAGACCGATCTGGTCGCAGAGCCAAGCGACGTCATCAGCGAATGCCGGGACGGTGTAGCCGCCGGCGGGCGCGTCGCTTCGTCCGTGGCCGCGCAGATCCAGCGTGACGCAGCGGTGGTTCCGGGAGAAGTGCGCGACCTGGGGCGCGTGGTAGGTGCGGTCGCAGCACCAGCCGTGGACGAAGACGATCGGCGGGTCGCCGGCGCCGGATTCTTCGTAGTACAGCTTGACGCCGTCGCGGCTCAGGTGTGGCATGGGGCCCTCCTTTGGAGGCATGGTGGGTGTTACGCGGCCGGCGGCGCCATGCGTAGGCAGGCGCGGGCGTCACACCTGCTCGAAGTAGCGGGCACGCTCCCACTCGGTCACGGCGCGGCGGTGGCGCTCGACCTCCCAGCGCCGCATGGCGCAGTAGTGGTCGACGAACGGGTCGCCGAGCATGTCGCGAGCGACGGCGCCCTGGTCGAGCAGGTCGACGGCGTGTCGGAGCGTGCGGGGGAGCGGCGACAGGCCTTCGGCCTCGTACACGTTGCCCTGGCAGGGAGCGGGCGGCGTCAGCCCGCGCTCGATGCCGGAGAGACCGCCGGCGAGGCAAGCGGCGAATCCCAGATAGGGGTTCACATCGGCGCCGGGCACGCGATGTTCGATGCGGACCGCGGAGGCAGCGCCGGTGATCGCGCGGAGAGCGGCGGTGCGGTTGTCGATGCCCCAGGTGGCGGCCGTGGGCGCCCAGCTGCCGGCGACGTAGCGCTTGTACGAATTGATGTTCGGGGCGTAGAGGGCGAACAGCTCCGGCATGGTGGCGAGGGCGCCAGCGAGGTAGGAGCGCATGGTGTCGGACATGTGGTGGCCGTCGGAGGCGTCGTAGAAGGCGTTGGCGCCGTCGCGCCAGAGGCTCTGGTGGATGTGGCCGCTGCAGCCGTCCATGTCGTCGGAGTACTTGGCCATGAAAGTGGGGGTGACGCCAGACTGGGCGAGCACCTCCTTGCAGCCGCTCTTGAAGAGCATGCCGCGGTCGGCGGCCTCGAGGGCGGGGGCGTACCGGAGGTTCATCTCGTACATGCCTTCGCCGTGCTCCCGGTTGTAGCCTTCGACCTCGATGCCGTAGGCGTCCATGAAGCGGCGCAGGCCGCCGACGACGCCGTCATCGATGCTGGCGTGGCTGATCGAGTAGCAGTTGAGGCCGGGGTTCAGGGGGCGCAGGCCGGTGTAGCGGCGCGCGCGGAGGCTGTCCTGGTCCTCGCGGAACATCCGGATCTCCAGCTCGACGGCCATCATCGGCTCGAAGCCGATGCGCCGGGCGCGGTCGACGACGCGGCGAAGCAGGGTGCGGGGCGACTGGGGGAGCATGTCGCCGTGCTCATCGAAGACGTCGCACACGCAGGCGGCGGCCGCGGGCTCCCACGGGACGACGCGGAACGTGGCGAGATCGGGGCGGAGGAGGATGTCAGCGAAGCCGGTATCGGCGCTGCCGACCGCGAGGGGGGCGCCGGTGATCACCTCTTCGGCGATGTCCCAGCCGAAGATGACATCGCACTGGGCGAAGCCTTCGCCCTGGCACCCTTCGAGGAACTGCTTGGCGGATACGCGCTTACCGCGGAACACGCCATCGATATCGGGCGTGCCGATCTTTACGGTCTCAATGCCGTGAGCGGCGATGAGGCGGGCGACCTCGCCGGTGTCCATGGCTGACGATGATACCGGCTGGCGCGGCAGCGTGGAACGGGGGCGGGTGGGGCCGCCCAGAAGGGACGTCCGGCACTGGCGGGAGGGCGTGGCATCGCCGATGCTGGGCGCATGGAGGAGCAGGGCGGAGCGGGGCGCACGCGCGCGTACAACGCGGCTGTCGCTGCCGGCGCGGTCGCGCTGGCGGCGCTGGTCGTGGTGGCGGTGGTGCTGATCGTGCGGAGAGGCGGCAGCGCCGGCATCCAGCACGACGCGCGGCAGCCGACGGTGGTGACGGACGCGCGGCAGGTGACGGTGGAGGTGATCGACAACGATTTCCGGCCAGCGAACCTGACGGTACGAACGGGAACGACCGTGACGTGGCAGTTCACGGGGAGCCTGCCGCACAACGTGACTGAGACATCGGGTGCGTTCGCGAGCCCGACGTTGCAGAAGGGCGGGCGGTTCGATCGGACGTTCGGGGCGACGGGCGCGTTCTCGTACTACTGCACGATCCACCACATCATGACGGGGTCGATCACGGTGCGGGAGTAGCGGCGGGCGCCGGGGGCGAATCGGCCCGCGGGACGCTCAGCGGGCGGCCTTGAAGTCGTCGAGGTGGGCGCCGATATCGACGTAGAGATCGGCGGCGGATTTCAACTCCGACGAGGCAGTTTCGCTGAAGGCCACGACCTCAACGCGGACACCACGGCTGGAGATCATCTCGACGAGGCGACGGAAGTCGCCATCGCCTGACATGAGGACGACGACGTCGAGGCGGTCGGACATGGTGAGGATGTCGATGGCGAGCTCGATGTCGAAGTTGGCCTTCATGGAGCCATCTGCGAAACGCTTGAGGGGCTTCGTGATGATGCGATAGGGGTGGCCGACGAAGTGGTGGACGAAGCGCTGGCTCTCCAGTTTGGCCATGGGGTCGTCACTGATGGGGGCGTAGGCGCTGGCGCGGACAAGCTGACGGCCGCGGGTGAAGTAGTCGAGCACGCGGCCGAAATCGATGTTCACGTTGCGGCGCTCGGCGGCGTAGATAACGTTTGGCACATCGACGAAGACGCCGACGCGCTGCTGGACGCCGGAGCCGGCGCGCTGCGATTGGCCCTGCAGCGCGGCGATGGACGCCTGGAGGTCGTGGAGGGTAGCGCTGACGTCGCGGGCGAAGCCCTCGAGGATGGCGGCCTGGTGTTCGACGACGGTCTCGAGCGAGACGGGCTGACCGGGGGTGCGGGGGAGGTCACGGACGAGTTGGAGCGGCCGGGGCGCTTCGGCAGGAGCGGTGGCGGCGGCCGGGGTGGCACCGGGCTTCTTTCGGCCGCGGCCGCCGCGGGTGCCGCGGCGCCGCTTGGCGGGGGCGGGCGAGAGGGCGGCGTCGGCGTCTTCCGACGGAGAGGTGGCGAGGGACGCGGGCTTCGGCGCCGGGGTCTCGACGGGGGTGGCGGCGGCTTCGGCGGCCCAGTCGCGGCGCGGGGGCCGGACGGGGGCGCGGCGGGTCCGGGTCGCGGGCTTCTTCTCGGCGTCAGCGGCGGCGGCCGGGGAAGTTGCCGGCTTCGGGGCCGACGTTGCCGGGCGTGACGCCGGTGTCCGGGCGGGAGGCGCCGCAGCGTCTTTGACGAGCGGGTCTTTGGCGGATTTGCGCGGTTGCTTGCCGAAGAATCTGACCACTATCCCCCCGCGGCGTACTCTAACACACTGCACCGTGCAGCGACCTGCCTGGCGACATCGATGAAGGCGCGCGATTGCGCGCTCTCCGGCTGGGACGAGACGATCGGCTCGCCGGCGTCGGCGGCCTGGCGAGTCGCCGGGTCGAGGGGCAGCTCGCCGAGGAACTCGAGGCCGAGGTCTTCGGCCGCGGAGCGCGCACCGCCGTGGCCGAAGATGTCGGTCCGGTCACCGCAGTGCGGGCAGAGGAAGAAGCTCATGTTCTCGACGACGCCGAAGATGGGCACGTTGAGCTTGTCGAACATGGAGACGGCCTTGGCGGCGTCCTCCAGCGCGACGTCCTGAGGGGTGCTGACGATGACGACGCCCGAGATGGGCGCCTCCTGGGCCATGCTCATCGACGCGTCGCTGGTGCCGGGCGGGAGATCGATGAGCAGATAGTCGAGCTCACCCCAGTCGATGTCGTGGAGGAGCTGCCGGACAGCCGTGCCGATCATGGGGCCGCGCCAGACGACGGGCGTGCCGCGCGGGAGGACGAAGCCGATCGAGCACACCTTCACGCCGTACTTCTCAACCACGCGCAGACCACCGGCTCCTTCCGTCTGGGAGCCCTGGCCGATGCCCATCATGGTGGGGATGTTCGGGCCGGTGATATCGGCATCGAGGAGGCCGACGCGAGCGCCGAGCGCCGCCAGCGCGACGGCGAGGTTGGCGGAGACGGTGGACTTGCCGACGCCACCCTTGTTGCTGGCGACGGCGATGATGTTGCGCACGCCCTCGATGGGTTTGCCCGCAGCGGAGCGGTGCTGGATGACGTTCGCCTCCATGGTGACGGCGGCCTCGCGGACGCCGGGGAGGGCGAGGATGGCGGCGCGGGCGTCGCGCTCCATCTGGTCGCGCACGGGGCAGGCAGGCGTGGTGAGGACGATGCGCACGGTGACGGCGCCATCGGCGATCTCCGGCCGCTGGACGAAGCCGAGCGACACGATGTCACGGTGGAGATCGGGGTCCTCGATGGCGCTGAGGGCGCGCAGGACGTCCTGCTCAGTGACACTCATCGGGACGACCTCGAATGGGCGGCGGCGCCCGCGAGCGCGGGGACGGTGACGGTGAAGCGGCAGCAGTCCGCGCAGTCCGCCGGCTCGTCGAGCGGCTGCACCGCCGCGCCGAGGGCGCCAGTCAAGAACGCTTCGTGCCAGGCACAGGGCATGCACGTGCCGACGGTGGCACGAAATACGCAGCTGAAATCGCGCAGCTCATAGGCACCGTCGCCCAGGTCGTGCCAGTCGACGAAGCCGCCGTAGGAGCGGAGCACGGAGGCGACGCGCTCGATCCGATCGGGCCAGGGGAGCGCGCGCAGGGCAGGCTCGTGCTCGGCGGCGAGTGCGGAGGCGGCGCGCTGGAAGAGGCGGGCACGGCGGAGGTCTGGGTCGCCGGTGACATCCTGGGGCGCGAGAGCGCCGACGTGCTGGACGAGGAGCGTGAGCAGGCGGTCGTGGCCGTCAGACACGCGCCGGTGGCCGCCATCCGTCAAGCGATAGCAGTGGTGCGGGCGGCCGGACGGACGGCGAACCTCCTCGGAGGCGACGAGGCCGTCGCGTTCGAGGGCCATGAGGTGCTGACGCACGGTCATGGGGGCGAGACCGACGGCGGACGCCAGTTCGTCGACGGTGGAGCCGTCGGAGCGCTTGAGGAGGGCGAGGATCTCGTTCTTGGTTGAATGCATAGCGCCACGAGGGCGGTTTCAGTATAGCGGCCAGATTCGGGGAGGCCACTGATCACGAGATTTATACATTGATTGTAGGAGAAACCTTGACACGTTACAAATTATTGTGGCAGAATCGGAGCACCAACCCCTGCCCGTGCCCGTACTACTAGTAGCGAGTGGGGGGGCGGAAGGAGGACGACATGGCCACGAAGACGATCGAGCAGGAAGCGCGGAACGTGCAGGCTGAAGCTGCCGCGGAGATGGTGGCGGCGCCGGAGTGTATTCATCACTGGGTCATCGCCAGCCCGAACGGGGCGATGAGCCTGGGCAAGTGCAAGGTCTGCGGGCTGGAGAGGGAGTTCCCGAACTCGGCCGAGGACGGCCTGTGGGAGCGGGAAGTGCCACAGTCCCGGTGGACTGGCCGAACGGAGATGCGGAGCTGGAACGAAGGCTTCTGAAGAGCCACGAACCCCGCATGGCGAAACGAGAGGGCCCGCGCGCGCGGGCCCTCTTCATTTTCTCGCCGTGGGACGGCGCGTGGCGCGAGCGGGTTACTTCGCGGCGCCGTTGATGCGATGGCGCTGGACGAAGCGGCGCATTCGGTCCATGGCCTCCTGGAGCAGATCGTAGCGCTGGGCGTAGCAGATGCGCACGTGGCCGGCGCCCGCCTCACCGAACGCCGAACCGGGGATGACGGCCACGCGCTCCTCCATGAGGAGGCGCTCGGCGAAGGTCTCGTCGTTCATGCCGCTGTTGCCGATGTTGGGGAAGGCGTAGAAGGCGCCGCGGGGGGGCGTGCAGGCGAGGCCCATGGCGTTCAGCTCGGCGACGACGAGCTGGCGGCGCCTATCGTACTCGGCAACCATGCCGCGGACGTCCTCCTCGCCGCTGGCGAGGGCCTCGATGGCGGCGAACTGGGCGGGTGTTGGGGCGGACATCATGACGTACTGGTGCACCTTCATCATGGCCTCGGTGAGCTCACCGCGGGCGCAGGTGAAGGCGAGGCGCCAGCCGGTCATGGCGTAGGCCTTGGAGAAGCCGCCGAGGAGGATGGTGCGGTCTTTCATGTGGGGCAGGCTGGCGAAGCAGACGTGCTCGACGCCGTAGACGAGGCGGTCGTAGATCTCGTCGGAGATGACGAAGAGGTTGTGTTTGTCGACGATCTCGGCGACGGCGGTCATCACCTCGCGGCTCATGACGGCGCCGGTGGGGTTGGCCGGGTAGCCGATGAGCAGCACCTTGGTGCGGGGTGTGATCCGCTCCTCGAGGTCCTGCGGGTGGAGGGTGAAGCCGTCCTCGGCACGGGTGGGCACCTGGGTGTAGGAGCCGCCAGCGAGCAGCACGCACGGTAGGTAGGCGACGTAGCCGGGGTCGGGGCTCAAGACTTCGTCGCCGGGGTCGATGACCGCCTGAAGGGCGATGTTGAGGGCTTCGCTGACGCCGGAGGTGACGATGATCTCGGTGCCGGCGTCGTAGCGGACGTCGTACAGGCGCTTGAGGTGGCGGGAGATGCCCGCCCGTAGCTCAACCAGGCCGTAGTTCGAGGTGTAGTAGGTCTCGCCATCCTCGATGCTCTTGATGGCGGCCTGGCGGATCTGGTTCGGGGTGACGAAGTCGGGCTGGCCGACGCCGAGGGAGATGACGCCTTCCATGCTGGCGAGCAGGTCAAAGAAGCGACGGATGCCGGAGGACGGGATCGCCTGAACGTGCTGGGAGATGTTGCCGCGATGGGTGACGCCGTCTGTCATCGTGCGCTTCTGCCGCTCCTCTGCGCCGGATTCCGGGCGGTCAGGGCGCCCGGGCGATGAGGACGCCTGACCAGAGGTCGAGTTCTGGGACATAGTACAGCAAGGCGGTTGCGCCGTCCGCGAGACGGACGCGGAAGCCGAGGCGCTCCTCCTCGCGCCAGCGCGACTCGATCTCGGCGACGTCGGTCCAGACGCCGTGGCGCTCGACGCGGCGGGGCGATTCGGGGGAGGCGGAGCCGGCATAGCACTCGACGTTGAGCGCGAAGGCGCGGAGGCCGGCCTCCTCGTCGCGGTCCATCAGACGTCGCTGGCGCGGTAGATGTCGCCAGCGCGCGCGATCTCAAACGTGGAGACGACGGTGACCGTGCCAGTCTCGGCATCCTCGGACGACAGCTTGCGCCGGTAGGGCATCATGCGCGCAGCATAGCGCGAGACGGCGAAAGCGGGCGCCGAACGGACGCCCGCTTCCACCGGGGGAGCATCGATCAGGTGAGGCTGTGTCAGGGGACGGCGAGGGTCCAGTTCGGGATGCTCTTGCCGTTCTCGTCACCGGGGGCCTTGTCGCCGGCGAAGTGGTAGAGGGGCATGCCCTTGTAGGTGACCTGGGTGCTGCCGTCGTCGCGGGTGATCACGCCGAGCGCGGCGAGGCCGCTGCCAGCGGTGGGGGTGGTCCCGGCGGGGACCGTCAGGGCGGGCCAGTTCGCCGCGCAGGCGGCGGTGCAGGCGCTCTTGCCGCTGTTCGCCGTGTCCTTCAAGAACACGTAGAGAGTCATGCCGCCGGCATCGACGAGGCGGGGGTCGCCGCTGGTCGCGGCGCTGACGGTGGGTGAACCGGACGCAGGGGTCGACGAAGTTGCGGCGGCCGTCGTGGGCGAGGAGGCAACCGTCGGAGCGGCGGCGCTCGTGGCGGCGGCGGTGGATGCGGGCGCGCCCGCCTGGGCGGTCGCCGTCTTGTCGGCGCTGCTCGTACTGCTGCTGCAGGCGGCGGCAAGTGCTGCCGCGGCGATGATCACGGCAGCGGCGGCGAAGCCGGTGCGGCGCGATGCCAAGGTGCGGATGTCCATGCGTTCCTCCCGAACTCGTAGCGTACCAACATGAGATGTACGACGGCGGGAGGGCGGCGGATCGCCGGGCGCGTTGAGGTTTTCTTACAGTGCGGGGCGCGGCGCCTCCTGGACGCCGCCGAGTTCGATGGCGTAGGCAGCGCGCAGCACGGTGGCTTCATCGAACGGTTTGCCGATGACCTGCACGCCGACGGGGAGGCCATCGACGAAGCCGCCGGGGACGGAGATGCCGGGGAGACCGGCGATGTTGACGGGCAGCGTGAAGACGTCGTTGAGGTACATGGCGAAGGGGTCGGCGGTCTTTTCGCCGATACGGAAGGCGGTGGTGGGGGTGACGGGGGCGACGAGCACGTCGTATCGCTCGAAGGCGGCATCGAACTCACGGCGGATGACGGTGCGCACCTTCTGCGCCTTGAGGTAGTAGGCGTCGTAGTAGCCGGAGGAGAGCGCGTAGGTGCCGATCATGATGCGGCGCTTCACCTCGGTGCCGAAGCCGCGGCCGCGGGTCTTCTCCATGTTGTCCCACATACCGCTGCCCTGGCGGTAGGAGAAGCCGTACTTGACGCCGTCGTAGCGGGCGAGGTTCGCGGACGCTTCGCTTGGGGCGATGATGTAGTAGACGGCGAGGGCGGCCTCGGTGCTGGGGAGCGAGACGCCGCGATCGACCAGGGCACCCTGCGTTTCGAGAGCGGCGAGTGCGGCGTCGATGCGGGCACGGACGCCGGGATCCAGGCTGTCGGGCATGTACTCGCGGGGGACACCGACACGGAGGCCACGCACGCCGCGGTCGAGATCGGCGACGAAGTCCGGCACGTCGACCGGCGCGGAGGTTGAGTCGGCGGGGTCGTGGCCGGAGATGGCGGTGAGCACGGTCGCCGCGTCGCGGACATCGCGGGCGAACGGCCCGACCTGGTCGAGGGAGCTGGCGAAGGCGACGAGGCCGTAACGGCTGACGCGCCCGTAGGTGGGCTTCATGCCGACGACGCCGCAGAGGGCAGCGGGCTGGCGGATGCTGCCGCCGGTATCGGAGCCGAGCGCGTAGACGGCTTCGCCGGCGGCGACGGCGGCGGACGAGCCGCCGGAAGAGCCGCCGGGCACGCGATCGAGGTCCCACGGGTTGTGCGTCGGGAAGAAGGCGGAGTTTTCGGTGGAGGAGCCCATCGCGAATTCGTCCATGTTGGTCTTGCCGAGCATGACGGCGCCAGCGTCGAAGAGGCGGCGCACGGCGGTAGCGGTGTAGGGGGGTACAAAGTCCTCCAGCATGCGCGAGCCGCAGGTGGTGGCGACGCCCTCGGTAGAGAGCACGTCCTTGATCGCGACGGGCACACCGAGGAGCGGCCCGGACTCACCCTGCTTGAGCCGGGCGTCGGCGGCATCGGCCTGAGCGAGCGCTCGCTCGGCGGTGACGGCGAGGAACGCGCGCACGCGCGGTTCGACGTTGGCGATGCGGTCGAGCGCGGCCTGGGTCAGCTCGCGCGAGCTGATCTCGCGGGTGCGCAGCAGGGCAGCGGCCTGGTGGATCGTCAGGTAGTGGAGGTCGCGCATCACTGTTCCAGCACGGCACGCACGCGCAGGTAGCCGTCCTCGGTGGCGGGCGCGAGGGCGAGCACGGCGTCCTGAGGGAGGGAGGGGCGTGCAACATCGTCGGCCATCACATTTGTCAGGGGCAGGGTGTGGGCTGTCGGCTCGACGCCGTCCGTGTCCACGGCGTTGAGCACGCCAAAGTGCGCGAGGATCTCTGAGAGCTGGGTGCTGAAGACATCGAGCTCGGATTCGGTCAGTTCTACGCGCGCGAGCTTGGCGATGTGCAGGACGAGGTCGCGATCAAGTTGCATATGGTGGAAGGTTACAAACGTTCGGGCGTCGATGACAGGCTCCGGCAGCGGCAGCGAAACGGGGGCGGGCGGCGATTTGCTACCATGCGACGCGGCGGGGTTGGTGGAAGGACGTATGGTACACGCGCCCGACAGGGCCGAAGTGGCTCTCGGGAATCCGAGTTTCGTCTGGCGCTTCGGGCAGGACCGGCGTCTCAGTCTCATCCGCGCCCACGTGCGGCTGGAAGGCGCGCGCATCCTGGATATCGGGTGCGGCATGGGCGTGTACGTCCGGAAGCTGCGCGAATTCAGCAACCTGGTATACGGGATCGACGTGGACGGCAAGCGGCTGCGCGCCGGCGCGGCGAGCACGCCGGGGTTGATGCTGGGGGCGAGCGAGTCGCTTCCGTTCCGAGAAGCCAGCTTCGACGCGGTGATCCTGAACGAAGTGATCGAGCACGTGCGCGATGACGCGGCGACGCTGGCGGAGGCGCTGCGCGTCGTGCGGCCGGGGGGGCACATCGTGATCTACGCGCCGAACCGGCTGTATCCATTTGAGACGCACGGGATCTACCTGGGCGGGCGGTTCGTGTTCGGCAACATCCCGCTGGTCAACTGGCTCCCCGACGCGCTTCGGAGGCGCCTGGTGCCGCACGCGCGCGCCTATACGAAGCGGGGGATCCGGCGGACGTACAGCGGGCTGGACGTGCGGGTGCGAGCGGAGACGTACGTCTATCCGGGGTTCGACAACATTATCGCCAGACACCGGCGGCTCGGCGGCGTGCTGCGCGCGGCGCTCTACCGCGCGGAGCGGACGCCGCTGCGCGCGTTCGGGCTGTCGCATTTCGTCGTGCTGGAAAAGCCGATGGCGGCGGGCATGCACCCAGGGAGGGGATGAGGTGGCGAGGAACAACGCGACGCGCCGCATGCTGCGGCATCGCATGCGGGCGAACGGACAGGGGAGCCGCGGGACGCGCGCTGGCGCGCCGCGCTGGCTGCAGGTGCTGGCGGCGGTGTTCGGGCTGTTCATCATCTCGGTGGCGGGTGCGGGGATCGCCGGGTACGGGGTGTATCAGTCGTACGCGGCGGATCTGAAGTCGCCGCAGGAGGTGATCGCGCAGAATCCGTCGGGCGGGGCACAGATCCTCGACCGCAACGGCAAGGTGCTGTACCAGTACGTCGACGACCGATCGGGGTTGCGGTCGCCGGTGAAGTTGCAGGACATCTCGCCGTGGATGATCGCAGCGACGATTTCGACGGAGGACTACAGCTTCTGGTCGAATCCCGGGGTGAACCCGAAGGGGCTGATCCGTGCGGGGCTGGAGACGCTGCACCTTCGGACGGCCGACGCTTCGAACACGACGGGTGGGAGCGGGATCACGCAGCAGCTGGTGAAGAACATCTACATTCCGCAGCAGGAGCGGTACCAGCGCTCGTACAGCCGGAAGCTCAAGGAAGTGATCTACGCGGTCGAGCTGACGAACCGCTACTCGAAGAACCAGATCCTGGAGTGGTACCTGAACCAGATCTCGTACGGCGGGCTGTACAACGGGGTGGAGGCGGCGGCGGAGGGGTACTTCGGCGTGCACGCGAAGGACCTCACGTTGCCGCAGGCGGCGATGCTTGCGGGGATACCGGCGAGCCCGGCGCAGTACGACCCGGTGAGCCATCCGGATGCAGCGGTCGCGCGGAGGAACGAAGTGCTGCGGCTGATGCAGACGCGGATCAACTCGACGATCCAGGTGGACGGGAAGAGCGTGCCGGCGGCGGACATCCAGGTGAACGGCGACGGGACGAAGGTGCATCTGACGAACGCGGCGTTCTACCTGGCGACGCTGGCGCCACCGGGGGTGACGCAGCAGCAGTTCCCGATCGAGGCGCCGCACTGGGTGTTCGACGTGATCCAGCCGCAGTTGGAGCAGATGTTCGGGAAGGACGCGCTGCTGCACGCGGGTTTGCGGGTGCTGACGACGCTGAACCTGGACCTGGAGCACACAGCGCAAACGGACCTGAACCGGTGGATCAGCGCGTTCGAGGATCAGACGGGGTCACACAACGGCGCGCTGGTGGCGATCGACCCGCGGACGTCGGAGGTGCTGACGTACGTGGGTTCGCGGGACTATTTCCGCAAGGACATCCAGGGGAACGTCGACAATGCGAGCCCGGCGAACGGGCGATCGCCGGGATCGACGCTGAAGCCGTTCACGTACACGGCAGCGTTCGAGCGGCTGGGATGGGGGCCGGGCACGGAGATCCTGGACACGCCGATCACGTACAAGGACGGCAACAAGGACTTCACGCCGGCGAACCCGGCGCACGACTTCCACGGCCCGATTAGCGTGCACGACGCGCTGGGGAACTCGCTGAACGTCCCGGCGTTCAAGACGGCGCTGTACGTCGGGGTGCCAAACGTGGTGGCGGAGTACAAGAAGTTCGGGATGACGACGCTGGGAGACCCGAGCCAGTACGGGCCATCGGTGACGATCGGCGGGGTGGATGTGCGGCTGTACGACGTGGCGTACGCGTATACCGTGCTAGCGAGCGGGGGCGTGATGCGTGGGGTGCCGCGGACAAACGCCGCGAACAGCGGCGACCGGAAGCTGGACCCGGTGACGATCCTTCAGGTGACGCGGCAGAGCGACGGCGCGGTGCTGTACCCGACGACGCCGGACCACCGGGTGCAGGTACAAGAGCAACAGATCGTGAAGCCGCAGTACGCGTACATGATCAGCAGCATCCTCTCGGACCCGAACGCGTTCTGCCTGACGTACGGGTGCGGGGCGCTGACGATCGGACGGCCGTGGGCGGTGAAGACGGGCGCGAGCCAGCCGTTCGAGAACAGCACGCTTACGGGCGACACGTGGACGTATGGCTACACGCCGGACCTCGTGACCGGCGTGTGGGCAGGGAACGCGGACAACTCGCCGGTGCACAACATTCTCTCGAGCTCGATCGCATATCGGGCGGTGCGGGACTTCATGAAGGATGCGCTCGCAAATACGCCGGTGAGCCAGTTCCAGCGGCCGCCCGGGCTCTCCGATGTCGACACGTGCACGCCGTCCGGGCTACTGGCGAACGATACGTGCGGGCGGAAGGTGAAGAACCTGCTGCCGACGGCCACGGCGCCGACGCAGCCGGACAACTGGTGGAGCTCGGTGAAGGTCGACATTCGGACGGGGCTGCTGGCGAACGAGCTGACGCCGCCGCAGTTCATACAGCAGCGGTTCGGGCTGGCGATACCGAGCACGATCACGGACCCGTTCCAGCTGGGGCAGGCGCAGGAGTGGGCGCGGGTGCTGAACGCGAGCGTGCAGCCGACGAGCGGCGGCGCGGGCGACATCCCGGTCCGCATCGACGCGCCGACCGACGGCGCCCGGTTGTTGGGAATCGTACCGATCACGGGCAAGGCATTGTCGCCGGACTTCATTTCGTATCGCATCGAGTTCGGGCTGGGGAACCCGCCGCTGGCGTGGACGATGATCGCGAACTCGACGACGCCGCAGCCGGACGGCGGGCTGGGGCTGTGGAACACAAACGGATTGCCGGAGGGTTCGTACACGCTGCGGCTGGTGGTGACGGACAAGACGCGCGGAGAGCTTTCGACGTTCATCACGGTGAACCTTGGTCCGCCGGGGAACATCCGGGTGTCGCCGACGTTCACGCCGACGGCGACGCCGGCATCGGGCGGTGGCGGCGGGAACAACTGAGGCGCCTGGGGTGAGCGGGGATGCGCGAGTTGCGAGGCATGGTCGGGAGACTATAATGGCATGGCGTCAGGCGCCGCGCCGAGGTGGTGGAATAGGCAGACACGCGGTCTTGAGGGGGCCGTGCCGCAAGGCGTAGGAGTTCAAATCTCCTCCTCGGCACCAACACGTAGGTTCGGCCGATTCCGCCCGGTCAACGCCGGGCGGATCTGTTGCGTAGGGGACACGGCACCAGGCGACGTAGCCAAGTGGTAAGGCAGGGGTCTGCAAAACCCCCATCACCGGTTCGAATCCGGTCGTCGCCTCCATTCTTTCGAACCTGAAAGCGACGACTTCGGTAGCGCGCCACCGGCCTACGACCCGGGACGGCGGCGGCGGTCCAGTACCAGACGCTGAGCTACGACAACGCGGGTAACGTCACGGGCACCATGGCGTCGGACGGCGGCACGACAGTCTACATCGGCGGCGTCTCCGAGAAGAAGACGGTTGCAAGCGTGTCGACAATGGCGAAGTCCCAGGCGCTGGGGAGGATCGTGGCGATGCGGCAGGGGTCGGCTTCGTCGATGCGCCTGCTCGGCGACAGTTGGGCAGCACATCGGTGGTCACGCACGCTCGATAGGGCCCGGGATGGCAGACGAACCCTGACCGCTTGTGAAGAAGCTCAACAGATTAAGAGGGCGGTGTCCAGAGGTGATTTCTGACTCATCGAAAATCCCACCCGATATCGGTGTACCGGGGACGGGTTGGCTGTGTGGATTCGTTCTCGCTCCATCAAGCGATGAGCCCGACCTCTTTGTGATATTGCTCGAGGACCGCAACAGCGGATGGCCAGTATTGTCTCAAGGCAGAATCGTTCTCTTCACCAGGCTGGAGCTCGCACGTCGAGCTCTGAGTATGGATGACGACCCTTTGTTGCGGCGCGCGCGATTGCCACATCCCAAACTCGACCAGACGTACGTGTTTGACCTCGGCGAAGTGATCGCCGTGCTACATACGGCCGAGGCAGATATGAACGCGCTGATCGTCAATTTCCTAAACCTGTTGCTTGATCTAGTGAACGCTTCAGGTGTCCCTATGCCAGTCGGCTACCGGAGAGCGCTCCACCACCTCGCCAATGAAATGACGTTCAGTCGCGATCTGGCAACCTTCTTCGCGATGCGGGGGCACTCGCGAGCGACGACGATCAATGCGATTTATTGGAGTCTGGGCGCCGTTCTTTCGCGTGCCATCCTGTTGCGCTAGTAGGGCGCGCGTCCCACGGCTGAGTGGGCGTGGACCTCCGGAACGTCTGGCCCAGGTGGAAAGTAGAGTCTCCCTGACTTGTCCCCCACAAAGGGGATCAGTGTAACTGAGAGTGCTCCCGGATAATGGCGCTGGCGTACAGGGCAAGGAGGACCGATGCGGACGAGCCGGTTCACGGGGGAGCGGATTGTAGGGATGCTTCGGGAGCACGACCGGGGGACGGCGACGGTGACGGAAACGGCAAGTGGACGCTGGTGGAGCGCGACGCTGGGGTCGGACGGCGGCACGACGGTCCACCCGGACTGCCACGCCCACCCTATCTGCCACATCGGCGGCGTCTGCGAGAAGAAGACGGTCGGCGGCGTGGCGACGGTGACGGCGTACTCCTTGGCGCTGGGGCGCACGGTGGCGATGCGGCGGGGGTCGGCTTCGCCGATGCGCTCGCTCGGCGACCAGTTGGGCGGCGCGTCGGTGGTCACGGACGGCAGCGGCGTGGTGGTCCCCAGCGAGAAGTACTGGCCGTACGGCGGCCCGTGCAAGGACGTTCACATCACGTGGAGCTGCGTGATGTCCCCGGCCAAGCTCTATACTGGCTCGGGTTAGCGGTGCCGTCCATTGAGGAAGCTGGGCAACTCCCTCCATACGGAGAAAATATCGCCGAGGGAGTCGCAGAGAACTGCTCAGAAACGACTGTGACGCAGGCTATGCCGTGACCGACACCGGGCCCCGAATGGGGGAGCGTCGTGAAGGCGGGTGCCTACACGCGATCTTGGGGGCAGCGACATGGGTCGGGCTCGCCGCTTCGACCGTTGCCGTCGTAACCCCACTCATGAACGCCAAGTCGCCAAATAGTGCGGCCCTCGTTGGCATCGCGCTCTTCGGGACTGAAGCCATGCGCCAGACGCGAGGGGTTCGCCCTCCAGCGGTAGTCATGATTGCCATCTCTGCGGCTTTGATTGCGGTGACCGCGGCAACGTCCGGGCACTGGATCGCCGCCGGCGCCATCGTCGCGGCCTTCGCGATCATCCGTCTGATCAGCTGGTATCTGCATTTTCGAACGGTGCACGCCGTCAGTCGTCAGTAGCGCCGCCGGCGGCGCTGGCGACACCGACGTCTACTACGGCACTGGCACGCGGCTCGACCGCACCATGGCCCCAGGCAGCAGCACGGCGGTGTTACATCGGCGGCGTCTGCGAGAAGGAGACGGTCGGCGGCGTGGCGACGGTGACGGCGTACTCCCTGGCGCTGGGGCGCACGGTGGCGATGCGGCGGGGTCGGCTTCGCCGATGCGCCTGCTCGACGACCAGTTGGGCGGCGCGTCGGTGGTCACGGACGGCAGCGGCGTGGTGGTCCCCAGCGAGAAGTACTGGCCGTACGGCGGCCCGTGCTCGGGCGGCGTGACGCAGACGGACAGGCGGCACACCGGGCAGCGCGTGGAGCCGGGGGACGCGGCGCTCAGCACTCGAGTACACTGTGTCCCATCACGCGATGTTCGGGATGAGACCGATGCAGGCACGTCCGATCCGCCACCTGGCCCTCGCGGTCCTGTTGATGCTGGTGGCGTGCGGCGCCGCCGGCCGCGGCGCCGAGGCGGCGACGACGGCCAGCGCCCCGCCCGGCCACTACATTGTCGTCCTGCAGGGTGGCGCGTCGGCGGATGCCGTAGCCGCCGACGATCAGGTCACGACCGTCCATGTCTACACCCGGGCCATCCAGGGTTTCAGCGCGACGCTCACGTCCGCACAGTACGACCGGCTGCTCCGTGACCCGCGGGTCAACAACGTCGTGCCGGACGAGGTCGTGCGCATCGCTGACCCAGCGACGGAACCACGGAGCGGATCGCCGCTCTCGGCGGCGCCAGCGTTGCCCACCGGCGTCGACCGGATTGACGCGGAGGGCGCTGCGCTCTCGCCACCGGTGTCCGTGGCGATCCTCGACTCGGGCATCGACCTCGGCCGTCCCGAGTTCAACGTGGCGGGAGCGGTGAGCTTCGTCGCCGGCAATACGACGGGGCAGGACGACAACGGGCACGGGACACACGTCGCCGGCACGGCCGTCGCGCGGCTGATGCCGAGCGGGTTCCGGGGCGTCGCGGCGGGGGCGCCCGTCTACGCGGTGAAGGTGGTGGACAGCACGGGTGCGGGGTCAACATCGACGCTGATCGCCGGCATCGATTGGGTGACGGCGAACGCGGCAGCGGACGGGATCCGCGTCGCGAACGTGAGCCTAACGGCGGCCGGTACGAATACGGCGACCTGCGGCGTGTCCGGGATGACGGTGGTCGATCCACTGCACCAGGCGATCTGCAATTCAGTCGCGGCGGGGGTCGTCTACGCGGTCGCGGCTGGCAACAGCGGGGTGGACGCCTCGAACTCGGTGCCCGCAGCGTACCCGGAGGTCGTGACGGTGTCCGCCGTGGCCGACAGCGATGGCCAGGGCGACCACGCGGGTGCAACAACGCCCTTCGGGGCGGACGACACGTTCGCCAGCTTCAGCAACTTCGGGTCGTCCGTGCGACTCGCGGCGCCGGGGGTCGATATCCTCTCGACCGTGCCGACGGATGGGTGCCAGTTCTGCGATCCGTCCGGGTACGCCATCGAGAGCGGCACGAGCAGCGCGTCGCCGCATGTGGCCGGCGCAGTGGCCGAGTACGTCGCGCTGCACTCGGGCGTGTCCACGACGGGCGGGCCCGGTGTGCTTGCGGCGGCGGCGCAGGCGGTGATCGCGGCGGCGAAACCGCAGGCGTCGTTCTGCGGCTTCTCCGGTGATCCGGGCGGCGAACCGATGGTGTACGTCGGGCAGCCGGCGACCGATTGCGGCCAGCACGCGCCACCGGTCGGCGGGATCGCGCTCGGCACGATGCCGTTGCCGCCACCAGCGCCCGGTGCGGGAGGCGACGGGATCGCGTTCGTGGTGGCGGCAGTAATCGTATGCGTGGCTGTCGGCGCGGGATACGCACGGCGCGCACGAAGGCGCTAACGCGCGGCTTGCGGGTGCCGCGCCCGGGTGGGCGTGCCGATCGGTGCGGCGCGGGGCGCGCGGGCTAGCGGTAGGGGCGCTGGCAGATGGGGTGGGCCTGGCAGTCCGTGTCGGCGCAGGCCTGCACGGTCGTGCGATCGCATTCTCCGCAGACGCGGCAGACGCCGACAGACAGGATGCGGCTGCGGCCGACGTCCCAGCGAAGCCAGTGGTGGGCGGACTGGAGACCGGCGAGCGCTGTCACCATCTCGCACTGGTGCCGGTGGCGGAGGCCATTCTCGATGCCGTCGGGCAGACCTTCGGGCGGCGCCGGGTCCGTCATGCGCGGCGACTTCGGCATAGATTCACGTCCGGGCGCCGTCCGTCGCATGGCACGACGCCGTGCCGCGAGGGGCTCAACCCCAGATGCCTTTCCCGGTGGTCGTGGGCGGAAGGCCGTTCGGCGTTGCACGCAGCGTGCGCAGCTCGGCCCACTTCGAACGCACCTGCAGTTCGAGCGCCTTGATCTGCGCGCCGTTCGCGGATGCGGAGTGCGCACGGAGGGCGCGGACGCGATCGGACAGGCCGCCCACCTCCTGCAGAAGCTGCGTCTCTCGATCGTGTAGCGGTGATGTGCTGTTCATGGCTGTCGGTCCCAGGTGCTCGAGGTGCGAGCGTGGCGCGCGATCAAGCGCGCAGCGTGGCGGCGACTATCGCCGGGAGCGGCGCAGCCGTGTGGGGCAGGATGGTGAGATCGTGGATGGCGGCGTCGCTGGCGTGGGTGCGAATGTGCTCGTGCTTGCAGTCCGCGCAGGTGTAGCGCTGTACTCTCGCGAGACGGCCGTTGGGCGCCAGCGTGCAGAAGCGCTCGGCGCGACTCATCGCCTGGAGGACCGTCCCTACGGTCCAGCGGCGGTCGGTGACCTCCGCGTCGTCACGGGTGCTGACGGCGACGATGACCTCGTGAGCGGCGGGGCGGACCTTGCGCGTTTCGATCGAGACGATGCGATTCGTGGTCGTCATGCTCACTCCGATCGGCGTGCGCAGCCGGGTGGCGTCTCTTAGGGTGTAGCCGGGCGACGAGGACTGCCTCCGCGCCGCCCGACCGTACCGTTTGTTCAGGCCGCGATGCCACGGCATCGCGCGGTTGAGCGCGCGAGCTAGCCCGCGACGCGGACGTTGAGCGCGCGGCTCTTGCGGGGGTCCCGCTCGTCCTTGCCCTTCTCGAACTCGACGGTCTGGCCCTCCTGCAGGGAGTCGAAGACGCCACCCTGAACCGCGGAGGTGTGGAAGAAGATGTCTTCCGAATCCCCCTCGGGCCGGATGAAGCCGAAGCCTCGGTCGCGGGCGAGCCGCTTGATCTGTCCGGTTGCCATGTGTCTCTCCTATCGTCGCGGGTGTGCTCGCGGATCGGGCTGTCGTGTTGCCCGGCGAACCACGACGTTTCTACGCGGTATTCCCTGCACGAGCCAAGAGACTCGTGACTCAAGTCGGTGAAGTCCTCGAGTGCGTCGGAATGAACCGCGGCGAACAGGAGACTGCGACGAGGAAGGCACCCGGATGATACCAGATCCGGAGGCGTCGTGCGGCGGCCCCGCGCCGGCGAGACAACGCCGGTCGATTCACGACGCGGGGCGGGAGTGGACCTGTTTGGCGATTATCCCTGGCGGGACATGTACCAGCCGCCGATGGCGAGACCGGCGACCAAGACGCCCAGGACGGCGAGCACGATGCCGATGACGGCGTTCTCCGCGGTATTGCCGACGCTATCGGGCGAGGCATCACCGCCGTAGGGTGTGGACGTGACGGCCGGGGTGGCTGATCCGGGCGACGGCGACGGGACGGCAGGGGTTGTGCTGGCGGCGGCAACGGCGGGCCTCGGCTTCGCGGCGGCGGCAGCGGACGAGGCGAGTGACGCGGAGGCGGAGGCGGCAGCGATGAGGGCGGCGAGGCAGAGTGCCGTCGTGATGCGCATGTTCACGGCTATTCGAGCGCGGCGCCGCTCATCATCGCCTGGTAGCCAATGACGAAGGGGTTATCGAGCCAGGCGTTGATCACGGGATCGCCGGCAAGCTCCGGCAGCGCCTTGACCATGTCGGCGACGTGGATGGGGTCGTGCTGTGCCCAGCCGCCGAGGAAGAGCTTCAGCGGGAGGTCCACGGGAGGGCGCTTGCTGTCGCCGGGGAAGTGCATGGGGCGTTCGATCTGCTCGTCGGTCAGGTTGCGCATGGAGGCGATCAGGCGCTCGCGGTTCGCGTCGGCCTCCGAGAAGATGCGCTCGAGCGGCCAGTCGCGGCGCGCCGAAACGGCGGCATCGTTGAAGGCGTCGACATCGAACGGAGCGCCGTCCTCCGCGACGCGGGGGTCAAGGGATGCCGTGCCGGCTGCGCCCTCGAACCAGCGGAGGAGCGCGGTATCGAGCGTATCAAGGTGGGCGGCGAAGTCGCGGACGATCCAGGTGGTCCCGGGCACGGGACGCGCAAGCTGCTCGGGCGTCAGGCTGTAGCAGAAGTCCTTGAACCGCCGCCGGTTTTCGAGAATCGCCTTGATGACATCTTCGATGGTCTGGCTCGCCACGGGTGTCCTCAGTGGTGCGGGGCCGGCGGGAGGGCGCCGAGCGCACCACGATTGTGCGCGGCGTGCGATGTTGGGGCAAGGAGGTTGCGCGGTGGAGGTGAGCGTGGGAGAGTACGAAGCAGTCCGCTTCGAGTGAGGAGGCAGCGTTCATGGGAAAGCTCGATGGGAAGGTCGTAGTCGTTACGGGGAGCAGCCGCGGGATCGGCGCGGAGATCGCGCGGGTGTTCGCTGCGGAAGGTGGCAAGATCGTGTGCGCGGCGCGGACGCTGCGTGAGGGGGAGCACCAGTACGAGGGGTCGCTGGAGACGACGGTGAGCGGGATCCAGGCGGCGGGGGGAGAGGCGACGCCGGTGGCGGTGGACATCTCGCAGCCCGAGGAGTGCGAGCGGCTGATCGCCGCGGCACGGGCGGCGTACGGGCCGATCGATGTGCTGGTGAACAATGCGGCGCTGACGTACTTCGTGCCGATCAAGGATTACCCGGTCAACCGCTGGATGCGCTCGTGGGCGGTGAACTTCCACGCGCCGTTCATCCTGAGCAAGCTGGCGCTGGAGGATATGGTGCCGCGCGGCTCTGGAGCGATCGTGAACATTTCGTCGGGCGCGGCGATCGGGCCGGGGCGGGGGCCGTACGCGACGAACCCGCTGGGCGGTGGCACGTGCTACGGCGCGGAGAAGGCGGCACTGGAGCGGTTCACGCAGGGGTTGGCGGCGGAGGTGCAGGCGAACGGGATCTCGGTGACGTGCGTATCGCCGTCGCAGGTAGTTCCGACGGCGGGCACGGTGCATCACAAGCTGGTGCGCGGGCTGGACGACCCGCGCGGCGAGCCCCCCGAGATGATGGCGAAGGCGGCGCTGCTACTGGCGACGGAGCCCCTCGAGAAGGTGACAGGGCGCGTGACGTACAGCCAGCAGATCCTGAAGGAGTTCGGCTGGATCGAACAGGGGCAGGGGATCGGCGTGAACCCGGCGATGCGGGGGAGCGGCTACAGCCAGATCTGAGCCGTCGCTTCGCTCCGACGTTGAGCCAGGGGCATGGTCCCGGGCGGGACCGGTGAGGCGTGACCTCGGAGGATCTGCTGATCTTGACACCCGGCCTTGACCTGAGGACGCGGGCGCGAGAGGATCGTTATGTCCGGGTCATTGGAGCGTCCCGGACCTACTGCCCCGCCTGGATCGAGATCGCCATGCAACGCCTGCTCAGGAGCGCCCGGGTGTACCGTGCTGCGTCAGCCACGGCGCATGCGGCGCGCGTGTTCGCGGCATCTGTGTTCGTCTCGCTGCTGCTGTTTCACGTCAACGAGGGCGTGGGTGTCATCGGGCCGCTAGCCGCCGGAGCGATGATGGTGATCGTCGCGCCGGCGGCACTCGAGGCGATGCGCCAGCGCCGGTGAGATGACACGACGTCCTGTCGTGGCAGGATCGGGCCAGGGACGGACGATCGCGTGGCTACCAAGCGCCCCTGTGCTTCCACGAACTGCACACGAGGGCCGCGCAGAAGACCGTTCGCGGGTGAGCGACCCGCAGCGGGGTTGCGGTGTCACGCGCACGCGGAAGGCGTAGATCCGTTCACGAAGCCCTGCGGCGTTCGCCGGGGGCCATGGCAGCCTTGCATCCACCCAGGACAGCTACCAGCGCCGCCCCCGCGATCGCTGCGATCAGCATGGCCGTGCCTTCGCCATGGTGAGTCACCGTAACGCGGGGCGGCGGCGGGGGCGCGGAGGGGGAGGCGGCGGGGGCTTCGCCCGCGCCTGGAGGGCGTGCGACCACGGCGTTTGGACTTGCGGTATAGGTCCCGGCCAGCTCGCCCATCGCAATGATGTGGCCCTGCATGGCGTTCTTGACATCTGCTGCCGCTGAGCCCGGTGGCAGTCCTGTTGACCGGTCCAAGGCGATGATGCGGAAGACGTACTGGTGCATCGAGCCGCGCGGGGGGCACGGGCCGGCGTAGCCGACCGCGCCCGTGCCGTTCAGCGCCTGCTTGCCGCCCGAAGCAAGGGTCGCGCTCGCGGGGATGCCGGGCGGCAGCGACGTGCCGGACGTGAGGTCGTAGAGTGCCCAGTCCGTGAATGTGCCCGGCACATCCTCGTCTTGGACGAGGACCGCGAGCGCCTGGGTGGCCGCCGGTGGTGCGCTCCATGACAGCGGCGGCGACGTGTTGCGCCCGTCACAGCTGAAGTCCGCCGGAATCGCTCCGCCATTGACGAACGCCGAGCTGGTCAGCGTCAGCGGCAGGGGGACACGGCCGGCGTTGCCGGACGTCGCCGACGGCGCGGACGAGCATGCTGCGGTGAACAGGAGCAGCACGGCGATGCTGAGCCCACATCCTCGTCGGCCCACGGTCCGTCGCCACCCGCTCGCGGCGGATGTTGGGTCTTCGATGCCCAGGGCGCGAGCGTGTCGTCGCCGTCTCACGGCAGGCCGGCGTCCATAGGTGCAACCCACGTACTCGAATACCGTTGCATCCGGCTTACGATCACGCTTCGGCGTGCGACGCGGCGGACGCACCCTGGTCGAGATTGAGACACACCGATTCTCCTCATCGTTGGCGAGACCGGAGCTCGATGGCAGCAGTGGCGAGACATCCGGTCAGCCGTCCTTCGGATGTACCACCAGCACGGGCGCCACTCCCGAGCGGACGACTTGTTCGGTCACAGAACCGAACAGGGCACGCACCAGCGGGCCGCGACTGTGCGTGGCCATCACGATTACGTCCACAGCACGCTCCTGGGCGGCGTGCACGATCGCCTCGGCCGCGTTATCCGAGACCGCCGCCGCAAGTTCTACCTTCACCCCCGCCGGCAGCCGCGCCACCAACGCAGCGAGGTAGTCCTCCCGGGAAGACTGCCGCCGTTCGATCGCCTGGCCCTTTGTTTCGGCCCACTGGGCGCCGGGGATCTCAACCACGACGGGCTGCGAGCCGAGCACTTCCCCGGTGGCGTCCGGGTGGACGCCACTGAGGTGCGCCAGCTGGCCGTGTGGCTCGTGCGCCACTGAGAGCAGCGTGAACTCCGCGGCGGGCAGGCCAGCGATCAGCGCGAGCAGCGGCAGGATCGCCTCGGAGAACGCGGACCCGTCGAACGTCGCAAGGATCTTCATCGTATGGCTCCCCTGCCCAGCCGTCGGGCCGGCGCGCCGGCCAGTGTACGCCCGCGCCCGTGGTTGTCATAGAGCCTCATGGCCCATCATCGAGCAATGGCCGGCGGGGGCCCACGGCGGAATGCACGGCGAAGTGGAGGTGGTGGGTTGGCGTGGTCGCCGGCCCGGGCACGTGACGCGGGCCACGGCAGCGGCGGACGTCCGGTGGCCGTTAAGCGACGCCGGCACTGCCGCCACTCCGGTGTCCATCCGCCGCGGCAGGTGAGCCATATGGCCCCCCGGTCGGTGCCGATCGTCTCTGGAAGCGTCCCGTCCGGGGCAAGACCATGGATTTCAACGGCGACCGGGGACGCTCACGCTCTCACAGGCGCATTGAAGCAGAGGAGCGGTATTGGAACGACGTCAGAAGACCCGTGATACGCATCTCACAGGGTCGCCGGAATCCCGCGGCGATCGGAATTGCTTCTCTTGAAGGGAGACACGAGACATGGCCGGTCGCTACTGGGACAAGGTTGGGTTGCAGCAGGTATCGCGGCGCCGCGTGCTGCAGGGCGCGGGCGTTGCCGGTGCAGCAGCGGGCGCGGCGTGGCTGGTCGGCTGCGGCGGTACGAGCACGAGCACCAGCGGCACGACGCCGAGCGCCAATACGCCGGCGGCCGGCGCGACGCCGTCGGGGCTGTACCTGAACCCCGGGAACGCACCGAAGCGTGGTGGCATCTATAAGATCGGCACGTCTGTCGATTTCGACACGTTCGACCCGCACCTCTCGATCGCCGGCGGCGTCGGTTACTTTCCGAAGCTGTACAACGTGGTGATCAACCGCTCACCGAAGAAGGCAGACTTCAGGTTCGACGACCTGGGGATCAGCCTTGAGCAGCCAGACAATCTGACGTACATCTTCACGATCCGCGACGGGGTGAAGATCGGCCCGAACCAGCTCGGCGTCCCCGAGCGCAACGTGGACGCCGCGGACGTGAAGGCAACGTTTGACCGGATCAAGGCGCTCCCGCAGTCCAACGCGTACGCCTTCGTCGGCCAGTGGATCCAGTCGGTGGAAGCGTCGCCGGACGGGAAGACGCTGACGATCAAAACACCGAAGC
Organism: Dehalococcoidia bacterium; assembly: GCA_035632115.1. Lineage (GTDB taxonomy): Bacteria > Chloroflexota > Dehalococcoidia > DSTF01 > JACRBR01 > DASQHL01. Next base: position 2,742 of record DASQHL010000003.1, on the reverse strand, counting down.
CGTACGGGTACTTCTTCTACCGGATCGGCAGCCCTCTCAACACGATCGTGCCGAGGGAACTCATCGATACGCCGGACAAGATGAAGTCGGCATCGGCGGGAGGGGGGCCGTTCGTGCTGAACCCCGGCAAGTACGTCGAGGGGCAGGGAGCGCTGCTGGAGCGCAATTCGGGCTACTATCGCAAGGACGAAGCAAGCAACAACGCCCAGCTCCCCTACGTCGACGGGATCAGCGTCAAGATCATCGCCGATCGGTCGGCGCAATCGACGGCGTTCCAGTCCGGGCAGATTGACACATACGGCGCGCAGAATGTCGATGACGCGAAATCGCTCCAGTCCAACGGCAATTACGCTGTTGACCGAGAGCCAACGGATACCTTCATCTCCTTCACGATGAACCCGACGACAAAGCCGTGGGATGACATCCGCATCCGCCAGGCGGCGATGTACGCCCTCAATCGCCAGGAGTACATCGACCGCGTCTACAAGGGCGAGGCGAAGGCTGACGGGCTCGTGCACTGGTCACTCGGCGACTACGCGTTGCCTCCGGACGAGCTGGCGAAGCTCCAGCCCTACGACCCCACCCAGGCGAAGCAGCTGATCAAGGCGGCGACGGGCAACGACACCATCGACATCAACGTGATGTGGCCGGCCGAGTCGAACATCGAGGAGCACAGCCTGCACCTGCCGGTGTGGCTCCGGCAGATGAAGGATGCGGGATTCAACGTCAAGGCGGACGCCCAGGCGTTTCCCACGTGGCTCGGCAACTACACCAACCTCAAGTACGACGCGAGCCTGGCGCTCAACCAGATCTATGGGTATGCGGAGTTCGAGATGGACTTCGAGCACTCGGAGGGCGCTGCGCGCAACCACATCTATTCCATCGGCATCGGGAAGCTGTACCCGGAGATCGATGCGGCGATCGACGCGTCGAAGGGCGTCACGGATCCGGTCGCGCAGGCGAAGAAGGTGCAGGACGTGCAGCGCCAGATCTACGCCAAGGGCCCGATGTTCCTGCCCCTGGTGACGCCGTATGCGTACACGCTGTACCAGAGCTACGTGAAGAACATCCCGCAGAACATCGGCACGGATTCCACGTACGTACTGGCCACAACGTATCTCGACAAGGCGTAGGAGGGCTTCGCTCCAGAAGAGCGCGCGCGATGCAAACGTTCATCATTCGCCGGCTGCTCATTGGTGTCGTGGTGCTGTTCGTGCTGTCGATCGCGGTGTTCACCCTGCTCAGCATCGTCCCGGGCGACCCGGCGAGGGAGCGGTGCGGGCTGTCCTGCCAGGCGAACCAGATCCAGGCGATCCGCCACCAGTTGGGGCTCGACAAGCCGCGCTTTCCGGTCGATGTCACCGGCGGCCCGCCGCTGTTCATCCAGTTCCACTCGAAGAGCCAGTACGGCGACTGGCTCAAAGGCGTGGTGACGGGAGATCTCGGCACATCAACCTATTTCTACCAGCCGGTGACATCGGCGATCCGCCAGCGCCTGCCGGTGACGCTTGAGCTGATGATCCTCACGATGATCTTCACGGTGTTCGTCGGGATCCCGTTCGGGGTCATCTCCGCGGTGTTCAGGAATTCACCCGCGGACTATCTGGTGCGCGTGACGGCGATCTTCGCGCTTTCCGTGCCCAGCTTTTGGGTCGCGACGCTGGTGTTGATCGTCCCGGTGACGCTCTGGGGCTACGCGCCACCGCTTGGACGCACGGTGAGCTTCCTCGGCAACCCCGTCGACAACCTGCGACAGTTCGTGCCGCCCGCAGCGGTGCTCGCGTTATCGACGACCGCGGGCATCATGCGCCTGACGCGATCGTCGCTACTTGAAGTGATGCGCCAGGACTACATGCGCACAGCACGTGCCAAGGGATTGCGCGAGCGTGCGGTTGTGTTTCAGCACGGACTGAAGAACTCGCTGATCCCGGTGGTCACGGTCCTTGGATTGCAGATGGCGGGCCTGCTGGGCGGCGCGCTGATCATCGAACAGGTCTTCGTGCTGCCGGGTCTCGGTCAGTACACGTTCCAGGAGCTGTTCCACAAGGACTTCCCGGTTGTGCAAACCATGACGCTCTACATCGGCGTGGTCGTGATTCTGCTGAACCTCGCGGTCGACGTGAGCTACGCGTGGTTCGACCCACGCATTCGGTACTCATGAGGCGCGCCATTGGCTAAGGACATTCAGATCGGCATTCCCAGCATCATGGCGCGCGCCGAGGAGAATCGCGGGCGCGCCGGCGGGATGATGCGGCACGGGGCAACGCTGATCAGGCGCAACCCACTTGGCTTCATCGGGCTTCTGATCATCGTCACCTTCGTCCTGATTGCGATCCTCGCGCCGCTGCTGGCGCCATTCAGCCCGACGGACATCCGGGCCGGCCAGACGAATGAAGGGCTCTCGATCCACCACTGGTTCGGGACGGACCGATCGGGCAATGACGTGATGAGCCGCGTCATCTTCGGTGCGCGCATCTCGCTCGAAGTGGCGTTCCTCTCGGTCATCGGCGGTTCGGCGATCGGCACGGCAGTCGGCACCATCTCGGGTTACAGCGGCGGCCAGCTTGACTCGCTAATCCAGCGCGGCGTTGACACGGTCATTGCGTTTCCGGGCCTCCTGCTGCTCCTGATCATCGTGCAGGCGCTGGGTCCGTCGCTGTGGACTGTGATCTTTGCCATCGCCATCGAGATCATCCCGGGCGTCGCCCGCGTCGTGCGCGGCGCCGCGCTGTCTGAGAAGAA
>DASQHL010000002.1:0-5427 GCA_035632115.1 Dehalococcoidia bacterium | reverse complement strand
CGTCGATGACCCGCTTTCACCTCGATACGATCCGCAAGGACTTCGCGGACACGGTGGGCTGGCGCGAGCTTGCGGCGCAGGTGGAGACGATCGCCAGCGGGTTGCCGGCTGCGGAGCGGGGACGGGCGGTGGTACTGGCATCAAGTTTCGGGCAGGGCGGGGCGCTGCTCCGGTATGGCAGCGGCCTGCCGCCGGTCGTGAGTCCGGATCTGACGTTCTGGTACTGGAAACCGGCGGCACTGGACCCGGCGACGGTGATCGTGGTGGGGTACGATGCCGCGCTGCTGCGCCGATACTTCGGCCAGGTGACGCAGGTCGGCACGATCGGGAACGCGCTGGGAGTGAGGAACGAGCAGCGGGGGCAGCGAATCTTCGTGTGTCGCGAGCCACGGCTGCCGTTCAATGTCCTCTGGGAGGGCTTGCGATCCTATCGATGAACGCGGACGGGGGCACCGCAACGGCGTTTCTCGATGGAGATGTTCCGAGCGCGCGAGCGCCGGGGGTCGTTCAGTCCGCGATGAGCGTGGCCAGCAGGCCCTTGACCGGCGCCGGGACGCGGGCCCACGTGCGTCGGACCGGACCGCGACTGCGGAGGCCGGGCCAGCGCTCCGGCACGACCCACACCAGCGCGAAGGCGGACGCGCCGTACGCCCACCCGGCGATGACATCCGCGACGTAGTGCTCGCCCATGTAGACGACCGAGAGCGCCATCGCGGCGGGGTAGACGACGAGCGCCCAGCCCCAGCGCGGCCAGAGCTTCCAGCAGACGAGCCAGACGAGCGTGGGGAAGGCCGCGTGCAGGCTTGGCATCGCCGCCACGGGGTTCGCGTTGAAGAAGCGGTACGCCAGCTCGATCGGATGGGACTGGACGTGCTGCGACAGCACGGTGCCGAGGATCGTGTCGACGTGCGGGATATCGCCCGCGCGGCTGGCCCACCAGGGCGGCGCGACGGGAAAGAGCAGGTAGGTGACGAAGCCAGCGTAGGACAACAGCAGGTAGGACGTGACGAATCGGAAGTACATGCGCCGGTTCCACAGCCACAGGCAGAAGGCGAACGCCAGCGGCACGATGAAGTACGTGGTGTGCATGTACGCGGCGACGTAGTCGTACCAGTGGAAATGCCCGGGTGTCCACAGGTGATCCTGCAGGATGTTGGTGGGGAGGTGGCCGAAGAAGAGCGCGCGGTCGACATCGACCGGGAACCAGACGTTGACACGCTTGTCGAGCGTGTCGGCAAACCCGCGGAGCGCCTCGTAGGCGAGAATCAGCAGCACAAACGGGGACCAGTCGCGGAGGAAGCCGAGCCCGCGGCCAGCGACGACGGCGGCGAAGAAGAGGGCGAGCGCGACCTGGTCTGCAGTGGGCCAGTTGCCGGTATGTACCAGCCAGGCGCCGACCACCGCCATGTACACGAGCGGCAGCAGCATCACGTACGAGCCGGCCCGGCTGCGCGGCGGCCGCTGCTCTCCCTCAGCGCTCATTCATGAAGATTAGAAGGCAGCTTCGGCTGGCGTGTTTCGAAGATGTGAATCTCGCGACGGTGCAGGCTCAGGGTACGTCGAGCTTGGATATTTCTCATCGCCGGCGCGCGGCCCAGGCAGTGTGATCGGCGGCGATAAGCGGCGCAGCGGGGCGCGGTGCGTCCGTGTGATCCGGGCTCCGCGAGCCAGACCTGGTGAGTGAGGCCCTCTCTCCGGCGTGTTTACCCGCCGCGCGGACGCCTGCTACGATCTGACTCCACAGCAGGCAGTCATCTGAAGGAGCAGCGGCATAATGGAGTACAAGAACCTCGGCCGGTCGGGGTTGCAAGTGTCGGCCGTGGGGCTGGGCTGCAACAACTTCGGCATGCGCATCGACCTGGAGCAGACGAAGGCGGTAGTGGGGAAGGCGCTGGAGCTGGGCGTCACGCTGTTCGATACGGCTGACATCTACGGCGGCCGCGGGAAGAGCGAGGAGTTCCTGGGCGCGGCGCTGGCAGGGAAGCGGCGCGACGTTGTGATCGCCACGAAGTTCAGCGGGCCGATGGGCGAGGGGCCGCTGTGGTCTGGCGGCTCGCGCCGCTACATCCTGCAGGCGGTGGACGACAGCCTCCGGCGGCTCGGCACCGACTACATCGACCTCTACCAGGTGCACTTTCCGGACGCGAAGACGCCGATGGAGGAGACGATGCGCGCGCTGGACGACGTCGTACGCGCCGGCAAGGTGCGATACGCCGGCTGCTCCAACTTCTCCGGGTGGCAGGTGGTGGAGGCGCAGTGGATCGCGCGGGAGCAGCACCTCTCGCCGTTCGTCTCGGCACAGAACCAGTACAACCTGCTGGACCGGCGCGTGGAGCGGGAGCTGATGCCGGCGTGCCAGAAGTACGGCCTGGGCATCCTGCCCTACTTCCCGCTGGCCAGCGGCTTCCTGAGCGGCAAGTATAAGCAGGGCGAGGCACCGCCCGATGGCACGCGGCTGGCGGCCTGGGGGCCGCGCGGTCAGACGATGCTGAGCGAGCAGAACTTCGGCGTGTTGGCGCGGCTCGAGACGTTCGCCGGCGAGCGCGGTCACGCAATGATCGACCTGGCGATCGGCTGGCTGGCGAGCCACGACGCGGTGCCGAGCGTGATCGCCGGGGCGACGAAGCCGGAGCAGGTGGAGCAGAATGTGCGGGCGGCGGAGTGGAGGCTGTCGGCGGAGGAGATGGCGGAGGTGGACGCGATCACGAGGCGCGATTAGAGGTTGGCCGTTCGTCGTTTGGGGTTCGCGGCGCGGAAGCGACGCACAATTACGCCGACGACGCGGCGTCCTCGTCGCGGCGCTCGCGTTCCCGTTCGATCGCGGCTTCTTCCTGGTCTTCGGCGATTGTCGACCCGGGGAGCTCATGCTCGACCTCGGGCTTGCGCAGCCGTTCGCGCCAGTAGCGGAGCCAGGCGCCAATTCCGATGCTTCGAACGCCGTAGGCCATGGGTGCTCTCCATCCATCGTTCTTGCCGGAGGGTGCGAGTGTACACCAGACGACTGAACAGACGGATGAGAGACCTTAAATCGGGCCGGGCGGCCCGGCCGGCGCTACTGTTGATCGAGGGGACGGTCGCTCTGGAGGTACTGGCGCATGAGGCGGGAGGCGTCTTCGGAGCGCATGGTCTGCCAGAAGGCTTGCTGCTCGACATGGAGGGCGGCTTCGAGCGGCATCTCGCTGCCCTGGAGGATGCACTGCTTGATCAGTGCGAGGCTCAGGCGCGGGCGGGCGGCCAGCTCATGCGCCAGGGCGAGCGCCCGGGGCATGAGCTGCTCCGGCGCGACGGCGCGGTGGACGAGGCCGGCGCGCTCAGCCGCATCGGCATCCAGCGTGTTGCCCAGCAGCATCAGCTCCAGGGCCTTCGCCGTTCCGAGCAGCCGCGTCATGCGCTGCGTGCCGCCGGCTCCAGGCAGAATGCCGACGCGCACCTCGGGCAGTCCGATGACACCGGTGCGCGCCATGATGCGGAAGTCGCAGGCCAGCGCGAGCTCGCAGCCGCCGCCCATCGCAGTGCCGTTGACGGCGGCGATCACCGGCTGGGGCAACGCCTGCAATGCGAGCAGGAGCTGGTGCATGCCGTGCAGCTCCGCTCCGGAGCCGATGTTCTGGTGCTCGCGGGCGGCGTCCGACGTGACGGCGAGCTCTCCCACGTCGTAGTGCGTGATGAATGTGCCTTGGGCGGCGCCGGTGAGGACAAGGACGCGCGTCTCTTCGTCAGCGGCGAGCTTATCCACGATGGCGCGGAGCTCGGTGACCATGTGGGCGGTGAGGGTGTGGCGGGGCAGGTTGTCGAAGGCGACGATCATGGTCGTGCCGTCGCGGGTGATGTTGAGGCGGGAGGGGGTGGTCATGACAGCTCCTTGGGACGGGACGAGGGGATCGCAGGGCGCAGGATACGACGGTCCGACGTGATCGGTCGAGGGGATCAAGAAAGGGCGGCCACGTGGGGCCGCCCTTACGGTGTTCGGGCGATGGTGTTCTGCTAGGGAGTGTCGATTGCCTGGCGCATTGACTCGGTGACGTGCTGTGCGTGGCCGTAGTAGGTGGATGATTCGAGCGCCTGCAGGTAGCGGGCGAGCTGGGCGTCGCGCAGCTCCTTGAGGCGTGCCTTGCCCTCGACAAAGGTGCTGCCCAGCGAGAGAATCAGCGCCTCGCGCGTAGGCTTGTCGCGCTTCATGTCGGCGGCCATCATGATCTCGCCGCGCTCCAGCCAGACGCGCACGTTGCGGCGCTTCTGGGTGTCGCCGTTGAGCAGGTAGTACCGCAGGTGCTCGACGCCATACGCCAGATGGCGGCGGAGGTCCGACGCCGTGAGCTCGAAGAGCTGGCGGTCAGCCTGCGAGCGGCCGAGCTTGTCGCCCATCTCGCACAGGGCGAGGAGGAACGACGTGCGGATGATGTTGATGTAGCAGACCAGCTCGGTGAACTTGAACGAGGCGTAGACGGTGCGGTTGAAGAAGCCCGGCGTCTGGACGCCCAGGCCGCCGTTGTTGGAGAGGGCGCGCTTGCGGAAGGCCTCGACGTGGCGGGCGTGGTCGAAGACCTGCGTCGCCAGGTAGAGCTTCACCTCGTGGTAGCCGTAGGAGATCTCCTTCAGCCAGCCCATCAGCACCTGGTTGGAGTTGTATGCCTGCTCGGAGACGTTGGAGAAGATCTGGTCGAGCGAGGCCTCGATGTGATCGTCCAGGGGCTCGATGGTGTTCCAGGAGATCTGCGTCGCGGGCTTCCACTGCTCCTTGATGGCGGTCTCGTAGAGGTCGGCGGCGTTCTCGGCCCAGACCTCCGCCTTGTCGTAGATGGTGTACGGCGCGGGCAGGCCCATGTTCTCGGAGGGGTAGGAGCCGCGCGGCGTGTCGTTCTCGTACGGCCAGTGGTCGGGCACCCAGGCGTAGGCGCCGGCATCGGCGAGGCGCAGGGTGAAGCCATCGGCGCCGATCACGGGCTTCGGCGGGCGCTCCGTCGGCACTTTCGCCCACGACATGTCGAGCGCGGGCGGCGTGAGCACGCCGGGGATCTGCGGGGGCGTGACGCCCTCGCCCTCTTTCTGTTCCGTCTGCGTGTCCGCGTCAGCCATGGGGCACCTCGGTTGTCGGCGTCGGTTATCGGTGGTCGGCTGTTTCGTCAGGAGGGGCACGCTTCTCACGTGCCCCTGCGTGGTGCGTTGCGAGGGACCGTCAGTTCTTCGGCGGGTCCAGCAGCATCGCCATGAACGGGTTCATGCGCTCGCGGCGGTCGCCCAGGCCGACGACCTCCAACCGATGCATGTACTCATTGACCTGGCGCTTCCGGATCGCGAGCAGCTTGCCGTAGCCCTCGCGGAGCTGGGCATCGCTGGTGCCGCCGCCGAGGAGGATGGCGAGCGCCTCGCCCGTCTCGCCGCCGCCGGTGAGGCCGGCCTGGGTCGCGCCGGCGCGCAGGTTGCCTT
>DASQHL010000001.1:0-7928 GCA_035632115.1 Dehalococcoidia bacterium | reverse complement strand
CAACTGACGGGCCACCGTCCGCCAGCAACCAGGCCTTACCCGCCTTACCCGCCTTCCCCGCGCGCGGCTGTCAGCAGCTCATCGGCGCGGCGCTGCATGGCGTGGCAGAGGGCGACGGCGAGGGCGTCGCTGGCGTTCAGGTCGTCGGGGGCGGCGTCCATGCCGAGCTGGAGGCGCAGCATCTCGCGGACCTGCGCCTTGTCGCCCTGGCCGTAGCAGGCGACACGCTGCTTGATGGTGGCGGGCGGGTAGTGATGGACGCTGACGCCGGCGAGCGTAGCGGCGAGCATGGCGACGGTGCGGGCCTCGCCGATGGCCATGGCGGAGCGGGCGTTGGTGCCGACGAACGGGTCTTCGACGGCGACGGACGCAGGAGTGAACTGCTGGATTATGTCACGCAGCTCGGAGAAGATGTACACGAGCCGCTGCTCGATCGGCCACTTCGCCTGCGGCGCGATGACACCGGACTCGACTGCGCGGGGCTGAGCGGCGGTGACTGCGACGACGCCCCAGCCGGTGACACGCGTGCCGGGGTCGATGCCGAGGATCAGCTCGGGCGCGGCAGCGCTGGGGCTCACGATCAGCTCGTGTACGACGCGAGCACGTCGTCGGAGAACTCGGCGTTGAAGTAGACCTTCTGGACGTCGTCGAGCTGTTCGAGCTTCTCGACGAGGCGGAGCATCTGGACGGCGGCCTTCTCATCGAGCTGGACGGTGGTCTTCGGTACGCGGGCGGGCTCGGCCGATTCGACCTTGATGGCGTTGTCCTCGAGCGCCTTCTTCACCTTCTCGAGATCGGCAGGCGCGGTGTAGATCTCGATGCTGTCCTCGCCGACCTGGACGTCTTCGGCGCCGGCGTCGATGGCGCAGAGGGCGATGTCGTCGGGGTCTTTGCCGTTCGGCGAGACGGAGATGACGCCCCGGGCGTCGAAGTTCCAGGCGACGGAACCGGACTCGCCGAGGGTGCCGCCGGCGCGGGTGAAGACGTTGCGCACCTCGGCGACGATGCGGTTGCGGTTGTCGGTGGCGACTTCGACGAGGACGGCGGTGCCAGCGGGGCCGAAGCCCTCGTACATGATCTCAGCGAGGTCGGCGCCGTCGCCACCGCCAGCGGCGCGCTTGATGGCGCGGTCGATGTTATCGGCGGGCATGTTGTTCTCGCGCGCCTTCTGGACGGCGAGGCGGAGGCGGAAGTTGGCGTTGGGGTCGGGGCCGCCCTGCTTGGCGGCGATGATGATCTCCTTGGAGAGCTTCGTGAAGAGCTGGCCGCGCTGGGCGTCGGCAACGCCTTTCTGGCGCTTGATCTGGGACCATTTCGAGTGGCCGGACATTGGGGGTTCCTGCTCCCTGACGACACTGCCCGCGCCGGACCGCGCGGGACGACCGAATTGTAACAGGCGGGCGCAACGCCATCGAGACGGCGGCTGCTCAGGCGAGCGTGGTGTTGTCGATGAGGCGAGTGGCGCCGAAGCGGACTGCGAGCGAGACGAGGGCGGGGCGATCGATACGGTCCAACTCCTGGAGCGAGGCGGCATCGGCGACGCTGACGTAGTCGGCGGCAGCGAGCGGCTCCGTGGCAAGCAGGTCTGTCATGCGGGCGCGGATGTGGCGGGCGTCGCGCTCGCCGGCGGCGTAGAGGTCCTGTGCGAGGCGCACGGCGCGAGACAGGACGACGGCGGCGGCACGCTGTTCGGGCGTGAGGCGGACGTTGCGGCTGCTGAGCGCGAGGCCGTCGGGCTCACGGACGATCGGCATGCCGACGATCTCGACGGGGACGTCGAGGTCGCGCACCATGCGGCGGACGACGGCGAGCTGCTGCGCGTCCTTGCGTCCGAAGTAGGCGCGGTGGGGCGCGGCGATCTCGAACAGCTTGAGGACGACGGTCGTGACGCCGCGGAAGTGCGCGGGGCGGCTGGCGCCCTCGAGGCGTGCGGTGAGGCCTTCGACGGTGACGTAGGTGCTGAAGTCCGCCGGGTACATCTCGTCAACCGAGGGCGCGAAGACGGCATCGACACGCTCCCCTTCGAGGAGGGCGAGATCGCGGGCTTCGTCGCGGGGGTAGGTGGCGAGGTCCTCGCCGGGAGCGAACTGGGTCGGGTTGACGAAGATGGTGGCGACGGTGTGCGCATTCTGCATGCGCGATGCGCGCACGAGCGAGAGGTGGCCCTCGTGCAGGTAGCCCATCGTGGGGACGAGGCCGAGGTCGGCGCGGAGGCCGGCGCGCCAGGCACGCAGCTCGGCGATGGTGCGGAAGACGCGCATCGAACGGGTCAGGCGTCGAGGCCGAGGGCGTGGCGGCGCTGGATCGCGCTGCCGGCCGGGCGGAGCTCGGCGAGGGCAGCGGGGTCCATCTTGAAGCTCTCGCGCTCGGTGGGGAAGGCACCGGAGCGGACATCGGCGGCGTAGCGGGCGACGGCGTCGCGGATGACATCGCCGACGCGGGCGTAGTGGCCGGCGTGCTTCGGGACGAAGGCATCGAACATCCCGAGCATGTCGTGGAAGACCTGCACCTGGCCGTCGCAGTCGGGACCGGCGCCGATGCCGATGGTGGGGACGCTGAGGCGTTCGGTGAGCAGGCCGGCGAGGGGCGCGGGGATCGTCTCGAGGACGATGGCGAAGGCGCCGGCCTGTTCAAGGGCCTGGGCGTCGTGCATGAGCTGGACGGCGGCCGCGGGCGTCTTGCCCTGCACCTTGAAGCCGCCGAGTTGGTTCACGGACTGCGGCGTGAGGCCGATGTGGCCCATGACCGGGATGCCGGCCTCGACAAGCTTCTGGACGGTCTCGGCGGAGCGGACGCCGCCTTCGAGCTTCACCGCGCCACAGCCGGTCTCCTTCATCATTCGGGCGGCGTTGAGCATGGCGTCGTGCCAGCCGGCCTGGTAGCTGCCGAAGGGCATGTCGCCGACGACCATGGCGCGCTGCGTGCCGCGGACGACGGCCTTCGTGTGGTGGACCATGTCGTCCATGGTGACGGGGACGGTGGAGTCGTAGCCGAGCACGACCATGCCGAGCGTATCGCCGACGAGCACGAGGTCCGCGCTGCCCTCTTCGACGAGGCGGGCGGTCGGGTAGTCGTAGGCCGTCATCATGACGATCTTCTGGCCGCGCTGCTTCATCTCGCGGACGTCGGCGGTGGTGATGCGTGGCATAGCGGCCTCCCCAGGCGTGCTCAGGCGACGGGCGCGGGATCGATGTGATTGCCGATGCGCGTGATGTGGTTGAACTCGTCGACGTAGACAAGCGCGGGGGCGACGTCGCGGGCGTCATCGTCGTTAGCGGTGGCGTAGGTGAGGATGATCACGGTGTCGCCGGGGCTGACGAGGCGGGCGGCGGCGCCGTTGATGCAGACCTGGCCGCTGCCGCGCGCGCCCTGGATGGCGTAGGTGGCGAGGCGTGCGCCGTTGTCGACGTCGAGGACGTGCACCTGCTCGAAGGGGAGGATATCGGCGGCATCCATGAGATCGGGGTCGATGGTGATGCTGCCTTCGTAGTGGAGATCAGCCTGGGTGACGCGGGCGCGGTGGATCTTGCTCTTGAGTACGGTGCGCAACGGGCCTCCCGGGCAACAACAGTGCCTCTTCGATCCGGCCGAAGAGGCACGCGGAGAGCCAGTGCGGGCTCGCGCTCTGTGCCGTCTCGGTCCGTGCGGATCCAAGCAGCCTGGTATCGCAACGACATCTTCCCACACGGTCGCCGTCCCGTGAGGGGATCGGCGTCGCATCTCACGTATATATCACTGCAACCATACCAAGCTGACTCCATCTGACTCAAGGTGCCATGTTAGCTTCAAAGTGTGCCCTCACTTGACAGGAACTGACTGGGTTAAGGTGTCAGGATAAGGTGTCAGATGTCACATCTTGTGCCACGTCGAAGGCGTAATGTGCGGTGTCGTGGTCTCCGGTTTCGCAGTGCATGCACGCGTTGCAACCAGCGCATACATTTAAGGACGGCTCACCCGAGTGGATGACTGACGCCGTCCACGCGGCGCACGGCGACATGTTCCCGGATGACTGGCGCTACAAGCCGTTCGAGAAGTGCGCTGACCTGCTCGCGGCGCACGACGAAGCGGACGACGCGCGTGACGAACTGGAGCCCGACATCTACACGGGCCAACTGCCGCGTGGCTGGGCTCGCGGGCCGACCGCTACGCGTTCTGTGACGAGTACATGGAGGAGTTCGGCGGCGACAAGTTCCCCGGCACGATTGAACTGCTGCAAGGCGGGCAGATGCAGGAACTCAACGAGGTCTTCGGCCTGCTGGTACGCTTCCTCGAAGACATGGTGACCGAGGCCGACGCCGAGGACGAAGCCGAGGACGAGGACGCAAACTAGGAGGTACCCGTGCTGTTCCTGCTGAGTCTAATCGCCCGGCGCTTGTACGCGGGCAAGAGCGTGCGATGGCTCGTCGCCATGCTCGTCGGGCTCATCGTCGTGGCAGTCGGCGTCTACGCCTACGTCTACGCCACGGAGCCAGCATCATCGTCGAGCGACAACAGCGCCGCGACCGTGGAGGCGCAGGGCATCGCCGCAGTCACGCCGGGCACACCCTACGTGGCTCCGACAATTTCTACCCCCGGTGACGACCAACTCGTACAGGACTACTGCCACAACCCGACTAACACACACCTAAGTGTGCCGGGCTGCATCTGCACCCTGCGCACGTTAGCGGCGCAACTGGGATTCGCTGAGGCGAGACGACGGTGGAATGAACTCGCGGACAGCAGTACCGTGGTGGCCGGTACCGTGGTAGCGAACCTCTTTAGTGACGTGCCACTCATCGCCAACTGTTCATGACGAGTGCCGAGTGCCGAGTACTATCAGGTGGCGAAGGCTTAGTCCTGCGGCTCACTTTCTTTAGGGCCGTCTGGAACTCCCTCCGCGTCAGTGGGGGTCGCTCCGGATTGGATTGCTTTGACGGCTGCTTGAGCAGTTTCTTTCGGGGCGGCGGCAGCTTCTTTGGTGGCATTGTCGGCCATCCAGTCTAAGAGCTTCTTGTGATCTGCAAATAAGGCATCTAACTCGGCAATCTGCCGGTCCCGGTAGACGCCCGCAAGAAACACTTGCAGGGGAGAGTTAGGCTCGAAGTAGATGGTGCCAGCGGCCTTCGTAATGTAGTACAAGTCCGTTGCCCAACCGACGCCGGGTGCAACCTCAGCGCGCTTCTTCGCTGCGTAGCTCAATACGAGACCATGAGTCCACATCCAATTCTGGGTGTAGCGCGCGGCCATGAACTCGGCTTCCGCGTGATCGGTGCCGATGCCAATCGCGGCGAATCCGGCAGCATCACAACATTCCTCTTGTCCAGGATCATCGATGAGATAGATGTGACCACCCGAATCGTCAACGCCCGCAACGAGTGCCGTTCCCCCAAGGTCAGCATGCCGCCAATCGGCGAGATCAGTATGGATCTGCTCAATGAAGTCGGTAGAGAACTGCTTCTGGCGGGAATGAAACGTGTCGAAGGTAAGTCCATACGGGGCAAGGACGCGGCGCTCGTTACGCTGTGCCCGGATCGCGCTGAACTCACTGGCGATCATCTTGGCAGCAGCTTGAACCCCAGTTATTCCCCCAGCCTCCATCCGTGAACGGACATCTCGACAGATTTCTAGCAACGGCTCCACACTTCCGGACATTAGAACCCGGATATGGGTAGTCAACTCGAACGTCTTTGTCTGATCCCACAATTCGTACTCACGCACGTCCTTGACCGTAATCATGCGGTCGGCCGCCAAGATCACCACGGGTTCCGGAGGAGAGGGAGGCGGCGGCGTCCATGTGCCGATGGCAGCAATGCAGACAGTCACGGGGCGACCTCGCTTTCGGACGCGATCATACCGCCGTCGCCTACGTCAAGGGGATAATTACCTTGGTCTCTGCGTACGCGACGATGTCACGCCCATGGTGACGACCTTTGCCGCCCAGCGGCCATCCTTCCGCCGGAAGATGCTGCCTTCGCCTTCGCCTTTGCCTCTACCTGTCATGTCTACCTCCTATGACTGGTCACGGATAAGGTGTCAATAAGGTGTCAAACAGGGCTCAACGCTCACATTTCGAAGCTAAATAGCGCCCCACGTATATATCACTGCTATCGGACGTGTCAATCGCTGTCCGCGCGATTCGTCAACGGGTTGAACGGCGGTGGCGGCGCGGTCTCGCTTATGCCTGATCTCGGCGGGATAGAAAGAACTGATCACGTTTGTGATCGAAGGGGTGGTCAGGGGCGATCGCGGCGGGTATACTCGGCGGCGAATGGGAGTACTGAACCGCGCGACCCGTGGCGGGGTGGGTGCGGCGATCGCCGGGCTGATGCTGGCCGTGCTGGCAATGTCGGCCGGGTGGGCGTCGGGCGCAGTGTATGACGGGCGGGCGCCGCGCGGCTGCGGGGCGGTCTGCTCGTCATCGGTGTCGGCGGCGGAGGCCGGCGCGGACCCCACGGCGGGGCTGCTGGCGGTGCCGACGCCCCAGCCAACGGAGCCGGCCGGCTTCCCGTTCGTCAGCGCGCGCTCCATCTCGATCATCGAAGGCTCATGCGGGGCGCAGATCTACGGGCGCAACCCGCACCTGCGGTTGCCGCCGGCCAGCCTGACCAAGTTGATGACGGCGGCGGTGGCGGTCGACCACGCGAGCGTCGACAAGATGATCACGACCAACGTGGACAGCGCCAAGCTCTACCAGGACACGGGCTCCACGATCATGGGGCTGAAGCCGGGGATGGAGCTTTCGCTGCTGGACCTGCTGTACGGGCTGCTGCTCCCGTCCGGCAACGATGCGGCGATCGCGATCGCGGAAGGAATCGGGGGGACGCAGGACAAGTTCGTGGCGCTGATGAACGAGAAGGTGCAGTCGCTGGCGCTGACCGACACGCACTTCACGAATGCGCACGGGCTGTACGACAAGGACCTGTATTCGAGCGCCTACGACATGGCGCGGCTGGCGCGCTACGTGATGCAGAACGACACGCTGCGCACGATCGTCTCGACGACGTCGTGGCAGCCGAAGTGGGACGGGCCGCCGGTGTGGAACGGCAACCGGCTGATCACGGACTACAAGGGCGCCGACGGCGTGAAGATCGGCTACACGGAGCAATCGGCGCAGACGATCGTGGGGTCGGCGACGCGGGGCGGGCGGCGGATCATCGTGTCGCTGATGCGGAGCCAGGACCGGTATACGGACGCGGAGCGGCTGCTGGATTGGGCGTTCGCGCAACCGTCGGCGTGCCCGTGAGGGGGGAGACGGGAAGCGCGAGGCGGAGGCGAGCAGCGAAGACTACGAGCTAGAGCGTAGCGGTCGCGCGGCGGGGTAGCCGGCGAGGGTTTCGGCGGCGAGGACGCCGCGGACGATGGCGCGCTCGACGGCGAGCGTGGCGAGTGCTTCGACGGTGCGGTAGGCGATGGCGTCGACGGGGATCTCGCCGGTGGCGAGCGTGAAGACGACGTCGCCATCGCCGGGGGTGTGCGCGGGGCGGACGGCGCGGGCGAGGCCGTCGTGACAGACTGTGGCGACGCGGTTGGCCTGCTCTTTCGTAAGGGCGGCGTTCGTGGCCACGACGACGAGCACGGTGTCCTGACCGGCGGCCTCGGGCTGCCAGACACGGCCTTCGCGCAGCAGCTCGACGGTGTCCTCGATCGCGCCTCTCTTGCCGCGGGGGCCGGCGATGCGGCGGCCAGTGGCGGGATCGACGACGTCACCAGAGGCGTTGACTGCGGCGAGCGCGCCGGCGATGAGGCCGGTGTGCCCGCGCTCGCTGGCGGTGCCGAGGCCGCCCTTCATCGCACGCTCGGGGCCGAGCGCTTTGCCGACGGTGGCGCCCATGCCGGCGCCTACGTTCCCCTCGGCGGTGCGGCGGCGGGCGGCGGCGGCGGCGCGATAGCCGGCGTCGGCAGTGGGCCAGCGGTCGTGGCGGCCGATGCCGAGGTCGAAGAGGATCGCA